>CAXEOD010000094.1:0-7361 GCA_963997805.1 uncultured Candidatus Poseidoniales archaeon
GGGTAGGTGTAGGAGATGTTGATGAAGTGCAAATTGCCAGTGTTAGCAACATGAAGAGAGTCTGGAAAGTGAACATGGATGCTAGCGGAGATGAATTCTTGCGTCAGTCAACCCATGTGAAGAATATCTGGCTTCCTCATGGTGTGTAAGAAGATAGAAGAACCCTATTGACTACCCTTAGTCTATGCAACCAGCACCAACAGTAGTAGGTGGAGTAATAGATCCTGCAATGATGACAGGAAGACCAGCCCAGATGATGGGATTTATGGACGCTGTAAAAAACGCTTTACAGAATAACTATGTGAATTTTTCAGGACGGGCATCCCGCTCCGAATATTGGTGGTTTTATTTATTTACTGTTTTAGTATCTACTGGCACTCAGATACTAATGGGAGTATTTGCTGCTTTAGGTGATGCTGGAATAATGATTGGTCTGGGCTTTGGGGTTTTAGTTATGCTCGGTATTTTTCTACCAAGCTTAGGGGTTTCAGTGCGTCGTATGCATGATATAGGGAAAAGCGGTTGGTTTTTACTCATAGGCCTTATTCCATGTGTAGGACTAATTCTGCTCATTGTTTGGATGGTTTCAGACGGCGAGCCTCATGACAATATGTACGGTCCTGTACCAACCAATGTATTGGCACAGTAAGTAACAATTACGAATTACGTGACTCAAACTCACGCATGAATACCACAAGTGATTCAACGTTTTCAATCTGACATCCATTGTACATTGATGCCCGAATCCCACCAACTGAATGATGTCCCTTCAAGCCACCAAGTCCTGCATCTCCAGCCTCGGCCAAGAATACTGATTCTAGTGACTCATCTGCCAATCGCCATGTTACATTCATCACTGAGCGTGAATCCTTGTCAGCGTGTGGCACCCAGAAATCTGTGCGATCAAGTTCGTTGTAAAGCAGTTCAGACTTTGCTTGATTTCTGGCGATTGAAGCCTGTAAACCACCATTTTCTTCAATCCAGTTAAACACTCTATCAAGCACAAAAATCCCGAAGGTATTGGGTGTGTTGAACAATGAGCCTTTGGAAGCGTGGACAGAATAGTCGAGCATTGTTGGTATCCCATCCCCCACCTTGGAAAGCACCCACGGAGAGAGAATCACTACCGTCACCCCACTTGGACCGAGGTTCTTTTGCGCCCCTGCGTAGACCAAATCGTGTGCTGAAATATCAATTGGAACGCCAGCAATATCAGAACTTGCATCTAAAATTAGAGGTTTACCAGCACTATCTGGGAGATGATGGAACTGGGTGCCATACAGAGTATTGTTCGAGGTATAATGCACGAAAACTGCATCTTCTCTGATTTGGTATTCACCATTTTTAGGAACTCTCTTGAATCTGCTTTCATCAGGACTCCAAGCCGCTTGAGCATCACCAACTCGCTGTGCTTCAGCCAATGCTTTCTTTGACCATCCGCCAGTGAGGAGATAGTCTGCCTTCTCCCCTTCATCAAGAAGATTGAGAGCTGTCATGTAGAATTGTAGTGATGCGCCACCTTGTAGGAAAAGAACGGTGTAGTCATCTGGTACCCCAAGTACACGGCGAAGACCTGACATTGCTGAATCAACAACATCTTGGAAAGTTTGGCTACGATGAGAGATTTCTAGTAAGCCAAAACCACTGCCATTCAGGTTTGGTAGTGCTGCGCGGCACTCCTCAACCACAGATAATGGTAGAACTGCGGGGCCGGCACCAAAGTTGTGGATGCGTCCCTGTGGCATTAACCTAAGGCGGGCCGTGATGGTCTTTCATTTCATCGGCCAATTAGCATGGTAACAGATGGTGTACCCTGTGGCGCCCGCGACCCAAGGGCTACGCTCTCTTACCGCCAATGATTACTAAGTTCTCTAAAATTACTCAGCACTACCCATGAAGGCGCACTCTATTAGGCCCCATGGGAAGATAATGATTCTAAGAACAAAAGCCATTGCATCTGAATGGCCGCGGTCTCGGAGACGAGCAACCCAAAGTCCTAAACTAGCCCAGCCTACTAAAACCATGAAAAGTGTTCCAACAATTGCCACACCTATCATACCAGCTACCATAGTCATTGCCATATTTATTACCATCAGAACGATTGTCCCTATCCACCAATCCTTTATCCCATAACTCATGCCTGAATCAAACATCATGTGTCCTTTTACATCTATATCCATAATTTTCATACCTCTTAGGTTTTCTAACCTAATCGCGGCAGATTTCATCTATCATATAAGCCACCCCCCGGCAATGAGGTACAACCCCATATTTACAAACAATAAATATTGGGCCAACTACCACCTACTCATCAAAAATTAAGCCTGTATGAGTGATGGGTTCATGTTTGAGTGGCACCGCCGATAACATATGGTAAGGGTCGGGATGGTGATGCTGCAAGGCGCTCGACATGCACATATTGCCACTTTAGAATCAGCATCTGAAGAACTTGGCCTGAATCTTGAAATTATTGAATTGCGCACCCCGCTTGACCTTCAAACGAACGGAATCGATGCAATTGTATTCCCTGGCGGGGAATCAACAACCATGCGACTGACGGGTGCAAATGACCTGAACAATCTACTACCAGCTTTGTTTGAATGGTTGCGCACAAATGAAAAAATCCCTGTGCTAGCGACTTGTGCTGGTGCAATCCTACTTGCACAACCCAATGATAGGGGGACACCATTGGTTAATGCAACAGTAAACAGGAATGGCTACGGTAACCAAGCAGATTCATTCCAAGCAATGTTAGAAGTCCCAACGCTAGGAGAACCCTATCTAGGGGTATTCATCCGTGCTCCGCGGTTTGATTCAATTGGTGAAGGTGCCCAAGCAATCGCCATTCACAACCAAGAAGTAGTTGGAATAAGACAAGAAAACCGTTTAGCAGTGACCTTTCACCCCGAACTATCTGGTGACCTGAGGTTCCATACTTGGCTGTTAAAACTCGCAGAAGGTGAAGAAACTTGAAACTTGAAATTCACCAACCAAACATGCCTGGACCGGTTGAACCACCGACAAGAGATGAAGCAGAAGGGTGTATTCAATGCCAAATTGGCAGTAAAATGGTATTGTTCATCACCGGCGAATGCCACTGGCAATGTGATTACTGCCCGCTTTCAGAAAACCGCCGCGAAATAGATCACATGTATGCAAATGAGCGGCGATGCGAGGTTGCTGACTGGACCGCTGTAATAGAAGAAGCAAAGGCGATGGACGCCACCGGAACGGGGATTACCGGAGGTGATCCCATGATGGTTAGGGAGCGTGTGGAAGAGGCTTGTAAAGCCCTGAAAAATAAGATGGGTGATGACCATCACATCCATCTTTACACAAGTATTCCATTTCCACCTAAACATGCAGAAGGTTTAGCAGATTCTGGCTTAGATGAAATTAGATTTCACCTTTTAGATTTGGAATTGGAGCGCTACATACCAACAATAACAGCATGTGCAGAAACCAACATGAATGTTGGAATAGAAATACCATGCGAGCCAGATAAAGAAGAGAGACTTTACGAACTAATTGAGGAACTACGCGATACATCAATAGAATTCATCAATCTAAATGAACTAGAAATTACAGTTGGTAATCATGATAATATGGAACTTCGTGGATTTAATCTAACCAACGAATTAACGGCTGGGGCAGAGGGGTCTGACGAACTTGCAAGAGCAATTCGGAATCAAGTGAATATGGCTAACGTCGGAATGGACACTCATGAGCCATACGGTTATTCGGTCAAATATTGTACCTCGTCTTACAAAGACTCAGGTCAACTCCGCCGCCGGTTTATGAGAAGAGGAGAGGCAAGTATCTCACCACACGAACAACTAACAGATGATGGAACTCTAATTTTTGGCGCGATTTATTGCCAAGGTGATGAATCTGACGAATTCCTAGAAGAACTAGTTGAGACCTGTGATATACCTGCGCAATTTCTCTACTATGATGCAGACAATGAGAGAATTGAGGTCCCATTATTACTTGCTGAAGGTATTGCTGATGAGATTGCTGCACCCGCAGCAATGATTGAGGTTCATCCAACTTATGAGCGATTGGAAGTCAGCCTAATTTGGCTCAATAAGCACCGACCATAATCGTCGGGTTGATGAAGGAGGCGCGGGTCGGCCGACTTAGATGAGTGACGACGAAGAGGCTGAAGCAGAGCCAATAGATGCTGTCGCTGACGAGGCTCCAACAATCGAAGTTGAGGAAGAGCCTCGGGAATTGACGATTGAAGAGAAACTCACCGAAGCTGAAAGCAGAGCAGAAACTGCTGAAAAAGAAATTGCTTATCGCGACGCAGATATCGCAAATATCCGAAAACGCCACTCACAAGAGAGAGCAGATTTGCTACGCTATGGTGGCCAAGGACTTGCTAGGCGGCTAATTTCACTTCTTGATGACTTTGATCGAGCGATTTCATCGATGCCAGAAACAACTGATGATTCTATCATGGAAGGCATCAACATGATTCGAAAAAATCTAGAAGCTGCACTTATCGCTGATGGTGCCAAAATGATTGATGTAAATGGTCAAAAATTTGACCCTAAAATAATGGAAGCCATCACCACAATCCCAGCAAGTGAAGAACACGCTGCAAATACCGTTGTACAGGTGCTAGAGCCTGGTTGGATGCTACATGACCGAGTATTGAGACCTGCCAGAGTCATCGTTACGGCGGTGAAGTGATTGAGTGAAGAAGAAAAATGGTACGGTTCACCACGCCTCTTGCAAGTCTTTGCATTGGGAATTACCACGCTTTACATTTGTACGATATTCCTAGTTTGGATTGCTGGACCCACGCTTGAGTTTGAAGAATATCCAACTCAATGCCCAGATGATTCTCAAAACTGCTCACGGATTGCTCCGAATCCGTACCGCGCTACTGGCGAGCAAGGAATCGTGGTGAATGCAAGCAAAGCCGAAGTAATGTCAGTAATCATTACGTGGATAGATTCCCAACCTCGGACTGAAGTGGTTGCTGAATCGGAAGATGCTGGGTATATTCATTCCGTATTCCGGTCTTTTGCTATTCGTTTCCCCGATGATATGTTGTTTCACGTTGAATGTGAAAATGGTAGTGCAGTAATTTGGGCTCATTCACAATCCCGGCTAGGAGTTTACGATTTTATGGTCAATGATGACAGAGTCCTCTCTTTTTCTGAACACATTGAAAACCAACAGTGGTCATCAGAATCTTGCGAATAATCCTATCCAACGGCTTCATACGGTCTGCCAAGGAAAGCCAACCTCTTCAGCCAAATTTCATCCCATAGAAGTTCTGCCACTTCTTCTGGAATTGTCTCCACCATTACTGAGATGGATGCTTCCCTTTCAGATACCGTTGATAGCATCTTGAGGGTTGAGCGAATTCTCCAACCTTCCAATGATTCCCTTACTTGTAATGGTGATTCAACGACTTGCCAATCGGAGTTCCGATAAAGGTCAGCTGTTTGTTCATCACTAGTAAACAATATTCCCGCTCTGCCATGATATTTCTCTGCGTGTACAACCCAATTAGGTGGGTCATTGATATCAGGAACTGCGACCACATCAACATCAACATTAGGATGATTTGTTGCCAACCAACAACATATCATTTGTTTTCGCTCTTGCCAAGTCCAAGGGTTGTCAAGAGACTCTGGTTGATTTGCTGAGCCAATAACAATACGACTTGGCAAACCGATTTCATTAGAGTAATCAAGAGCCGCATCAACTAACTTCGCATGACCTCGGTGAAAGGGCTGAAATCGACCTAATACAACCAACGCAGGTGCAGGGGTCTGCTCCGGGGGCTTAGGCTCAATCAACAGAGGTTCCTCAACAACAGAAAAAGGATTTACCCACTCATCTTCTGTCATCATTTACCCTCCACTACGCCTGAGGTGAGAAGCTTTCTAATGTTGAACCCACCGAATCCGGCATTAAGGTAAGATGACCAATCTCTTCTTGTTAACAGAATCGTTTCACCCTCTGTGAGAAATTCTGCCAACCCGTGAAGTGACTCTGCGTGCCTTTGATGACTCTGCATTGTTGACAATATACGAGGGTCATTTTTCTCATTTAGAGTCTCACCTAACTGCTGTCTACGCCCCATCCAGTCGACCACTACTGCCTCTGAGTACTGCTGTTTTGACAAAGTTTTGATACTCGAAATCGCATCGTCCCAAGTTCTCTGCTCATACAGTTGACCTACTTGATTCATAGATTCTCCAATATATGGTTCTAAATACAAAAATCCCCTTCCTTCCATACATCTCCAAGTGCCTATACTTGCCCATTCCGCTAACAGCCAAATTCCTGATGCAATCTCCTCAATATCAGCGCCAGCCGCCATTCGTTGTGATGCGGTGAGCAATACTGAGTCAGCGCCCTGAATGATATCGTGATCTTCAATCCAGTCAAGGATTTCTGCCTCAACATCAACATCAAAGCGGCGCTCGATAAAATCCGTCATTTCTGGCCGTAATTCTCTTCCTGATTTGTCCTGCATTTGCTGATGCAAATCAGTCGATGAAGTATTCAACAAACTAAGCCAAGCATCGCTATCAACGACCATCGCTAGCAAGTCTGCCATGACACTGCGTCACAGCCCTGCCCCATGAATATCTCCCCAACGAATTACGGCAAATAAGAGCAGTTGTAAACGCCGGATTGAAAAGTCACAGGCCTGACCGCAGGTCAGAGTGCAAGGTCAAGCCGACTTGGTAAAATTGGGGTGAATCGTTTGGCAACCATCGTTGAACAGATTGCTGACATCCAAGTTGAGATTGATAAAACTCAGAAAAATAAGGCAACTGAGCACCATGTTGGAAAATTGAAGGCTAAAATTGCTGCCCTCAAAGCCAAACAGGAAAAAGTCGCAGCCCACGCAAAATCGGGCGGTCCCGCCAAAGGATTCGAAGTCAAAAAGTCGGGAGATGCATCGGTTGCCCTTGTCGGCTTCCCAAGTGTGGGGAAATCAACCTTAATCGGGCAAGTCACTGACGCCGAATCCGACACTGCTGGATACGCCTTCACTACGCTAACCTGTATACCCGGTCTGATGGAACATCGGGGCGCAAAAATCCAGATTCTTGACTTACCCGGACTAATCAAAGGCGCCGCTGAAGGCAAGGGACGCGGCAAAGAAATCCTTGGAGTCGTCAGAAGTTCTGACATGGTACTGTATGTGGTTGACCCATTCCAAGACGCACATTTCAAAGTACTACACCGAGAACTTGAAATTGCAGGAATGAGGTTGAACCAAGAAAAACCTCCCGTCTTCATCACTCGTAGGAACAGGGGTGGGGTGGAGGTAAGGACCACCGTTGAACAGACCTATCTCACGAAAGAAGATCGGAAGAGCGTCG
>CAXEOD010000095.1:0-7285 GCA_963997805.1 uncultured Candidatus Poseidoniales archaeon
GCACCACCTGCACCACCTGCACCACCTGCACCACCTGCACCACTGGCACCACCAGTGCCGCCCCCTCAACTCAAACCACTCCCACCACCCCCACCACAAGTTGTGGAACCCCCGATAGCCAACGATGGGATGCCGCCCCCACCCCCACCGATTGGAGTGACTGAAATAGCACCAGACCCCTTCGCCCCTAAAATTGCCAAGGAGCCAAGCAGTTACGAAGTTGAAGCGGCACCACGAGATGATTCAATTAGTACTGATGAAGCCAACAATTTACTCAATGATTTGAGCGAGTAAAATAATTCAGGCGTTTGCATTAGCAACATCTTTCATTCTAGCAAGTGGGATTTTTGCAGTTGCTTCTAATCGCCCTACTTGTTTTGAGATGGCATCAATGTCACCAACATCTGGTAATTTAGAATCATCAAGACCACGAGGTAAATTGAACCCCGGTCCAGGTATTTCGTCTAATTTCTCAGCCAAACGTTTTGACGTATTTGCTAAGTTTCCTTCTGTCCGACAATGTCTCCTTTCAAGTCGCTGAATAGTCCAATGTTGTAGTTGTTCAGCGACCTTGTCCAACCTAGATATTAACCTCAATTCTCTTTCACTCTGTTCGCCATTCTTTGGCTGTAACAGTTCACATAATCTCGTCAGTCGTTGGACCCGTATATCTCTTGGCGACGCGCTCATCGGCGCACCAATTTTTTGCCACAATTCGCCCCAAATCGAATCATCTGATTCTAGCGGGGATTCCACATCATTTACTCCTTCATCCCATTTCACTGTAGGATTCATTGGCGACGGAACAATAGAATCTTCATCATTAGTTTCTAAAGTTGTATCTAATTGAACAGTAGCAGGTGTGGGAATTATTTCAGTGGCATCAGTTTGTAGTGTTTCAATAGGCTCAAAAACTTCCTTTTCAACAGGTTTTTCAGATTCCGACATAGGTTGAAGAATGGGTTTTAAAGGATGCAATTTAGCGAATACTTGAGGTGGTAAAGGGGTGAAAAGAGTAATGTTTCTAGAGTTTTTTACAGGTAAAGCAGAGAGGTGCTTTGCTAGTTCAGGTATTGAGTCATTGAGCCTAGTTAACTGCTCGGGCCGAGCTGAGTTTTCAGTCACTTCTCGTAACAAATTTTCATCACGTTCAAATGGTAGTCTTAACAATCTTTTAATCAAATGACCATGGTTAGAAATAGCCTCTCTTAAATTAGGTAGTTGGATCCATAATTCAACATGGTCTCTTTCAATTAATTCATCAAGGGCAGAAACATCCCACCCCTCCTGCCTCCACATATCGAGTTCTGCAATAGTTGCGGACAACAATCTATCAACTCTGTTTTCAGTAGAATCAAAAGCGATTTTGGCAACACTTTCACCAGATTCCAAACCCATGATAACTTCTTCATACTCAGATAATGTAAGGTCGTGGGGATTTATTTCCGCAGGCCACAATGTTGCCATTGCAACTCGTGCCGTATCCAATTTTTCACGATGCCAACGATTGCGCCTTAGTCTCTTAGTAACACCTTCTTGAATTAATTCATAATCATCAGAATCAACATCAATAGAAGTAATTCTAGTACGCCAATCCTCAACATCATCAGCACCATCAAAGGAAACATCAATGCTTTCAACAGTTGCTAATATCTGTTTGCAGACTTGAATTTTTTTAGCATGTTCATCAATTGCTAACCAACCAGTCCTAGGACGATTATTGAGCAATGTTTCAAGAGGTTCTACCTCAAATCCAGATTCACGCCACGAATTCAATCTAGCCCGAGATTGTTGTTCTCTCTCATCTCTCTTCGTTTCAAGAATCGCAAGCAAACTTTCAACACTTTCAACCCTCTCTACTTGGCCTTGTAAAGCAATTGCATCCCCAGCGCGTTCGGGAAAAAGAGTCAATAACGAATCAAGTTTTAGCCAAGAATCATTCAGTCTGGCAACCTTATTTTCAATATTGTCAAATCTCTCTTCAAGGCTTAGAAGGTCAGATGGTTGCGGGTGTGTTGGTGCATTGATATGCAACCCTCTTGCTCGAAGTTTTTCAAGCCATGCTGAAATATCTGTTAGTCTAGTGGTATAGTCTGTAGCTGTCTGTTCAGCATTTTCTTGAATTGTTTGTAGTCTTGCTGAATCTTCCATTTTCTGTGCTAATGATGCTTTATCAAGCAAATTCCTTGCCTCTCCAGCGTCAAATATTGAAATCACTTCATCAACAACTTCCTCAATATTTCCAAGAGTGGTATCCATTTCTTGGATGCGATCTACTTCACTATACCTTTCCTGTAAATTACCACTTAATGCAGTTAGAGCCCAACCTCTTTCTTGACGTAAATGTTCAACCATTTCTTCAAGAATTACAGTACGTCTAATTTGACGTTGTTCTAAATTTGAAACAACCTCTTCAATGTGGTTGGTAGCACTAACATTTTCAATCGCTGAAATGACATCGTTTGAGTAAGGTGTCATTGATTCATCAATCGCTTCTAATCGTTCAAGCCATTGGTTTAATTCGTTACTCCTCCCTTCTCTTGACCAACTATGCTCTGAATCTTTGGCCGTGAAAACCCATGGTCTTCTTTTGCTGATTACATCGCGCCATTTTCTCTCCCCTGCTTCCAAGTTTGTTGGGTTTCGTAGAATTTCCAGTAATTCGTCTCTCTCTGGCCATTGAGTCGGCCAGTTAGCAACTTTTTGACGTAGTGAAAGTGCCGTTATCATCGCGTTTTCAAGCCTGATAACCGATTCTGAAATGTTACCCCCGACATTTTCTAGATGGGAAGTAATCGCATCAGCGTCAAAGCCTTGATTACTCCAGCGCTGTCTACGCTCCGCTAGCAAGTCACCACTCTCCAAGAGGTATCCCCGTTTCAGCGAGTCCGCTGTTGGTTGTCAATAGTTCCCTTGACCCTTGGGGTCAAATAGTAATAAAATAGGATTAAATTTCCCTTGTTTGAAATTCATTCACTGAAATTAATTCATCTAATGACTACTTTCAACTTCGAACCCAAAAAACACCCCTTTTCCCCCTCTTTAATCCTGATAATGGTGTATTGTCGGTAAAATGTAGAGGGTGGTGAAATCGCTCTCCCTACGGGAGAGTGAGGGTCAACATCAAGTAGGCAATCAGTAGGCTGAGGTGTCTATGACACCGCTCGAAATTGGGTTGACCTTGTTCGGAACACTACTTGGCGGAGGCATCATTTTCTGGATGATTCAAGTTGATGGGCACTTCCGAAGGTATAGTCGAGATGCCGCTGCAGAACGGGCAGGGCAGGCAACACAGATGATGTTGTTAATTGATGAAGTTGGTAGATTATCAGATGATTGCACCGCATTAATCCACACACAACCAAAGTTGAAAGGCTTGATTTCAGCACATAATTCAATCAGTGGATTGGAGGCATCACTAGATTCAGAAGTTGGTTCACCAAGCATTAGAGAAGCAGCAGAACAATTGTTGGTAGCAATTAGAGGAATGTTGGCAACTCACCCGACGGATGGTGATTTCACTCAAGCAGAGGAGAAGCCAGATTCAGGAGTTATGGCATTAGCAAACCGTTTGTTTGATTTGTTCACTGAGTTAGATATTCACGGCCCCAAGAATCTAGGTCTTACTGCTTTGGAGGCCCGTCGTTTGGGGGAGATAGCCCACGAGTTAGGGGAGGATGCTTGGGCGAGAGCGTGTTACAAAGAAGTCGCTAGTAATCTTGCCCCAGGAAACTTAGCTTCAATGCGATGCCTTGCTACATTAGCAAAAGATTCTGCAGATATTGAAGAAGAGGCTCATTGGGTTGATGAGCAATTATCTCAACTCCCAGATGATGTTGAACTACTTCGTCGTCTTTCGGTATTACGGCCAGAGACCGCAGAGCGTAATGTACAACGTTTGGAGGCCCTAGGCAAAGCAACTCCTGCTGACCATAGTTTTGTTTCTGGATTGAAAGAGCGATTACAAGGTGATTCCTCAGATCATTCCCTAGCTGCTGTTGAGGCGGCAATAGAGCAGAACCCAACTATTGACCAATATCTACTGAAGGCAAGAATCCATCGCCGTCGCGAAGAACCATTGTTGGCAATTGATTCAGTGGAATCAGGATTAGAACTTCCAGGTGGCAGGCAAAGCGGTGAAGCATGGGCTCTATTAGCCCAACTATTGTGTAGTGATCCCAAGCGTTTAGCAGAAGCCCTCAAGGCGGCAGTTCATGCTTGTGCCCTAGATGCTGGAGGGACAGAAATGATTCTCCTCAAAGCAGAATTATACGAACGTAGTGACCGTTCTGAAGATTCACTTGAGTGGTTGGAATCAGTTCTTGAAAAAGACCCATCAAACTCAATAATTCGTTCAGAAATATCTCAGATACACACATTCAATGGCCGAAGAGATGAAGCATGGGCAGTGATAGAAGACGCACCAAATTGGGGCGGCCCAGAACTACATATCCAAAAGGGTAGGCTCCTACTTGCAGACTATGATACTAACAGGGATGCTGGCCATTCTGACACAGATATTTTATCAGCCGCAGAAGCCACATTTAGAGAGGCATTAGAATCGGATAGAGAAAGTGGTCTAGCATGGCTTTGCCTTGGCCGCTGTCAGCGTTTGGCCGGCGATATCGATGAGGCAACAATCTCACTCAATAGATCTCGCCGTTTGATGGATGACCCAATGATTGCTGCTGAAGAGAGCCTAATTGCAGTGGATGAAGGCCGAATTGATGATGCTGCTCGATTAATTGATGAGGCGGACATCACAGAATCAAAATCACTTGTAATCCCGTATGTAAAGGGATTAGTGGCTGCTAAGAGAGGTGTTCTCTCAGAAGCACTTGATAGGTTTAACGAGGTATTGATGGTAAATCCACACCATGTTAGGGCTAGACTCAACCGAATCACACTACATTTGTTAGCTGAGGATGTGCAAACTGCACTGGACGATTGTGACTGGCTCCTCATGACCTACCCCAACCTACTGCTTGCTAAACTAAGGCGGGGTGAGGCACTAATTCAACACGGTATATTTGATGAGGCGGAGAGAGAGATTCGCGCAGTTCTCCAAGAACAACCAGAGAATGAAGTGGCCCTCACTAGGCTAGGTTCGTGTCTACTCGCTCAGGGAAGAGCCGACGAGGCTTTCCAACCTCTAAACAATGCACTAAACCTCAATCCCGATTATCCAGAAGGTTACTATCAGAGAGCAATGTTGTATCTTGAGATGGGTGAGGCAGACAGCGCTTTGGCAGATTTCAAGACCACCGCAAAACTTGCTCCCCGACATGTAGACGCATTACTTCGAGTTGCAGCAATTTACCATGAGCGGGAAGATTTCCAAGACGCTGAAGTCGCTTGGCGCAAAGTATTGGATGCTGACCCAGACAATAAATTGGGAAGAGCAAGGTTAGATGAAGTCAGAATATCATTAGCAAAAACCGCTTGAAAACCAAGCGAAGAGTTGATGCTGAATCACTGCTTAGCGATTGTATGGCATTCAATGTAGGTAACCAGGCACCAGATTTCACACTCCCAAACGCACACCCAAATCTTGGCACACCAGAGATGAGTTTGGCCGACGTAATGGGTGAGAGAGGAGCAATACTTGTGTTTTCTTGTTTGCATTGTCCGTATGTAGTGGGCAACATCGGGAGAATAGAAGGACTTGCACAACGGGCTGGAGAAAATGAGTTAGGCTTTGTTGCTATCAACTCAAATGCGGCTAATCCTGACTACGCTTCTGATTCAGCACAGCGAACTACTGAGGCTTGTGAGGGGGGTGTTCCATACCCTTTCCTCATTGATACAGACCAGTCGGTTTCCGAGGCTTGGGGGGCAGAGCGCACACCAGAGTTCTACCTACTTGATGGAAATGGTTCCCTAGTATATCGCGGAAGATATGATGATTCCCCAACGAATCCTCAGATGGCTACAACATCCGATATGATGGATGCTCTAGATCAATACTTAGCTGGAGAAAGCGTCCAAAATCCTCAGACAGATTCGATTGGCTGTTCAGTCAAATGGATTTTCTGATACAGTGGGTACCCACCCAACTATCTAATAATTATACAAGGAACTGAACCTAGTTGTTATATCATCACTTTCTCATTCGATTTTCGTCAGTAATTTGTCCCTTTATTTCGGCTATTTTGTCCGCAATAGATGCCCAAGGTCCAAACGATGGGCCGAACACACCTCTCAAAGCGATTACAATTCCCACTAATATGAAAACACCAGGGGCTAATTTAGGACCATATACCTCGAGTATCATTCTGTATGTTAAACCAGGATAAACGTCTATTTCAGACGGATCATCAGGGTTGTATGTAACCGATTCCAGATTTAGATAATATTCGCTATCATGTAGGCATTGGGTCTGCCACGGTTCCACTCCTCCAGAACCTCCCTGTGATTGTTCTGACTCTCCATGCACATTGAAGTCACAACTGAAGGTCGAATTGTACTCAACACCATCAACAGAATAATTGTAGAAAAAGATTTGTGTACCCTCATCCGCAGTATAATCTTGGCCGATGGCTAGAACCTCAGTTTCGGTCCAATCCTTTGAATCCCATTCGTCCATGACATAAAACCCACCAAAAAAGGCAACGGCACCGATTGACATTAAAATGACAAACAATCCAATCATGATGAATACAATTGCCGGAACATTCCCAGCAGCAGGTTTTGATTCAGTTTCTGAGTCATTACTACTAATCATGATACATCCCGTAGGCCTATCTGTTATTATCTCTCTATTTAATCTCATAAGTTGGGTAATGTTTTTCATTAATCATTTAATGTACAGTACATGCGAAACAAGTCAGTTCCGAGTATTCTCTCAATCGCCTTGCTGCTGGCCATCCTCATTGCACCCCTTGCGATCGCCAAAAGCAGCGAAGGGACAACACCTGAATCGATGACCCGCGTTATGATGTTTCCACCCAATGCTGAGGTCACTGGAATGCACATCAACGCGAATGGCTATTTCTTCGTGAACGCGATGCACCCTGATGACAATTATAGAGCAACAATTGGAGTAATCAATGGAATCGATTGGAATAACCTTCCGAGCTTTGTTCCAGAATTAGCATCGTCCAGTAGCGAATCGGATACCTGGAATGGCATTCGAACTTCCTACGGAGATTATCAGGTTCTCTTGCAAGGTGGCGACGTCTTCTCTGAAGGTGGAGTTGCGGGAGGAATCTACGCCGCTGACGATGGAAATCGTTTGTTCACCAGCGAAAAACCAGACTACAATGCCTTCGTAGGAAGTTCGAAT
>CAXEOD010000096.1:0-7198 GCA_963997805.1 uncultured Candidatus Poseidoniales archaeon
CCCGAACCCCGACTCCGCAGGGACTGCACGAGGGCCGCCCATTGGAGCTGGGGACGAGAAGCCGCACCGGCCCCACTAAAAAAGTGGGGAGGGAGTGAAGCACAGCGGTGCGGCCTGTCGGCTGCAGCGCACGGAGGGCCGGGATGCCGTCGGGTGCAATCCCGCGCAGTAAATCATAGTGCAGGGCTGGGAAAGGTGATTTTTGGTGACCCTACTTTGGCCTCGCCAAGAACCCAGGCTCCAATTCCGGGGTGATTTCTAGCACAATTTAGGAATGCGTCTAGAACCAAATCCCTGCCCTCAGAATCTAACGAAATCCCAGTCGGGTTGTGAGCAGGATCATTAAGCCAAGAAAGCACTCTTTTCTGAGAAGTTGCTAAATCCTCTAGGGTTGATTCAAGAGCGGTCAAGTTTACTTTTTCGTGGCCATCACCGTCGTTGAGAATTGGCCATTCAGCAATCGTCAATCCACATTCTGCTGCCAATGTATCGTAAGGAGACCAGCGTCGAGAACGGAATAAAATCTTATCACCGATACCTAGCATTGTTCTTGCAGAGAGGTAGAGTGCACCAGTTCCGCCTGGGGTCGCAACTGAGTTACTGTGTAAGCCGATATCTTGTAGGCTAGCAAGCCGAGGGCCAATAGCAAGTTCCGCAGCTAATTTTTTGAAATCTGGCAATCCAGCAAGGGGTGCATACGATGAAAAATCGACATCAGACTGTTTGCGAAGAGAATCCATTACAACACTGTTGACAGCAAGTGCACCATCATCTTCGAGCAGGCTACCGACTGTGCCGTTAATGGCAGGTTCACCGAGTGCCTTGGCTTGTAAATATCTGCCATACCATGCAAAAATCGTGTCGGAACCGATTTTTTTCTTGCTCTCTGCAGGCAGAAAGGTATCCTCAAGGCGACCTAAATCCACAGCAATCACAACTGCGACAGAATCCCGCCGCCAAACCATCCTACAGGTCTCTAATTAAGAATCCATCCATCGACTTTTCAACACGTTCGCCAGTGTTGCCCTATGGGCAAAGTTGACTATAGGGGCCATACATCGTCAGTAGAGGGGAGGGTATCCTATGAAGCGTTGTGCAATCGTTCTGATAATGATAATGTTCACTTCATCGTTAGTTGCATTCACCCCCCTTCTTTCAGGAAGGTCGGCACAGCAAGGAGAACTAGAGAAAAATGACGTTCAAGGTTTTGCATCGTTGAATTCAACAGAAGTGGTGACGATTAACAGCCATCCCAACGCAGTAACTAATTCTTTCAAAATTGAAGTCCCAGAGGGCGAAGCAGTTCGAAACCTCAGTCTTGAGCTTGCACCCACAGCCTTACCTCGAAGCGAAGGAATATCTTTCACTTCCCCAAATGACTTCAATCAATCTGGAGCCATATCTCAAGGTGTTGACTACAACTCATCAGGATTACAGGTTTCATCGATTGATGAATACTGGAGTTTTGAAGGTTCTAGCAGCCTGCCAACTGGTTGGAGTTCATCAAACGCAAATTATGGACTAATAAACACCATGTCTTGCGGCACCAACGGAAGTAGTTCGCGTTCACTAACCGTCAGGCATGGTTCTGTGAGCGTCACTTCTAATCAGATAGACCTCTCTTCTCTTTCCAATGGTCAGATTTCTTTTTGGATGCGTGAAGGTCAGTCAGGATGTGGAGAGGATCCAGACACTAGCGAACACATGTTTGTTGAATATATCAAATCAAGTGGGAGTTGGGGGCAAATCACCTACTTCAACGCTGGGCTTGGATATCCATATTACACTCCGAGAAACGTTGCATTTAATTTACCAAATGATGCATTCCACTCAAATTTCAAGTTTAGATTCAGACTTTCACATGGTTCTGGAACCTGTTGTGATTGGTGGTTTGTTGATGATATAAGGTTAACAAAACCTGGTGGAGAGGGTAATTGGTCTACCCCTGCTTTTGGCCCAAATGCTAGCAATGCAAATTTCCGTTCACTTCCCGGCCCGTATGGTGTGATGAGTATTGACACCGATGCACCTTCAAATGCTGTGACTTGGTCAGTTCTTGATGCTTCAAATAACACATCGCTTGATGGTTTTTCCCAACGTCAAGGGAACTGGGCTGATTTAGGTGGGATTGACTGGCAAAAGCATCCAGCAATACGTCTCAAGGTGACTTTGGAAGCAATGGGCACAGGTTCCGTTACCAAAGTGAATGGGATTCACATTCAAGGGCGTTTTGTTAACAGTTTTGATGACAGCCCTTCAGATTGGAGTCTGATAGCATGTAGTTGGGATGGTGATAGCGTAGTTGGTGATGGCGAGGCATACTCGCCGATATTCCTGTCTCGGAGGCCAATTAGCCGGATTTCAACAGCGTTGACAGTGACCGGAGGAGGTCACTTGGAAGCAACCATTGATGGTGGCCCTTGGGTAACAATGCCTACAAGCGGGTTGACGAATATGGATAGTTGGGTGCATTCAATTCAATTCCGATGGATTGGTCAAGGGCAATCTTTTGATTTACAAAGGTTTGAGGTTGAACTGCATGGTTCTGGTTTGCCAGAATCACCGCTCATTGATTTGGGCAATGACGGTAATGAGGAGTGGGGTCTCACCAACGATTCAATTGGCACATGGGGTTGGCAAGATGTTCTTGCAAATGGAAATCGCTCAACAGATTTGAAATTCCCAAGCCAGCATAATGTTGAACTATGGATACCAAAGGATTCATCAGGAGATTTTACTTTTGAAATCAGTCCTGAATTATCCACCGGAGTTTCAGATTTACAAATCCAACTATTGATCGGAAGTAATGTGATATCATCCTGGACTTTTGCTAGTGGAGATGCATCCCGCACTTTACAGGTTGAAGAGGCAGACAGAGCAAATTTAGTTGCTGAATTAGCGACTTCACAACCCGTGTATAGTCAAAGTGGAGTAGAATATGTCGCCGCAGAAATGATTTTGGATGGCTTATCTGGTGGGGTTAGGCTCGGTGGAATTGCGATTCCACATTCACCATCAGCAACAATACATTTTGAGCCGGAATCAGATTTCATTCTCAGCCTAAACAATCTTGCTGGAAGCATGACTGCTACTAATGGGTGGGTAACTCTTCCATTGTCAATGAGTTGGACATACCTCGGTTCGATGGAAGTCACTTTGAGAGAATTGAATACAGGATTAGCCACAACAATTTCACTTGAATCAGCCGCCAACCTGTCAGCGACATTAACACCATCTTGGCAGATGTTTGAATTCAAACACAATTTAACCGTAAATAACGGCGAATTAGCAGCATTGAGATACGACTTGGTGGGAGAGAATAATGCTGTCACATACACTGTTTGGGTTGGTGCAACACCACTTCCAGCCGATACTCTAGAAGGTGATGCATCGGCAATAATACTACCTGCAAATTTCGATACAGGTTCTTATTCAACTCAAGTTGGTGCAAGCGGGCCAGGAATTTGCTGTGAATTGCACCCCACACTGCGCTTTTCACTGAACGCTTCATGGGATGATGAAGAACTGGTGACCTTGACCTTCCGCGGGGTAATGAAGGACGGATTGATCAGTTTACCATGGGTTCACATGTTTGGGGTTGGCCCCTCTCAAGGGGTTGAAAATGACATGAAAATCACCGATTGGAGGGTCGTGAACGACCGTGGAATCGCAATTGCAGATGAGACATCCTATCTAAAGGCAGATTCAGATATTTCAGTTGAAGTTGAATTTGGTTTTGATGGATTAGAGGCGATGTTTGCACCACGAAGTGATGACATTGAGGTCAGATTGCTTGAGAATGGGGTTGTAAAGGCACAAACTAATCAGTTGAATCAAGGAGTTGCGACTTTCACTACAAGGACTCCATTAGCTACTGGTGACATTGAGTATGCAGTAGAATTCTCGCCATTAGTTGGCGGCGATGATATGACTACAATAGTTCTCAACCGCAGTTTTGAAATTGATTCAATATCACCTCAAGTAATCAATCAAAGTGTGAAAGCCCATGACCATCTTGAGCCTTCACTTTCTCAAACTCTGACTTTTGAATTGTATGACATGCCAGTATTACCTACAGATGTCACCTTAATGTTGTGGCGCCAGTGGCAAGATGACAGCGATGGGGACAGTGAAATTGATGCCGATGAATTCCAACCACAAAATATGATGATTCCAGATAATCTCTCAATAAATAGAGGCAATTATTCCTTCACATTTGATGATACCTTTGGGCTTGAAGGTAATTTGATTGCAGGTTATTTGACCGGTTCTGACCCTGCTGGTAATAGCATTATAGGTGGGGGTAGTTCAGAACCAGAGAGTCATTTATTTGTCTATCAACTAATGACTGATGAAGCACCGAGTATAACTCGGGAAGGCGCAGGTTGGGTTGATGGTCCGAGAGATTGGCTTCATCCTTCCCCGACTTATGGGCTAATTATTCCATTTGAGGAGGCAAACGGATTTTCAGATATTGACCATATCAGAGTCAATTTGGGTGGTAACTCACTTTCAGACCAACTTCAAATCCGCTGGAACGCGAGTGGTGGTGAATGTGTAACATCCAGTCCACACATGGAGTTAATCAATTGTCATGTGCGGGCGAGTGGAGGGAATCTTACTGCATTCACTAGTGATATGTATATTCAAATTGACTTCAAACTTGGATGGGATTTACCCGACGAGGGCGACTTGAGGAGAGAGCCAGACATCGAAGTAGTTGACCGTGCAGGACAAGGAGATTGGTTGGCACTTCCAGAATTAAGGTGGCGATTCTCAACTGATTTACGAGTTGAGCCAGACAGTATCTTGGTTGAATTAGCTGAAGGTAAAAGGTCAGCAAGCGGCGCTTGGGTGGCACCAAACAGCAATATTACGATTTCAGGGAGGGTTTCATTTTCACCAACTGGTGATTTACCAACAGATGAAATGAAAGTGAAAGTTATGCTTGACGAGAAGGGCTCAACAGTACGTACTGAAAATGGTTGGTGGAGTGCAACAGTGAAGGCACCCCAGCAGGCTAGTTCAGCGATCCCTCTAACCTTTGAACTAACAGAAATACCTGCTCAAGCAAGAGATGTCACAGATACAGGTTTGACAATTCTTTACATCATTGTTGATGATACTCCGCCAATCCCAATAGATGTGGTAGGTCCAAGGATTGGAAGTGAGATTCAAGTTTCTACTCTCTCATCTTTAGTGGTGGAAATCCAGGTAAAAGAGTTTGAACAACTCGACATTGATACACTTCGATTAAACTGGGTAGTCACACATGGCTCAAATCCTTACGGTGATGAAATCGCCAGCGGCCAAAGCACAGCAGTCTTACCAGCACACAACCCAGCAGGGGAGGCAATTCCGGTGAGAGCAACTCTTGAGTTACAATCTCTGATACCAGCAGCAATGCTTGCCGAAGAACTCACTTTACACGTCTGGATATCTGGTAAAGACATGGTTGGCAATGAGATGGTGTCTGATGTTCAATTTAATTCTGCAGGAAGTCCGTTTGCTTCTTGGAGTATTCAGCAACTGCAAGCCGAATTATTGGTGGAAGATTCTGACTTAAGTTACTCAAGAAGCGGCGAAATTGAGTTGGGGGACACCGTAATGGTCACTGTTTTGGTTCATAATTTAGGTGAGGTATATGGGGTCGCAGAACTAACTCTTGCGGAGGTTGATTCCGAAGGTGTGAGCAGGGTAATAACACCAGTATACGCAACTGTTGGAGTGGATCCAGGTGGCTCTAGCGAAGCACAAATCGATTGGGTGCCGGAGAGTGAAGGTCATTACTTCATAGTGGTAACAATGGGTGATAACGAGGTTGCAACTGGGGTCGTTGTTACTGTGACCCAACCAGCTGATACAGGGATACTTGCAGATTTGAACGAGAAAGGATTTTCCATCGAATGGATAGTAATTCTTGGAGGTTTGCTGATTCTATTAGGTTCTGTTGTTGTAATAGGAATGCGGGCTGGAGGCGCGCCTAAACAAGATTGGATTGACGAGGAAGGTGATGCGACTGCTGTAGTTGAGGCTGAATATACTCAAAATCAACAATGGACACCAGAGCAGATTGCACAGTGGCAACAATCTCAGGCTCAAGGGATGCAAAATCAGCAACAATGGACTCCTGAACAGATTGCTTGGTGGCAGCAGCAACAGATGCAACAAGCCGGTCAAACTCAGCAAGGTTGGGAAGGATATCAGCAGGGACAGCAAGATTCCAATTATCAGAAATAATTGTGTTTTTTTCTACATTATCAGAAGGATAAACCCTTCATTGAAGGCGGATAAAGTGCGAATTTGGAGCCAACGGAGAGATTTGAACTCCCGACCACCTGATTACAAATCAGGAGCACTACCAGCTATGCAACGTTGGCGCTAAGCAACCCGACACGCCCATTGGTTTTGAATATCACAGTCGTGGCTTCGCCCTAATGGTCAAGAATGGCCGGCCTACACGAGATATTGAAATGGGCGCAAAAGTGCTGGATGGGAAGGCGTGTGGCGCCGAAGTTGAAGCCGAAGTAAAAGCCAAAGTTTCAGTATTGAATGAACGTGGAATCACCCCCCATTTAGCAGTAGTAATTGTTGGTGATGACCCAGCAAGTCACGTTTATGTCGGAGCAAAAGAACGCGCATGCGCTCGAGTTGGGGTCAATAGCACCCGCATTGATTTACCTGCTGATAGTGATTTTTCAAAGGTGGTAGAAGTTGTTGAAAAACTAAATTCTGACTCCTCGGTTCATGGGATTTTAGTTCAGTCGCCACTTCCTAAAGGGATGGATGAGTTGGCAATCACCGACATGATAGATCCCGCCAAAGATGTTGATGGGTTCCATCCGGTGAACCTCGGTAGGCTGGTACAAGGCCGCGCTGATGGACTAGTCCCGTGCACTCCAGCAGGTGTGGTTCGTCTCCTTGAGTGGGGCGGAGTAGATCTATCGGGGAAAAGTGCCGTAGTGATAGGACGCTCACGCATTGTTGGGGCTCCCGTCTCACTTTTATTGGGTCGTAAGGGTGTAGATGCAACAGTTACAATTTCTCATTCAAGAACGCCAAACATTGCGGAAATTTGCCGCTCCGCAGATATTGTGATTGCCGCAGTAGGACGTGCTGAAATGGTTCAGGCAGATTGGGTCAAGCCAGGAGCGGCAGTTGTTGATGTGGGGGTAAATCGTGTTGATGATGATAGCCG
>CAXEOD010000097.1:0-7091 GCA_963997805.1 uncultured Candidatus Poseidoniales archaeon
GGAGTGGGCGATGCAGGATTTGAACCCGCGACGACGGGTTCGAAGCCCGCCAGGATATCCAAGCTACCCCAATCGCCCAATTAACCCGCCGACCGAGGCATATCCTTTGAAGAGAACGGCTCGCTTACCCAATTCGGAGGCCAAGCCGATGTCAACTGAATGGGAAAAAACCCCATGTTTTGAGCACCAATGCAGCAAATGCTGTCGCCAAACCGAAATGCCGGTAACAAACGCCGACATATCCCGCATCATCTCTGCTGACCTGCAAAATTTCACAACTGTTGAATCATTCACTACCGTCCTGCCTGATGGCAGTGTGCGCCTAGCGAACTCTCCAGCCACCCAAGCATGTGTATTTCTCAAGACAGACTCGCCTGACCTTGACGCACCTGGGACTTGCGAAGTTTGGGAGAACCGCCCTGAGGGTTGCCGAATCTACCCCCTAGTTCTTGACCAAAGCGACCAACCATTCCTCGACGAACTGTGTCCACATCGAGACCAATTTCCAGCCCCTCCGATTGGCCTGCGCGGCCGTTTACTTGTGTTATCAAACACATTAGACGATGAAAGCACACAGCGCACTTAGAGTGCCTATCTAGTTGCGATTCCAGATTTGCAGAGTGTCAACGCCGCTCTCTCTTTCCTCAACCAAGTGCAGTCCTGCCGCCTCAAGAACAGTGTTTGAAATACCTGAATTCAATCCCTCACCAAGGTCGGCCTTTGAATGGAAAATGTAGGCTTCATCAACTAAATCATCGGCTAAAAATCTAGCCCATACATCTGGTCCGCCTTCAACCAAAAGATTCTGAATTTCACGGTCGCCCAACAGGTCAAGAAGTTGCACTAAATCAACTCCTTCTTCAGATTCTGAAAATAAAGGCGGCATTAGAATAGTCTCACATTCAAGCCCATCTTCAACACCTTCACAATGAAAGATTATTGTTTCATGTTCGTCACTCACTAAAGTTGCAGATTTTGGAGTTCTAAGTGTTCTATCCAATATGATTCTTAGAGGTTGTTTTCCGCTGCCAAGTTCAACTCTTCTCACAGTCAATTCGGGGTTGTCTCTAACAACGGTATTCACTCCTACTAAAACAGCGTCACAATCCTTTCTCAGTTGATGTACTTCATCCAGTGATTCAGCAGATGTGAATCTTGCTGGAGGCCCTGATTTTGAATCGACGTTTCCGTTGCAATCTAATGCTGCCTTGAGAATTACGATAGGTCGGCGGCATTCACACCAATGCATGAATGCGTGCATTTGTTGACGTGCTTCAGCCTCTAACAATCCTTGTGAAACCTGAATACCAGCCTTTTTCAAATAATCAATACCACCGCCTCTAACAGTTGGATTGACATCTTCAGCAGCTATCACAACTCGCTTGATCCCAGCCCAAAGCAACGCTTCAGTGCAGGGTGGAGTTCTGCCATGATGATTACACGGCTCAAGTGTGACAAACGCTGTAGCTCCTTGAGTAGCCACACCTTTAGACTCCGCATCAGCAATGGCTGCCTGCTCAGCATGAAGGTCACCGAGGTGGTCATGCCATCCCTCAGCGATAATCTCGCCATCCCTAGCCAATACACACCCCACTAGTGGATTTGGTGAAACTTGTCCTTCACCTTGTTTTGCAATATTGAGAGCCTGCTCCATACAGGTCCGCTCAAATTCACTCCACTGAGTACCACTCATTCGCCCACCCGAGTAGCCCCGCCCATTTGTGGCTTCGCCTAAACCAATTACAGTGGATTCTTTGAAATGCTGGTGGCCTTATGGCCCTTCATGCCACGAATTGCTTGCATAGTAAATCCAGCCGGCCGCGATGGCCGCGCTCTCAAGCGCTGGCAGGCTGCTGAACCAGCTCTGAAAGCGGCTGACTTTGAGTGTGAAGTTCACTTCACTGAAAGAATAGGTCACGCCTCTGAAATTTCATTTTCCATGCGTGACCGTGAAGATCTCGATTTAATAGTCGCTTGTGGGGGAGATGGAACAGTCCACGAAGTCGCATCAGGCTTGCGAGGCTCATCAATACCGCTTGGAATCATTCCTGCTGGGACCGGCAACGATGTTGCCCGTGCTCATTGCGTTCCACTAAAGAAACCACAACAAATTGTAGACGTTCTAGTCAATGGAAAAGACCGCCATGTTGGCGCTTTCCGCCTACAAGGAGTGGCCGCAGCAGAAGAATCAGGTTATCCTTCCCCAACCAATCACCCGACATGGGATGGAGAGCCTGATATCCCTGGGAGAGTAGTTAGATGGGTATTTTTAGAGTCAGATTGTGGAGTTACCTCTGAAACCTCACGGGCAAAATTGACCCGTGGAAAGTGGATAAAAGGAGCGATGAAATACACTTATCTTGGTGCTACTGAAATTTTCAAGCGCAAAAAGAAACAGGCTTGGGTAAAAATTGACGATAACGAGCCTGAAGTGGTTGACTTCTCAATGTTAGCCGCAACAACTTCAGAAATGTTCGGTGGTGGGTACAAGGTTTGTCCAGGCGCCTCGCCAATCCTTGAACACGGACACTTATGCCATGCGTGGGGGCTTTCGAAACTGCAAATGCTGATGTTAATGGGTCCACTCAAGAAAGGAAAACATGTTGGCAAATGGGGTATTGAGTTCAAACCATGCACTCGTTTAGAAATTCGTTCAGTAGATGCAGATGGCAATCCAAGCGATGCCTCACATTCACCACCACTGATAGTTCAGGCAGATGGAGAACCTTGCCTTCAAACTCCTGCTCTTCTAGAGTATCACACCAAGCAACTCTGGATTAGAGGTGCTAAGCAAGTCCCTTGGGACAACTAATTGTGATTAGGTCAGATTGTCTATCCTAACAATTCCAAGCGTTTCAGCACTGCTCGGTATTCCTTCACAACGCAGTTTGCAGAAATTATCATTCCTTCTTCTAATTCATCCAAGTCTGTGTGTTTTAGTGCCGATGCAATAATTGAGACATCAATATCAGTCCCCTCAATCTTCCCCTCAATGGTTTTACCCTTCTTGTATTCATCCGTAAGTCCAATTCCTGTTGTCCTTCTTACTCGATTAATCACCACTGAAACAGGCCATTCACCCGTCAAATCCTCAGATACAATTTTTCTTCGTTGGGTAGAAGTCAGTGAATCCCTTACTTGTTGTGCTAACAGGATAAATTCGTTTCCACGCTCATCATTCATTGGTTCAATTGCAGGTTCAGGAGTGTCCTCAGGTAGCGCCTCTTCAACAGGTTCAGACACTTCTTCAACAGTATCCTCCGTTGATTCCATTTCTTCCACATCGTCATCAAATTCAGGCTCGCCGATATCCATTCCTTCTACGAGGTCTCGCACTTGATCTTGAATTTCATCCAGATTAACTTCACCATCTTCCATGATGACTTCGGCTCTTTGCGATACGCCAGCAATGGTAGCCAAACCAGCCGCAGCTCCGACCGCTCCTGCCGCTACCCCAACTCCTGCTGCAACCTTGGCAGCGTCTGGAATTTTACTTCGTGCCTTCTTTTCAACGGTATCCATCTTGGCCGCAAACCCAGCGCGAATTTTATTTTGGATAGGTGCAGGTAAATTTTTGATTTGCCCCTCCATCTCTTCTTCAGCTAGCATTCTTAGATTAGAAATCTCACCATCAAAATTAGGGTCTGTTGATATTTCCTCTACCGCTTCAGCAAGGGCTGCAATTTCATCTTCCATTGGCCACACTTCTTCAACTTCTTTTTCTTCTTCCTTTGAATCTTCTTTGAATGAACGATGGTCGTGACTGATAACAAAATTCTCACTAGCGAGTAATTGGTAACCGTTGTTAGCGAGAAAAGCCACCTTGTAATCCCCTGCTTGTAAATTATGAGCAATGGCTATTTCACCTTCTCTAAAGCCTTCAGTTGGGTTACTTTTGCCATTTACGTATAGCCAATTACCGTGATGATTATTTTCATCTATTGATGATTCTAATCGATAAATCCCAATCCAATCAAGTGGGTTTCCAGGTCCGTTCTTGAACGCCACTTCTATGGCTTCGTGGGAACCGAAATCCTCCTGACTGAGGGTGAGTGAAGGGGTGTTATCTGATTCAGTACTAGTTACCATGAGTTCTGTCAATGCCCCGGATGTTATAGGCCCTACTATTCCGTCTACAGCCAACCCGTTTTCGGTTTGAAATTTCTTTACAGCACCATGTGTTTGATTGCCGAATGAACCATCCACGCCAATTGAAACACCGGCCTTATTGAGCAATTCTTGGAGAGTGCGAATATCATCACCTTTCATTCCTTTTTCCAGAGTTCGCTGGCCAAATTCTATTGCCTCAATCACATGTTTTCCCGCATTTTTAATACGATTACTAGCATCAATAAAAATGCCGAATATTGGCATCACCCCCATTGGCAGCAATAAGAAGACCCACAAAAATATTAATCCCCAAGCATATTCAAATGGCATCATTCCCCAAGTATGAGGAAGACTCCACATCCAAAGCACTGCCCACGAAAGGCTTCCAAATAGACCACCGCTGAGAATCCCTGCGAGTCCATCTCGTTCAGGGATTGTCATTTGGGTAAATGATAACTTCTGGCCCAATGAAACTCCACCAATAATTCCGGGTGTCATAACACATCCAAGGATGAAAGTATAGAGTAGAAGCCACCATTCTGAACCGCCGCAGTATTCAGGTCCGTTCCAAAAACCACAACGCAGTGCCTGTTCCAAGAACCAATCTGCGCCAATCAATTCAAAGACGATTAAATACCCTGCTAAGGACCCTAAAATACTCCGCGATTCAGTAGGATATTCGTGAAAAACATCGCCAATGTCAATTGGCTTCCTTTCATATCCTCCCATGATTGCCCTTCGGGCATATAGGTTGTATGTCTTTCCCACTCAGTTTGATAATGAAAACACCCCTTAACGGGGTGTATTGGTTAGAATTGAATAATTCTCAAAGCGCAAAGTCTGAGAAGTCTTCATCATCAGCAATATCTGGACCACTCTTGGTTGGTGGTTTAGGCTTCGTCTCGGGTTCCGGCTCTTTCTTGACAGCCTTTGTTTTGCGAACCTTACGAGTCTCTGGCTTTGCTTGTGGAGTATCTGACCGACTCATCGCCATTCCCGTGTCTGGCTTGTCAGGTAACCCCTCTGCGATCTCAATTTTACCCCCCATCCTTGCCTTTTGGCGTTCTTTGATAGTGTCTTGTAATTCACGGAGAGACTCAGCCTCATCCATTTTTTCCTGCATATCAACAGATTCTTCAGTCTCAATAACTCCAGAACTACTTGACGAGCGAACTGAATGAGCACTCGGCCTATTACCTACCCTCATAACACTATCAACATCAAAGTCAGCAAGTTCAATACTCGGCTTTTCACTCAACTTTTCAGCCTTGACAACATTAGCCTTTGCGGCTCTGATTTTCTTCTTTTCACCGGTCTCTGACTTTACTCTGCGCATATCATGTTTGACTTCTTTCTTGACTGTCTTCGCAGCTAGCATTTGTGCCTCAGTCATCAACTCACGGGCGCTCAATTTAGCACCTCGTCGAATCAAACCACTGGCCAAGAAAAAGAGTAATGCAGCCCCTGCAATTGATCCAAGAAGAGATAGATAGTATAGCCAACTACCGATAATTGGAACTGAATATGCGTTGTATGAATTTTCTTCATCAATCAAACCATGCTCGCCAAGCGTCATTGATGTGACAACCATTGCGCCCCTAAAACCATCAATATTCGCTCCAGCATAAATACTACATCTCCCATCTTCAGTGACATGTACCTCACTATCACCCAAATATTCACCATCAACTAACCAACCTTCAAGTAATATTTTTTGGTGCCAATCTAATCCTCCAAAACCCTCTAGAATATTCTCATTGGCCGGAATCAATCCAACAATTGCCCAGCCGTCATGAGGAAATTTAGTGGCTGAGGTAAAACCTGGAGGGAGGGCTCGAACACTTACAAATGGAGTATTCCAGTCCTTAACTCCCTCAACTTTCCCTTGGGTAGGACGACTTATTTCATCATATTCCCCTAATTGAATAATTACTGCAGATGTACTTGCCATCTCACCTTTAGAACTAGATGGTGTTTCTTCGGAGAAATGCTTGGAGAGATGAAGCCATCCTTCAATTCGGATTGGCTTGTTAGTTGATGCCGCAGCAGCAGAAAAAGTTCCATTACTATCACATCCAAGTAGATTAGCGACATCATCTTGGATATCATAATCTCCTGTGTGAGTAGATATTGTGGCAGTACCTGCAGATTCGTTGACAGCGACTTCAATTCCATCTGAACCCCACTCTTGCATGTCTGGAGAAACACAGCCAGCCAGCACCATACTTGCCATTAGAAGAATTGCAAGACCAGCCTGCCCCCCTCTTGCCATGAGTTGGCGAGGAGTGGCGGAGTTGATGACGGTTGCGAGCCTAAAAGGTGAAGCATTAGGGTAATAATAAGTCAGATATCAAGTCTAAACGAGGGCTTGAATATCCTCAAGGAACTCATCAACATGCCAATCGGAGCCAACCCAAGCGACTCGCTTTTGCCCATTTCTATCAACGATGTAAGTTACAGTGCTATGTCCCACATCATACACTTCTTCAGCATCTCCAGATTCATGTTCATCGTGAGTGCCTTGCCCTTCTCCAGAAATACAGGTTAGGTGGTTTTCACCATCCCATTGGTAGCCATCCTCGCACATACAATGCGCACTACTTCCTTCACCCATTATCCATCCATGACCTGCACATTGTGCGGCAGTAGGTGTTGGTAGATTGGAGATATTCGCATTACTTGCAACCCAAGCAATATGTTGTTGGTGATGTGAAATTTCAACCGCATCAATACCTACTTGGCTTTCCTCCCATGTAGAGTTTGTATCATTCCATAGGTAGAGACTCCACCACCAAGAAGAGTCTGAAGGTGCTTGATTACCAGAAATATTTTCCATAAAATGACCATATTGAGATTCAGGTGCGGTGAAACTAACATTATTCATGTTGAATGCCATAGTTGTCAAGTTGTAACCTGTTGCATTTTCTGGCAGGTGTGTGCTGTTGACTTGGTATTCAACAGTACTATTGTCAGGCATCATT
>CAXEOD010000098.1:0-6986 GCA_963997805.1 uncultured Candidatus Poseidoniales archaeon
TTAAATTTTTTGCAAATGCCTCTTTTCGAGATGACGCCCCAAATTTTCATTATAATTTATCGGCGCCGCCCTAACGGGCGGCGCAATAAAAATTCTTCAAGAAAAAGGAACCCAACTATAATCATCAAAAACAGAGGACCTGCTAACACCATTAGAGTCAGACCAACCACATAGGCGAGAACATCATTTCGCATTTATTCAACTCCCTGTGAGTCGTTTTTCAACATTTTCAATGTCTTTCACTTCAGCGAAGAGCATCAATCGGTCACCTTCCTTCAGGATTTGGTCACCGGAAGCTCTCAGCATACTTTCCGTACCAGATGATTGAGATGTGCGATGAATGAAGGCTACACGACAGAGTTTATTCTCCAATACCTTAACTTGCTTTCCAATCATTCTGTGTTCAGGACCTAGAACTGCAGACATACCAACAATATCAGGAATTGACGAAAGCAGATGATAATTTCCTTCTACCTTACTATGAACATGGCGAAGAATATAGTTGATTGAAACTCTTCTTCGACTAACGGCAAAAGAATGACCTATTCTCCTTGCGATTTGTGCCATTTGGCCGTCATCAAGAACCATACCCACTATCGGGACACCTAATTCAGTAGCATGCAGAGCAACTGCCATGTTCGCGTGGTCATCAGATAATGCAGAGATTGCAATGTGATGATCATCAACATCCAATTCTTGGAGAAGGTCTGGGTCCAAGGGGTTTCCATGGATAGAATCCAAAAAGTCTGTATTAGCGAAATCACTACCTGCTAACTCATTTGCTTGTTCTAAATTTTCGCTAATAACCGTAACTCTGCAACCATCTTCCAAATAGGATTTTGCTATTTGACGCCCCAATCTAGTTGCACCGAATATCATGACTCTTGGATGGTCTGGGTAGTCAGGAGGTTCGTGTCCAGTTGCTAATAAAATTCTCCTGAAAGTGTGTTTACCTATTGTAGCAAAAGCGACTAGGGAATTTGCAACAATAACTGAGTCTGAAGTAGGTATGTAACTTTTCTTCCCTGGTTCTTTTATTCCGAATATTCTAGGTAAGCCATCCACATTATCTTGAGACTCTTGAAGAGTAGAACCAATTAAGTTGTCAGCAGATGGAAGAACTTCTCCAACAGATATCCAAGCATCCTGGCCAAGAGGAAGAACCTCAACCATCGAAGCACCTTGTAATCCTACCTTTAAATCATCAATTACTAGTAGGTCAGAACATACTGCGTGCTGTACCCCACTCCATCGAGTTAAATCTTCACCCTTTTCATCTGAAATCAAACTTGCATCATGAATTCTTGCAATTGTCATTAACTCTGTTTTCTTACCGGCCTGACGCACAATATCACGAGCTAATGCACAAGAAATCATGTTAATTTCATCACGCTGTGTTGCTGCAATGTATACTTCAGCATTTTGAACTTCAGCCTCCATCAAGTCCTCTCGCAACGTGGCATCACCTTGGACTACCAATACATCCAATGCTTGAGCCTCTTTGATAGAAACAGGGTCTGTGTCAATGAGAACTACGTCTCTACCTTCACTACGTAAAGCCTTAGCAACCCCACGACCGACTTCGCCGGCCCCCCCGATAACTATCCTCATGGACGCACCCTTCGGCAATCAATCGGGAGAGCACCTCTCATTTGACTCTTCACTCTCCTGTCACGTATGGTACTTTAAAAGTGCCACCAAGATGGTGGGGCCCAATAATAGTGTCCCAATTCTCCACCCAATTGTACTGATATGCGTTTATGGACATCACTTTATAGAATTCATCTGGTGCAATTCCTTCTGGGCTATAAGGCTCTAAAAATTCTGAAAATGCTGTCGGCGTATGCAATAACCATTTATTGTTGACAACATCGACTGAACCTTCTAAGTAACAACTGTCCAAATTTATGCCATTTTCAGAACACCATTCACTATTGTATGGGATTAACACCACTGACCATGCATGAGCTTCCCAGATTTCATGATTCAATGAAGTTAGGGCACCGAATTCATACCATGTAGGGATGTTCTTCACCCTTAGAATGCTCATCCATGCGTTGGCTTGTTCATCACAATCACCTACCCCTTGAGCTAAACAAATCGGGCCACTACGCGGCGGATATGCTGAACCAGGACCATATACGACATTATCTCTAACATAGATGAATGCAGCATGTGAGAAAGCGTAGATGTTGTTCTGTTGCCCTACAGGGAGACTTGCAAGAATATTATCTGCTGCTGCCTCTACCAGATGATGATCCCCATTAATCGCCCAATTCTCAATTGAACCACCCACATTTCTATCATACCACTTATGTTCTTCTCCAATTAATGAGGTGGTAGCTCCAACCCATCCGGATCTAGATAAATCAGTAAACTGGCCCGAACTGGAAATATCCATTCCCTGAGATGTCCCAGTAACAGGCGTTGAGATAGTATCTCCATTATTCCATGCATAAGAAGATGATTCGATATCATATGTTATCGTTAGGATTGCAACCGAAGTTGCGGGTATATCCCCTTTCCAAATTAAACACCTAGTATATTCGCACCGATCTCCGCTAGAACCTAATGCAGGCCAATGAACTGAAGAGAAACCATCCCCCAATGATATGGCCGAAGTTTCTTCCAAGAATTCAACGGTTTCAACTGGAACATCAATATGAGAAAAACTAGAACCGACCTTCATCGATTTTATCCATTGAATATTAGCCGCCATGTCTAAATTCCCATTTCGATCAAATGTTGTTTCTTCGACACCTCGATTGGTTCGTTGAATTGGAATTGGTAAACGATACAAAAATTGCCTCTCACCGGAATCAAAATTTTCAATCTCAACCGTTCTTTGGAGAGTATATTCTGTATTCACTGGATATTCGTGAGCTGGGCCGATTGATTTCCAAAAATCACCTAACCAAATGCTCAATTGTTTATTCACATGCTCTTGAGCGGGTGTAAACAAGAAAACGAAAGCAATGACTATGACCAATACAAGATTTTTAAATTGTTTTCCTGTTTTCTTCTTTTTTCGTTTCAGATGAGCCTGATGTGCCCTGGCCTTTGGACTCAAGCCATACTGCACTCTAGAACTGTGTTGTTGAGGGACGCCTGAAGGTGTAACGCGCCCTCCCATTCCAGAAGTCCCACTGATGCCCCTGCCACACCCGTGGCATATCGGGTTCCTCAAACTGGCGGGAGCCATGCAATAAGGACAACGAGCCATTATCATACTGTGCCACACTAAGCCCCATAACGATTCTCCATTAACTATCCAAAATGAGAAGAATTTGATTATTATTCTTCTGAGTCATTTACCAAGTCACCACGCTGTCTTTGTGCTTTGAGGCGTGCCCTTTCAGGAGATTTCCTGACAGTGCGATGATATTCTTGTCTAATTGAAGGGATTAGTGCAGATGGCAACCACTTTTCTTCTGCTATCGAGAATCCATAAATCGCAACTACTGGTAATACCATCAATAAAATCGGTTGAGCAGTGATTCCAACCAATACTATGATTAGAATAAAACCTCGATAAAGACCTGACTGCCACATAACTGTCAGTGGTTTTTTGTCTACAACCGCTGCACCTTGCCAAGAACCTAGAGCAGCTTCAATTGCGGGTAAAGTGAATGTTATCCATACTCCAGTAAAAATCATTGGCCAGTTGAACCCTGAAACAAAGCCAATCCAATTTGGATCCGCCATCCGAATCATCAGATATGAGGCTTGTAATGCACCCATTCCAAGCCCCATGGTCCATCCAGAAGTTGGAGAAGCGAGTAATAGCCTCACTTTCTCTCTAGATAGAAGAAAATGGAAAAGTAGAGATTGAGCAAGGCCCACAAATATCATCAGACCCAAGGTTTCAATCAATACTGCACCAGTTTCGGCTACAAGACTGATAAAAAGTCCATCAATTAGGATTCCACTGAACGCACCAAGAACGATACCAAAAGCAAGATGTTTGGTTGCATTTGGCATATCATAGAATCCAGCCATATTCTGCATTCCACCTCGCCAACCAACGTATACGCCGAGGGTGCCAAGAGCGATAAGAATCTGAACCTGATACTGAGGCAGGTCTAATGCCATGGTGGGGGCGAGATGTTGTCTCTTGATGTATTCACCGCTTGAACAATTAGTAGTCCGGCGCATTCAAACGGGATGGGTGTGACCGCCGCATAGGTGGATGCATGGCGCTTGAAGGGCTGAAGTCTGGAATTTTCGGGGCTATTGCAGCACTAAAGGGCAAGCGTAAGTTGGACGAGGCAGAACTTGCTGAGATGATAAAAAGTATTAGAGTAGCTTTACTTGAAGCAGATTTCAATGTTCGCCAAACTAAGGAAATCTCTGAGAGACTTGAATCACGAATGAGAGAAGAAGAACCACGACCAGGTGTAATCCTACAGACTCACGCGTTGAACATCATTTACACCGAATTAGTTCGTATGCTCGGGACTCCTAGAGAAATTATCCCCCACAACCAAACAATTCTCATGGTCGGACTTTACGGTCAGGGAAAGACCACTACCACAGCCAAATTAGCTGAATGGTGGCGCAAAAAACACAACATGAAAGTTGCTGTTATAGAGGCAGACGTGCACCGCCCTGGTGCTTATGCACAATTACAACAACTGCTTGCAGATTCACAGGTAGAAGTGTACGGAGAACCCGAGGAAACTGATGCTCTGAAAATTGTGAAAAACGGCTTAGAAGAAGTTGGCGGAGCAGACTTAGTCATCATTGATACTGCTGGTAGAGATAGATTAGACGAAGGATTACTTGATGAACTGGATGCAATCCACAGAGTTGCAAAGGCCACAGAACGATTCCTCGTAATTGATGCTCAGGTTGGTCAAGCCGCCGGTCCTGTAGCGGCATCTTTCCATGACCTAGTTGGAATAACAGGCGTTATTGTCACTAAACTTGATGGGACGGCACGAGGTGGAGGTGCACTCTCAGCGGTTGCAACTACCGGCGCACCAATTGTCTTTATTGGAGAAGGTGAAAAAGTTGCGGACCTTGAAAAATTCGAATCTGATAGATTCATCTCTAGACTTCTAGGCATGGGAGATATTAGAGGTCTAATTGACCTTGCTCCTGAAGATTTAGATGCAGAAGAGGCAGCTAGAATTGCAGAACGATTAATGTCTGGGAGATTCACTCTCAATGATATGTACAAACAAATGGAAATGATGTCAAAAATTGGCACCGTTGACAAAATCATGTCACATATGCCAATGGGATTCATGGGTATGGGTAACATGTCAAAGAAACAAAAACTTGAGATGCAAACGAATCTCGAGCGGTTCAAGATAATCATGGACAGCATGACCACTAACGAAAAGAACGAACCGTTAGTTCTCAAACAAGAGAGGATAAAGAGAATTGCACTAGGCTCGGGTACGACAGAAAGAGATGTTAGAGACTTGCTTGCACAGTGGAAACGCTCTCGTAAGATGATGAAGGGTGTTAAAGGAAACCGCAGACTTCGAAAGCAAATGAAAGATATGATGGGCGACATGGATGATGTCGACATGCCGATGTGAAGGTGAATATTTGCCAGATAGAAGATTCGCTATAATTGGCCATCGAGCAAAAAGCAATGGCAAATTGAATATTAATGACTTGGCTGGAAGTGGTGGTAGAATGGATGTTTTAGTCCGTGCCATTAATTCTGCCCTCTTCTTATCTCACGGTATTAGAAAAGACACACACATCACAATCCACATGATGGGTGGCGAAGGTCCACCGAGAAGAATATGGTTTGATGGTGCTAAAGTTTGGGGACTTCATCCTGACGAGAGGGCTATTGCCGGGCAGATTGCTAAAGTCATTGCAGAGCCCAGCCCAGCTAGAGGACACTGGGTTGAACACCAACCTGGAATCTACCACTCAGGAGGAGACCTGTCGGTCACCCTAAATGAGTGGAATAAAGAGGGTGTTGAAATGATAAAATTGGATGCTGAGGCGACAGGATTTTCTGAACACTACAATACATCAATTCCAAACAGTATTGGATTCTTTTTATCAGACGACCAACCATTTAGTGACGAAGAAAATAGACTTCTTGAAAAATATACAAATTCAATTTCACTTGGCAAAAAATGGGTTCAGGGGCACACCGCTATCGGAGTCGTACACCACTTACTTGACACTATTATTGATCGAGAATAAGCCAAGAAGGCAAGCCTTCACCTGAACTAGTTGTTGATAGTAATTCATCAGAAATTGCCAATGGGTGTCCTTGAGGCCATGTCCCAAGAGTGGATACACTTGCAAAGCCCAATCTTACGCAATTGGAATCTCCATTTTCTATTGGTTCATCCTCGATGCGAGCGGCACCTAATTGAATATCCCATTCATCTCTATCAACAGAGTCATCTCCAATAATTGCTATTGCCCCACGATACCACCTACCTCCCAAATGGGTAGAAGAAAATGCATCACCCCATCCTACGGGGACATTTAGATTGAGATAAACATCCCCTAAAATAAAGGCATTTCTTAATGTCTCGTCATTTGACTCACCCTCAGGTTTAGTTAAACTTCCATCTTCCCTTCCAAAATTCACAGGTGATTCGGGGATAATTGAACAAACCCGTTCCACCACTTCTAAAGTAGCTCGTAAAGCATTTGAGTAATCATTTGGTTCAAAAGTATCCAAACTAGTTGCTAATGCAGGTATACCACAGGTGCCTGCTTGACGTGCACCTCCAATCGTGCCTGAGTGCAATACATCAACGGACATATTAGGTCCACGATTTATTCCGCTGATGCAAAGGGATGGAATTGGAATATTTGATGGAAGACCCCCCGATAATGCAGTCAATACACTATCTGCAGGATATCCGGAAATATCAAATAAATCAATTTTAGGGCTACTGTCATTTATTCTATAGGAACTTAATAAATCATTTCGTCTCCTTAATTTCATTTTCTTATGTAGTGTGAGATGCATTGTTGAGGCCGACCTTTCACGGTCT
>CAXEOD010000099.1:0-6657 GCA_963997805.1 uncultured Candidatus Poseidoniales archaeon
CACCAGGACCAGCAGGCTTTCCTAATTGGTTACACCATCGCTATCCAACAGTTCGGCTCCGTAGGAGGATTAAGTCTCGGCTGGCTGCGAATGGACCTACTTTGGATTCTTATCGCGGCTGTGGGAGCCCGTGGCCTTGCAATGACTCTGAATCGAATTATTGATCGTGACATTGATGCATCTAACCCTCGTACTGCAAGCCGGGGCCTAGCATCTGGCTCAATGTCTATGAAAACCGCTTGGACACTTTCTACAATTTTCCTTTGTATGCTACTGTTCAGTGCATGGCAACTTAACGAAGTTGCACTAATGATGGCTTGGTTACCTGTACTGGCCTTCGTAATTTACCCCTACACTAAACGCTACACTTGGCTATGCCATCTTTGGCTCGGCCTGTGTCTTGGACTTGCACCTGCGGGGGCATGGGTTGCTGTTGCAGCAGACGTTCATGGATGGGCTGCGATTACCGGTATGCACGACGGTTACACTGACCTGCTTTGGTATCCAACTATTTTCTTCATCTCTTTGGGAGTGATGTTCTGGATAACTGTATTTGACATTAACTACGCGCGTATGGATGTTGAAAGTGATCGTGCAAACGGCATCCATTCATTCCCAGCAAAGTTTAGTGAGGAGACTACGACTCGAACCTCCGTTCAACTAACTCTAATTTGGTTCGCATGCTTCGCAATCTCTAACCCAATGGATGAAATTTGGTTCTTAGGAGCGGCTGGTCTAATGGCCATCTTGAACATCGCTGTTATCATAGGTCGCGAGAAGTTTGCTGATTTCCAAACGACCCTGTTCCGTATATCCATGTTGACTGGATGGATTCTTCTAGTGGCGATTATGTTAATGGAACCAGATAAAGGGATAATGCTAGACGAGTGAGGTGATGAAATGGTGAAATTAGCAGTAATCACGGGTGGAAGTAGAGGTATTGGAGCAGCCACATCTAAGCGACTAGCTAAGGATGGATATCGCCTAATAATCACTTATCATACAGATTCTCAATCTGCTGAAAATGTTATTGCAGATGTAAGAAAGATTGGGTGTGATTGCGTCGCAGTAAAAGTGGACTGCTCAGATTCTGGCGAGGTAATGATTCTTGCAGACCATCCTTGGGTGCGTGAAGGTGTTGACGCACTCGTCTTGAATCATGCAATATATGAACGGGGAAAAGCTGGGGAACTAACTCTTGAAGCACTTGAACAGACCATGAATGTCAATTTTACGGGCTCGTTCCTTGTATGGAAGGCACTCTCCCCACACCTTACACAGAATGCCTCAATAGTAGTTTTAGGTAGTCAACTTGGAATTAAAGGAACTGCTACTGGTGCTGATTATTCCGCTTCAAAAGGAGCATTGCATGGATGGGCTCGCTCACTCGCAATTGATGTCGCCCCAAGTGGCCAGAGAGTGAATGTTGTTGCCCCTGGAACTATTGATACCGATCTAGTCGCGAATGACTCACCCAAGAAAAGAAGTAACAGAGAAGAAAATATTCCGATGGGGAGATTGGGGGACCCTGAAGAAGTTGCTAATGTCATCTCATTCCTTTTGTCTGATGATTCTAGTTACATCACTGGTGCGATTCTGCATGTTAATGGCGGGTTATACCGCCCATGAAATGAAGAACAATCAATTGTGAGCGGATACTATGGCAAAGAATGAGATTGACCATTTTGATTTGTCTAAAGCTATTGAGGGTGCGGCTTCAGACTGGCTAGACCCATCTGTCGCATGCTTTCGGTTACACTCAGAATACAATACTGCAGGTGACCAGAAACAAGCAATTGAAAAATTAATTTCCCAATTCAATAATTCACAAGAGAGAGCAGTACTCCTTGGAGTGACCGGCTCGGGCAAAACATTTGCCATGGCACATATTATTGAAAGACTGAATATACCTACTCTAATTCTTAGCCATAATAAGACTCTTGCGCGCCAATTATGGCAAGAGATGTCATCACTTTTCCCAGAAAATGCGGTAGAGTACTTTGTGAGCCACTACGACTACTACCAACCTGAAGCATACCTGCCTAAACGGGATTTATACATCGACAAAGAATTACAAATGAATGAGCGAATTGAGCAAGAAAGATTTGCCACTGTTGCATCTCTTGTATCTCGCCCTGATGTCATTGCCATTGGTACTGTTTCAGCAATTTACGGACTCAACCCACCTGAAACATTCCTAAAACAACACGCAAGAATATATGTCGGCCAAGCGATCGAGCCTCTTGACTTAGTAAAACAGTTGGTTGAATTACAATATCAACGCATAACCGGTGAAATCTCAAGAGGAGAAATTCGTTGCCGAGGTGAAGTGGTTGATGTCTGGATGCCAAGTCGGGATGACCCGCTTCGTATTCGTTTTGACTTTGATGGAGTCACTAAAATTCAGGTCTGCGAAGCGGTTTCTTGGGAACCTCTTGATGAACTAGAAGAAGCCTGGATACATCCAAAAGAATTTTTCATGACTAGTCCAGAGAGATTCGCACAAGCATTGGAAGATATTGAATTTGAGTTATCAGAGAGAACACATGAACTGGAGAAAGATGGTAAAGAGATGGAATCGCATCGGCTTGAAACTCGGACCACTTTCGAATTAGAAATGCTCAGAGAAACAGGGCATTGCAAAGCCATTGAAAATTATTCAATGCATTTTGATGGTAGAACCTATGGAGAACGGCCTTACTGCTTGCTTGATTTTTTCGCAGCAACCGCTAAACAATTTCATGGAGCTCCGGACAAATTTCTCGTGATTATGGACGAGAGCCACGTGACCCTTCCTCAATTAAAAGGAATGTATGCAGGTGACCACTCAAGAAAAATGTCCTTGATTGAATATGGATTCAGATTACCATCTGCAGCAGACAACAGACCATTACGTATAGATGAGTTTCAAAGTCTTGTCCCGCGAATGTTGTACGTCTCTGCAACACCCGGGGAGAGAGAACTACGCCATCTTGCTGAGGTAACTGGACAAAACATTCCAAAAGAACTACTCCACGTGCCAGGAGGTGGTGGTGCAGTTGAATCAGAAATGGCGAAGCCGAAGAAGTCACCTAGCCTTCTAAAATCCCTAGAGCAAATTGATGGGATTGTGCGTATGGAATTCCGCCCGACTGGGTTACTTGATCCAGAAATTGAAGTTCGTCCTACAGAAGGTCAAATTCAGGATTTACTTGATGAGATAAACAAATGCACATCAAACGGTGAACGTGTATTGGTTACAGTTTTGACTATCAAATTCGCAGAAGAAGTTTCTAGTTATTTACAAAGAATGGGTGTTAAAGCACATTACCTCCACTCTGAAATTGACACCATTGAGAGAACTGAAATCATTAAGGCTTTACGAATTGGCCACATTGATGTAATTGTCGGCATTAATTTATTACGAGAAGGTCTTGACATCCCAGAAGTTTCTTTAGTAGCAATATTTGATGCTGACCGTCAAGGGTTCTTACGAAATGAGCGTTCCCTTTTACAAACAATTGGCAGGGCTTCACGGAATGAAAATGGCAGGGTGTTGCTTTATGCGGATTCTATGTCTGATGCGATGAGTACATCAATTTTTCAAACCGTTGAAAGACGGAAACGACAAGAAGAATTCAATCTTCGGAATAATATTGTCCCAAAAACTATTGTCAAAGAATTACCAATAATGGGTATTGAAGCAGAGGAACTGTTGGCTGGAACTGCGGGTACTGGTAGCAGTGGTGGTAAGAGATTTGTTGGCGGAACCACAGGTCAAAGTGGGAAAATCAGAGATGAGAGAGACCTTGCAAAACGATTTGACCTCGGTACAGATGGTTGGGCCTCTGAAGGGGAGTCGGTTAGCAATGTTAGCCAACCTTCGTGGGCAAGTGTTGCTTCTTCAATTTTGGATGGTGATGAAAATATCACTTCAGTAGATGAGTCAGTGGTGAATGAAGATCTTGAGCGATTATTAGATAGATTACGGAAACAGATGAGATTGGCAGCAACTAGACTTGAATTTGAGAAGGCCGCCCAATTGAGAGATCGAATTTTTCAATTGGAAAATGAGGGATAGGGACAATCGGTCAATTTGAAAACAAAGAGCCGTTCAACGGGTGCTATGGGACGGAGACTAGAGATAGTCATCATGACTCGAGGACCTGAATTGTACAGCACTACTAGACTAGCTGCTGCTGCCCGGCGTGCAGGTCACGGTGTTAGTTATCTCAATCCAACAAGATGTACAATTGACTTATCGCCTGAAGGGGCAACTGTACTCTATAATGGTGATAAAATTGTTCAACCAATGGATTGTATTGTGCCTAGGATTGGCGCTTCAATTACCCGCCATGGATTAACAATACTTAGGCAATTCCAAGCTGTTGGAATTCCTGTCCTTAATCCCAGCGATGGTATTGCAGCAAGTAGAGATAAATTGCGGGCATTGCAGCGGTTTGCTGCGGTTGATTTACCAATGCCTAGAACAGCATACGCAAGAGGATCTGCAGACTTGCACCCTTGCATCAAAACTGTTGGTGGTCCCCCAGTGGTTCTGAAACTTTTAGAGGGGACTCAGGGAATAGGGGTAATGCGTTGTGATACTGTTGCTAGTGCTGAATCTGTAATTGATGTTCTTGCGAGATTACATCAACCAATAATTATCCAAGAATATATCGCCGAATCAGAGGGAACTGATATTCGAGCCATCGTTGTCGGTGATAAAGTCGTAGCCGCAATGAGGAGAACGGGAAAAGGCGATGATTTCCGAAGTAATATCCACAGAGGTGGTACCGGCGATCAACTAGAACTTGAACCAGATATTGAGCGTATATGTATTGACGCTTGTAAGGCCCTTAACATCCAATTCGGTGGAGTAGATTTGCTAGAATCAAGTCGTGGCCCATTGTTGATGGAAGTAAATTCATCTCCAGGACTTGAGGGGATTGAAAAAGCAACTGGAATTGATGTGGCAAATGAGGTAATAAGGGAAATTGAGAGGCTCTGTGAATAACCGCTGTATTCATTTTGAGGCGGCTTGTCGGGTGATGTCATGGTAAGCCGAGACGACTTTGATTTGCCTGTGGTTGATTATGATTTTTCCACTACTGATAATGTGACCAAACTGTTAGACCAAATGGCTACTGCTGGTGGATTTACAGCGACTAAACTTGCCCTTGCACATGACATTCTAAAGGATATGTTTGAGCAACTTGATGATTCTTCGAGTGATGATGGACCTGACCAGTTGAACTGGCTTTCTTTTCCAGCCTGTTTATGTGCTACAGGAACACGTGGATTCTTCGTTGAGGCATTGAAGAGAAAACGCTTCAATGTAGTTGTGACAACTTGCGGAACACTTGACCACGACATTGCTAGAAGTTTCAGTGATTACTTCCACGGTGCCTTTGAGTTAGATGATGTTGAACTCGGTGAGCAGGGCTTAAATCGACTTGGTAATGTGATTATTCCAAATGCCAGTTATGGTGAAATCATTGAAAAAACTGTAATGCCAATTTTACAAGAAATAGATGATGAGAGGCGCTCAGCCAACCCTGAAAATCCATGGCAAGGATTCGGTACTGTAGAGTTATGTTGGGCTTTGGGTGACAGGATTGACGATGAATCAAGTCTACTTCATTGGGCTGCTAAACATAGGATTCCAATTATTATCCCTGGAATATACGATGGTTCCATCGGAGCTCAATTATTCATGCACCGGCAAAAAGCAAGAGACTTCAATCTTGACCTGTTAGCAGACCAACAACTTCTCTCGGACTTGGTATGGACTACTGATTCATCACACGCCTTAATGGTTGGAGGAGGTATCTCAAAACACCATGTAATCTGGTGGAACCAATATCGAGGTGGATTGGATTCAGCAGTGCAGATTACAACGGCTTCGGAACATGATGGTTCTTTATCAGGAGCAAGACTCAAAGAAGCAATTAGTTGGGGAAAAATACGTGCAGATGCACCTCAAATTGTAGTTGAAGGTGATGCTTCCTTGCTGTTGCCACTGTTAGGTGCTAGTCTATTTGCAGAAGAACAAACCCTCTAGATTGCACTACGCTAACTGATGGGCAATGCACTCCATCAATCCGACCCTAAATGGAACTGATGGGTGCCACCCGTTTAATCCAGCATTCTGGCAAGCAGAGTGTAATGGGCCAAGATTGGGCCTATTGGGGGAAACCATTGGTTCGGTCTTCGGTTCAAAAATTTCCAAATTTTCCAATTGAAAAGTTTTTGATTCTGCGGCCTTTACCCTTTTGAAAAGCATCTCCAACTCACTTGTCATCGCTTCATGGCTCCAGCAACGCCTACCACTGACATCAACTACACCTTGGGGTAGATTAGTAAATAATTCTGAAATCATATCTACTACATCACGTATGTGAATCCAATACCTTGGCTCACCTTGGGGTCTTTCTCCAACAGGGTTGTTCAACCATGAAACTTGATGTTCTATTTCCTTTGTCTGGACTGTTTCAGTTAAATCAACTAATTCATCTAGTGTCCAGTATTCTTTCAGAAAACCATCTAATTCGAGATACAATTCAGCTTTGTGAGCCTCAACATAAGCCAACAGCTCTTCCTCTTTTTCTTTCTCTTCAGCAATTATTATATTTTCAATTATTTCCTTGCTTATAGATAATTTATTTAGTTCTTTTT
>CAXEOD010000100.1:0-6492 GCA_963997805.1 uncultured Candidatus Poseidoniales archaeon
ATGGATTCTGAGACACGAATCCAGACCCTACGGGGTGCAGCAGGCGCGAAAACTTGGCAATGCGAGAAATCGTGACCAGGGAACTCCAAGTGGCTGGGGTAAGACCCAGTCTTTTCTTGACTCTTCAAAGGTCTTGGAATAAGAGGTGGGTAAGGACGGTGCCAGCCGCCGCGGTAATACCGGCGCCTCAAGTGGTAGTCGATTTTATTGGGCCTAAAACGTCCGTAGCCTGTTTGGTACATTCGTGGGTAAATCAACCAGCTCAACTGGTTGAATTCTGCGAGCACGGCCAGACTTGGGACCGGGAGAGGTGTGGGGTACGCTCAGGGTAGGGGTAAAATCCTGTCATCCTGAGCGGACCACCTGTTGCGAAGGCGCCACACTAGAACGGATCCGACGGTCAGGGACGAAGCCTAGGGGCACGAACCGGATTAGATACCCGGGTAGTCCTAGGTGTAAACGCTGTGGACTTGGTGTTGGGGATTCTCCGAGGATTCTCAGTGCCGAAGCGAAGGTGATAAGTCCACTGCCTGGGGAGTACGGTCGCAAGGCTGAAACTTAAAGGAATTGGCGGGGGAGCACTGCAACGAGAGGAGCGTGCGGTTTAATTGGATTCAACGCCGGAAAACTCACCAAAGCCGACTGTTAGATGAAGACCAGCGTAACGAGCTTGTCGGATTTTCAGAGAGGTAGTGCATGGCCGTCGTCAGTTCGTACCGTAAGGCGTTCTGTTAAGTCAGATAACGAACGAGACCCCCATCGCTATTTGCCAACCGGATCCCCGGATTCGGTGCACTATAGCGAGACCGCTGGCGTGAAGTCAGAGGAAGGCGGGGGCAACGACAGGTCAGTATGCTCCGAATGCTCTGGGCTACACGCGCGCTACAAAGGCCAGGACAATGGGCAGCCACGCCGAGAGGCGGCGCTATCCCGAAACCTGGTCGTAGTTCGGATCGAGGGCTGTAACTCGCCCTCGTGAAGCTGGATTTCGTAGTAATCGCGTCTCAAAATGGCGCGGTGAATATGCCCCTGCTCCTTGCACACACCGCCCGTCAAACCATCTTAGTTGGGGGTGGGTGAGGCTACCTTTAATTGGGGTATTCGAGCCTGCCTTAGACAAGGAGGGTTAAGTCGTAACAAGGTACCTGTAGGGGAACCTGCAGGTGGATCACCTCCTAAGAACCTCGAAAACGCGGAGGGTAGGGTGCTTCGGCACCCTGCCTTCCCAACTTTTTTTTTAATTCAAACCTGAAATGTTCGTATTCTCTAACTTTTGAATACTGAAGATTCCGGCCATACATTAATTACCGTCACGGAATAAGGAGTTTCATGGACGGAAGTAAGTTTCGAACAGCACTGATAGTAGCCGGATTGTTAACCTTGAGTATGATATCCACGATACCCATGGTATCGGCGGAAACAACTGATTCAATTACTTGGGGTGTAGAATATGAATGGGCGAATCTGAATGGTGATATTCAGGGAATGACAGGATTACCATATGACGATATCATAGAAGATATTGAAGAATCGGCAAATTATGGTGGGTTTAACCTTACTATATTGAATGTGTATAGTGGTAGTTCATCTATGTATGTTGAGCAGTGGGATGATTCTACTGAACAACAAATAACAGACAATAGTGGGGATTCCCACACTGTGACATCAAGAGTTACGGAAGTCACCTTGCGACATGGAATGCTATATGATGCAGGATTTATGGTAGATTGGAAAGATAATACCGTCATGGGTGCCCCTTCAATGGAAATGGTGCTATCAGCTGACTACGAAACAATTCTAGTGATGGATTTATTGTACACAGAATATGTTACTTCAGATATGATGTTGGTAGGTTCTGACCTTGATGCATCCGCAAATTTGGGCGTTGGAGCAGGAATGGGATTCTATGCCGATATTTCGGGTAATGGAGATTCATTTGAGATGGATCTTGATGCTGGAATTGATTTGGGTTGGAGTGCTAATTCAATCAACAGCGAATGGCGTCTAGAACACCCTAGTAATATCCTCAATATGATGAATAACGGAAATAATTTTGATTGGGAATGCGGCACTTTACAATGTGGTAAAATCAGTGGTTCTTTTGCAACAGCAACATCATACGAAATTTCCCTAACTGGATTACCAATGGATGAATTTGGATTTGAAGCAGACGCTTTAGATTTGCAAATTTCAGATACAATACCAGATTCTGGTACATTTGATTCAGATTCTGATGATATGATAATGGACGATGGATTGGAATTTGAATTACCATATTCCTTTGATGGACAGCAGACAATAACAATTGACGATGGCGGGACCACAACTGAAGCAACAGAAGTTATGATGGACCCATTTTCACCAGGAATGAGCCTAATGGTAGGGTATTCCTTCGCAAATGCTGTTCTGGGAAGTGGTGACCAAACCACTGCTGATGAAGCAATGATGGAAGCATTTACTGCGTGGACTGAAGATGCAGAGGAAACTATTGTGTTTGATACATTCACTTGTGATGACGGTGAAGAAATCCCTAGTGATTATGTAAATGATGGCGAAGATGATTGTGCTGATGGTTCTGATGAAGGTGTTGATGAAGGGGAATTAGCAACAGAATTGGAGAATATGGCAATGAATATTTATGGCGCTTTCGAAGAGTCTGACTTTACTAAGAATTTGGAAACTGTTGGTGAACGACTAGAGTTTGAGATGGAAAAATATGAAGATATTGAAGCAGATTTCCCATATGTTGATGGTGATTATGCCGCTTTGTGGAGCAATGAACACTCACGATTTGTTGGGTTCCAACTTCTTGGAGAAACAGAGAGCGGTAATGTGTACTCAGTTCTAGGGCCTGAGACATCAGCCTACAACAATAATCCACCAGTTCAAATACATCTAGAATATTTGGTTGGGGCTGCTGCTGAGGAAGCGGAGACTGCTGCAGAAACCGCTATCACAATAGAGGAATTGGCTCCAGTTGCAGCGCATGATGTATCAGCAATCGTAACCGCTCTAGGGAGCCATGCACCCGAGAGCATGATAGTTGAGCCACCTGCTCAAGCTGAAGATGGTGGAGGGGAATCGGATACCAGTATGGAAGATTCAGGTGGTATGTTTGGATTACCTGCCCCTGGTTTCATCTCTGTAGTATTCGTAGTGATTGGTGCAGCGATGGTAGCAAGAATCATGCCTCGCCGTCAAGAATGAATTACCACGAGTGGAATCAATGCGGACTGAACATGTGCGCCAAGGCGTAGTAGCGGGCGCGGTAGCACTACTTGGCTTGCTGTTGATTCAAGAGGTGTGGTATGAAGTTTCAGCACACGGCACCTACGTAGAGGGACTCAGTCGTGAACCTACAATTTGGGCGAATTATTCAATTGATTCGGAACAGGAAAATATTCAGATTGAAATCTCAAATGCTACACCACTTATCTATTATCTAAACAGTCGAGAAAACCTTAATGAAAACAAAGAAGAGGTAAATGTGACTTCCAATTTAGATGCAACAAGAAATTTAGTTGAAAAAGGAGTGATAATCACAGTCGCTTTTTTTGCTTTAGGGTCTTTTAGAAGATGGTTTTCGTGGTTAGGATATGGCATGTGGGGATTTACTGCATTTTTGCTCATCGTAATGGTCCCGATGAGTCTATTTGGGGGATATTCTGATGATTCTGGACCAGAGGCTAGAGGGGCACTAGAAACTGGGGATGAGACAGGAGAAGAGCAGTTTGCCCATTCAACATTTGACTCTTCATTGTCGCTTCATTCCACAGGGTTAAATTTTGGTTTTGATTCCTCAGGATATGATCTTGGATTGGTAAATGAATCTCAAAGAGATGCTGTGAAAGAAAGCCCACCAAACGAAGGGGAAGAAGGGGCTGAAGCCTTCATACGTTTTGCGGGAGAGGTGTCAATAAGTTTGGGTGATGGAATAATTGCATGGTTGGCTGTACCATTGATTCCATTATTTTTCCATTTCTGGGGTCGTAATAATGAAGAAAACTACGAAGAATCCGTGGTCAAAAGTGATGATGAATCCGAGTAATTTTTCATGACTACCTCAAATATTAAATTTTATATTTTCAAAATACTTGATAATTCCGATTACGACACTTTTTCATCTATTAGTGTATGGAGGTAACAATGACTCTTGTAGATGCGGCTCTAGAGTACTGGACGATAATAGACGGAATGGATTGGTGGGTTCGATTATTAATCGGACTTTCCGGCTCTATTATTGCAGGCGCTACTGTCCAATTGATAGCCAAAGGTCCTGTTATGAAGTTGATTTCTAAAAGCGACAATAAATATGATGATACTATTTTTGATCTTGCAACCCCACTCATCAACGCAGGTGTGGTCTTGGCTGGCCTCTGGTTCACGATAATGTGGGTCTTTGATGGTGATTCATCAAAGAGCATGATGCTTGCTAAGTTGATAGTAATAATTCTAGTTTACATGTTCGCACGTTTCGCAGTTCAATTAGTTGAAGTGTTCGTACCTCTCGTTGTAGAAAATCTCAATAAACGGGCAGAGATGGATCTTGGAGGGGTTGAATCATTAATTTTCTCTGGACTGAAAATTGCAATTTGGGTCGGAGCGGCGATGGTCGTTTTCGCCCAATTAAATATTGATATTACTGGAATTCTTGCTTCAGCGACAATCATTTCGTTAGTTGTTGGTATGGCTTTGAAGGAGACCGCATCAAATTTGGTGTCAGGAATGATGATGGTTATGGATAAGCCATTTGAAGTTGGGGATAAAGTAACGGTAATGGGTGTGACTGGGAAGGTGGTTGATGTAGGGATAATGTCAACAAAAATCAAGACCAGCCAAGACCATCAAGTGGTTATTCCAAACAAAAGTATTAGCGGAAAGGAAGTCATTAATTTCGCTAAGGGTGGACCAGAAGACACACCAAAAAGAGTTAATTTGCGATTAAATATTGGAGTTGGGTATGATGAGGAACCTGCTCACGTTAAGCAGATGTTGCTTGATGTAGTTCGCGAATGTGACTACATTATTGACAACCCCCCTCCTACAGCACTTTTCCGAGATATGTTAGATTCAGCTCTATTATTCAGACTCAACTGTTGGGTACGTGATTACTCAGATGAATGGGTGGCTAGAGATTGGATTCTAACCAGAGTCCTTGAGAGATGTATTGATGAAGATATTGACATACCTTATCCACATATTCAGTTGAAATATGACTCTGCATCAGTGATGGAAAAGCAAGCAGAAAAGAATGCTGCCGATGAAGATAGGAAGTCTGCTGAAAAGGAGAGAATCAAGGCTGAGGCGAGGATTAAAGAAGAAGCCGAATCAACTGCCAGGATGACTGCTCGAAAGGAAATACGTGCACGTATTGAGGAATTGAATACTGCGCTTGAGGAAGAGGAAGCTGAAGAATCTGAAGATCCTGATGACCCGGAAGGTGGGATAAGTCAGAATCGTTTGGATATGCTTGCAGAAATCCAAGAGTTAGAACATAAACTTGATGAAGGCAGCGGCGATGATGATTGAGTTGGTAATCCACTAATCATTCAATCCAGTGAGCGAGTTTGTCGACCAATTTTTCGCGGAAAGTAAGCAATTGCAGTTTTGGTCCATCGATAGACACGGTTACAGTTGAGCCGCGAGTGAAGTGCCACTCATCCCAGCCATCAGGTACACAGAATCCTCTGTGCATGTCTGAATTAATTACAGTGGGTTTGTTTGTCCAGGCGAAGTAAGAACCATCTCCACTTCTTTCATCCCGAGGTAAATCACGGGCGCAAAATAGGTAATGGTCATGAATCATTTCAGGGTTAAATTTCATTCCTTCTATCACACAGATATGCCGGAACCATGCCCCTTGCCCTACAAATGTGGAGAATAACAGGCCTGAAGAGCGTTGCATCAAATCGACTTTGTCATGAGTGTCATCGGCTTCACGTTTGAGGCGGTAGCGGCTTGGTTGATACTGATGGGTATTTGCAATTAGGAGGTCGTTGAGTGCGGGGTCACAAGTGATGCGATTGCCACTTGTTGTGACAATTTCTGCTGATAATCGGGGCAGTAAATTGACAATCGCCTCCCCATCTAAAGCAGCTCGCAGGTCGCTGGCAAAAGTTGTTGAATCACTGCCCATAAAGAATCCAAATGAGCCGTTGGGGTCATCTTCCATTGGGTGGCTGTTAACGCCTAAAATTTGAGTGTCAGCATCAACATTGTGGGCAATTGAGGTTAATGTTCCGTCTCCACCTACAACAATTACGAGGTCGCGGCCAACGAAATCAGATCTCTTCACGGCTTCTCTAGGAACAAGTTCGTACGATGTGCCTCGTTCTTCATTCAATCCATCCAAATCGGCTTTCAATGAGGCGATAGAAAGGTCATGGACCTCTTCAAAATTCTTCTTGTAAACAACTAGAATGTCGGCTCCCATACCTTACACCCCCTATGTGCTTCGCACTGCGGTTGGCTCTCTTGTCTTTAGAGGCGTTG
>CAXEOD010000101.1:0-6386 GCA_963997805.1 uncultured Candidatus Poseidoniales archaeon
AGAGTGGTTACAATCAATTGCAACCCAAAGTGTAGAGCATCTACAACCTGGGCGCTGTGCGTACACACATTTTCTTGATGCTGAGGGGGTTATCATTGATGACATGATTTTTGCAGTAACTGACCGACAAACAATAATTGAAACCGGTTGTATTGATTGGCAACATCCATCAGATATTGTAATCTTAGGTGTGCCAAATGCTAGCATGATTCCGGTGATGAAAGATTGGTTTAATTCGCATCTTCCTAAAGATGGTTCAGTTACTCTTGAGGACCTTTCTGATGAGACATCTATTCTTGCTCTTCAAGGGCCCAAATCTCCTGAAATCATTGAAGCAGTATTAGGTGCTGGAAATGCGATTAAACATTTCAGTGGTAAGGCGATATCTGAAAATGAATTTGGAATTACCGGTTGGATTCAAGCCACAGGATATACAGGTGAACGAGGTTTTGAGATTTTTGTCAACAACAATCAAGCTGAAACCCTTTGGGAGGGACTATTGAGTGGTGGCGAGCAATTTGGAATATGTCCGGTCGGATTAGGGGCCCGAGACACTCTTCGGATGGAGAAAGGATTTCTATTGTCTGGTCAGGATTTCCACTGGCCCGGATTGGGAGATGATGAAGACTCAGCGGTAGAATCATCTTTCTTAAAACGTGATTCTTTTGAAACAAATGTTCCTTTTGGACTTCATTTAGACCATGATTTCATTGGGAAATTTAGAGTTGAAAGCAGCATTGAATCAAGTGACCAACGCTGGTGGGGCATCAAATATCTTGGCCGTGGCCCATTTCCTCGTACTGGCTCAAAAGTGCTGGATTCACAGGGTAATGAAATTGGGATTATCACATCTGGTGGGCCTTCACCAAGCCTCGGTAAAGTTGGAATTGGTTTGGGTTATATCACTGGAGTTGAGCCTGGTGATGAAGTATTGATCGCTCCAAACCCTAGGAAGCAGATTCCAGCTGTCGTTGTGAGGCCACCTTTTATTTGATTGAAATAAATACATATTCACCTCAAATTGATTTGATTCCTTCATTTTCTCTAGAACAGATGACGATGACAGCAATGGGTGATGTTGAATAAAGGCCGCCCTTAGGGGCGGCCATGAAAGAAGGCGCGTCAGGCATCCCATTGATTTTATTTCTGACTACTTTGTTGCTACTGTCAACAATGCCTTTACCTGCGACAATAGCACCACAACCAACCATCATAGATTCCAGTTCTGACAGCGAAGAGGTGGTACTAAATCAAGCACAACAGATTGCAATTCAAAATGCAGGTGGTCGCGCAAGTACTACCAATTGGGTGAGGGATGCAGGCCCCGACGCCGGTTCAAATAATGGGCATTTTGACATAAATTCTGTACATTTTGAGGCGATGGTCATGGATCACACTAACACCAACATCATTGTTGGAGGAACTCTACGAGGTGATGTCGCATTTGGTTCAATCCAACCCGCCACTCAATCAGGGCCACGAGCATTTGTTGGTTCCCTCTCAACGTGGGGGTCATGGAACTGGGTGTCAATGACTGCGGTAGGTCCGGGGTCTTCAGGTGGTGCAATACTAGGTGATATTGCCGTCTCTTCAACCGGAGATATTTGGGTGGTTGGAACATTTTGGGTAGACATTGAATGGGGTCAAGATTGGGAAGTATCCAATGGTGGCGGTATTGATGGTTTCGTCGCTAAAATGAGTTCTTCAGGTGGTTGGTATTGGGGTACTCCGCAGGGAGGAACTTCAGATCTTGATTCAATGCATGGGATTACACTAGACTCTAATGGCGATGGATATGTTGTCGGTTCATTCGAAGACCACACCTATTTTGGTAACACTAGCCGAAACATTCAGAATGGCCAAGATGGTTATATTGTGAAAATAAACAAGACCAATGGTGACTATGTATGGGATACGATTATTGGCGGTAATCTTGGAGATAATATTACGGCAATTGCAATTGATTCCGCTGGCAGAATATTCGTTACAGGATATTATCAAGGGGATGTGACATTTGGTACCACGACTTTACTTAATGTTGGTGCGTTGAGCCTATTCGTTGCTGAGATTGATAGCCAAGGAAATTGGCTATGGGCTAACGAAGCCAAGGCCGTTTGGGGAGGTATTATTCCCTATGATATAGAAGTAAATTCTGATAGCATATATTTGGGTGGTGACATAGTAGGTCTAATTGAATTAGATGGGCAAAATTGGTGGGTAAATGCTACCGTTCAAAGTGCTTTTGTGGCACGGCTAAACAAGACTGGCACATGGCTTTGGGGATTGAATAGTACAGGACATACTGAACATCTCCAAGATATAGCACTCAATCCTTTGGGAGGTGTTGTTGCAGTCGGTTGGTTTGATATGGACCATCCTGCAATAGCTTTCGCTACTTTTGGCCCGATTAACCTAACTGCTGCACCATTTGCTGCATTTTTTGCCGGAGTTTCACCTACTGGCCATTGGATGTGGGCAGAATCAGGTGGGGGCCCACTCTTTGATTCTGGCAATGCCGCCCTATTCACCTCAGTAGGGAATCTAATAATGTCTGGAAGATTTTGTATGAATCATGATGGCGCCGGTTGTTCTGCTCAAATTGGCCCTGCAAACTATACATCCGGTGCGTTTTATCATGGGAGTGGATTCGTATGGTCACTCAACACAGATAGCGATATGGATAATGTTTCAGATGTGAATGACAATTGTCCATTGAATTTTAATCCACTCCAGGATGATTTTGATAGTGATCAGTTGGGTGATGCTTGCGATTCTGACATGGATGGCGATGGAAGAGAGGATAGTGCTGACAATTGCATCGGTCCGGCAATAAATTGGGATTCACTTGACTGGTCAATTGACACAGATGGTGACGGCTGTCGTGACTCAGACGAAGATGATGATGATGATAATGATGGGGTGGGTGATTCAGAAGACCTTTGTTCAAATTCCAATTCTTATAAAAATTGGACAGCCAATGATGCTAACGATTACGATCAAGATGGTTGTCATGATATTATGGAAGATGATGATGATGATGGTGATGGTGTTCTTGATAATGACGACGATTGTGCCTTCGCTCCATCACTGCGGAATTGGACCTCAACATCTCAAACTGATTATGATGGGGATGGTTGTAAGGATTCAACTGAAGAGGATGTTGATAGTGACAACGATGGCGTAGCAGATGCCAATGAAACCTGTCCAAATGGCTTACTTGGTTGGACTAGTAATGCTACCACCGACCACGATGGAGATGGCTGCAATGATGCGCAAGAAGATGCTGACGATGATGGCGATGGAATCAATGATTTTGATGATGATTGTACTCCAATGGCTACGAATTGGGATTCTAGCGGAGCTCAAGATTTAGACAAAGATGGTTGCCGCGATGTTGATGAAGATGATGACGACGACGGTGATGGTTTGGCCGATGATGTTGATTCTTGCCCGCGAGGTTCAGTAGGATGGATATCTGGTAATATGACTGACAAAGATGGCGACGGTTGTCGAGATACCACTGAGGATTTAGATGACGACAACGACCTCATTGTGGATGCTGATGACGGATGTCCTCGCGGCGAAACCGGTTGGATTTCAACTCCTCAACTTGATGCGGACCGTGATGGTTGCCGAGATTCAGATGAAGACCCAGACGATGATGGAGATGGATTATGGGAATTTGATTCAGTTGGTAATATAATTGACCAGTGCCCAAATACACCGCTATCAGAGTCGCATTTGGTTGATGGAGTAGGATGTAGCCCTTCACAGGCTGATGACGACAATGATGGCGTCGCGAATAGTGATGACGAGTGTCCAGATGTTGCTCCACCAGAAGGGCTTGACCGCGATGAAAATGGTTGTACTGATGATATTGACCAAGATGGTGTGAATGATGATGTCGATGCATTCCCTGATGATGCTACACAAACAGAAGATATGGATGGTGATGGGTACGGAGATAATCTATCAGGAGTTAATCCAGATAGTTGCCGTGATACGCCATCTCAATGGATTGAAAATGTTTACTCAAATGGTTGTGCTGATGAAGAGCTTGACGATGACGATGATGGAATACTGAATGGTTATGATAATTGTTCAGGCACCCCTGCTGATGAAGTAGGAGAAATAGATTCGGAGGGATGTAGCCTTTCTCAGATAGATTCTGATGGAGATGGTACACCAGATTCTGTTGACCAGTGCCCTGACACAAAAGCAGATGCAGAAGCAGGTGAAGGTGGTTGTTCCACGGCACAACTTGCCTACACGTCTGATGATGGCGGGTCAAGTTTGAATTTGATGGCCATTGCAATTGCTGCTGGTTTATTGATAATTGTTGTAGGAGGGGGAGCAGCATTTTTCCTTCTGAATAGAGATGGTGATGATTCAGAGGTGGATGACTTAAGACCACAGGCAGCAGAGGTTTTCGAGTCTTTGGCACAAGAGAAATTAACGGCTACAGATACCACTGAGACTGCTAGTCCAGAGGGTTCTGATGGTCAATCAGGAATTACTGTTGACGATGATGGCATAGAGTGGTGGCAGGACGAGGCTGGGGTTTGGTGGTATCGTTCCCTTAGCATGGATGACTGGGCAGTATTTGAGCAGTGAAACAATATTTCAGACTTGTAGTTTGGTGTGGTATTTTCCTCATTAGTTGGAACGGGTCCCTAAGGACCCGAAACGAGAGCCTTCAATAGGGGATGCTCACCGTCACAATGATATGAACTTGAACATAGGTAGCGATAGACCATACTCAATTTTGGTAATTCTGTTGGTGGTAACCTCTCTTTTAGCGGGTGGTTTTTCGGGGATGAATGCATCACTAATCCGATCAGATAGTGTCGAATTAGAACTAGAAAGTGACAATTTTGCTGTGAGTAAAGCGGCTGGTGATTGGGTTAAAGCTGGAATCAGCGACCCGTCGGGTCAGTATGGTGGTTCTCCTGTAACATCTACATCATATACTGATTCAAATGGAAATACATATCTAACGGGATTTTTAATTGGTGATGTCAAGTTTGGTACCAATGCGATTTCGGCAGGTCAAGACGCTTTCATTGCTAAGATTGATTCCTCAGGCAATTGGGGCATGGTTGAAACTGCAGGTCAATTCGCGGGTGGCGGATTCTCTTGGGGGAATGACATCACCGTAGATTCAACTGGAAACATTTTCATCACCGGATTCTATGCAGGAAACATTTCCTTTGGCAATCATCAAATGACGAGTACATCTGATTCAAATGGTGATGATACTACAGATATTTTCGTCGCAAAAATGAGTAGTTCTGGTAGTTGGCTTTGGGCAGAAACTGCTGGGGGTTCTTATGATTCTGATTCTGGTAATGGCATTGCATCTGATGGAAATGGGGGCGCATATGTGGCTGGGGCTTTCAATATCAGTGGGAATTGGGGAATGAATGGATACGGTACAAACGGCTACACAGATGCGTTTGTTGCACATATCGATACAACCGGTGTATGGGATTGGGTCTCTACAGGCGGAGGTCCTGGTAGTGATGACGCTTCAGGTGTAACAGTTGACAGCGCTGGTGACTTGAGAGTCATGGGTTCTTTCCAAGGAGGAAGTACTCAGGGTGCACAATTCGGTTCACAATCATTCAATGCTGTTGGTTCAAGTGATTTATTCGTCTCAAAGATGACGAGTTCTGGCTCATGGTCTTGGACTGAGACAGCGGGTGCTCCTAGTGGCGTTGTCATCCCTTGGGGATTCGATACAGAGGGAACTGATTCTTATGTAGGTGGTTTATTTGAAGGAACAGCAGCCTTTGGCTCACATTCAGTTACTTCTACCGCCCAATCTAACAATGCATTCATCACTAAGATAGATGGTTCTGGTGCTTGGCAATGGGCTGATGCATCTGGTGGTACTGGGTTACACTTCATCGGTTCAATTGATGCAAGTCCAAATGGAATTGCAGTTTCAGGTGGATTTACTGGTGGTGCCTCAACTTCTGCAACTTTCGGGACACACACACTCACAGGAACATACACTGAGATGTTAGCGGCCGTTCTTGATTCAAATGGGAATTGGGTTTGGGCGAAAAGCGGTGGAAGCAGTGGTGATGATGGATACTACAATTATGGTACTGGTGGGGTCGGTTGGACTCCAGCTGGGGACGTGATTGCGGTTGGTCATTTCTGCCAAGGTATGGGTAGTGCTTGCACAGCAACATACGGTGGGAATGCAGTAACAGCTACTCCTGGGGCATACAGTACACAACTTGGTTTACCTCCAGGTGTAGTTGTTTGGAAGCAGGCTTCTGATGCAGATGGTGATGGATATTCGGATAATTCTGACAATTGTCCAATGATTGCAAATGCAGGTCAAGAAGATATGGATTCTGATGGTATGGGGGATG
>CAXEOD010000102.1:0-6362 GCA_963997805.1 uncultured Candidatus Poseidoniales archaeon
TCGGACCTGCAGGTGAGGTGATTATTCGCGCAGATGCTGTGCTTGGAGAAGCACCAACGATGTCCCTTTTACACCACGGGGCAGGTGGGGCGATTCACTCTGCTTACTTCGTAAATGAAGGTGATTGGGGTGATGATGTTGAGATGGTACTAGCCGGTGGAACTAGCACCTTGCTATTGCTGACTGATTCGACAATCATTGACCTTCCAGGTGTCGGTGGTTCAACAGCGGCAACTATTGATGAAAACGGAGTATTCTGGTTAGCAAGAGGTGATTCTTTGGAAATATTCAGTATTTCTTCAGATAGGGCGCAGATGGAATCTCACAAAATTTCAACCTCGGTTGCAGTTGATGCAAAAGTTGGTACCGCGGCAGATGGTGAAGTTCAGTTCTATGGCACTGGGGTTGATGGTTACGTAGGTGTTCTCAGTTTTGACCCAGGGGCTGGCGACGATGTTAGCCAAAGCTTAGCGTTGTTTGGAGATTTGTTGTTCGTGATAATAGTCATCTCCTGCCTCGTAATAATTGGACATATGTTCTATATTAATGAGCTCAAACCTTGGTGAAACTGAAACGTGATATGTTACAGTAACTAAGCATGGGTTCATCTATTCTCGGCACCTAGCCCTAGAGGATGAGTGATGGGGCATCTGCTGGAATTAGCAAGGGTTCCAACGGCTTCTTTGACGGTGGCGTCATTATTCATCTGAAGTTGCTTTTTGTAGCGGCATCTTGGGGGCTTGCATGGGCAGCAGGGAGAGAGTTAGCCTTAGCCCTTCCAGAAGCAATTGTGTCTTGGTATAGGTATGCAATGACAATCCCACTTTTATTCATATGGATGTACTTCAAAGAACGAGGTTCAAGGGAAGGTAAATCAGCAATTTTTATTCCTCGTGGAGAGATGTTTTGGAAGTTGGCTTGGATCTCCCTTTTCTCAACTTTTTTGTATCAATTATTTTTCATGTATGGAATGGAAAGAACCGCCGCAGGCGACGCGTCGATTCTGATAACATTCAATCCTGCATTCACTGCACTGCTCGCTATTCCTCTTCTAAGCAGAAAATTAAATCGCAATCTAGTTTTTGGACTAATAGTTGGTCTTGCTGGGGTCGGAATTGTTACTGGTTGGAGCCCAAATAATGACATCCCAATGAATCAAAGATTGCTGGGTGATTTCTTGATAATGTGTGGGGCTGCGTGTTGGGCAGTTTCAACCAATTTGATGAAGCAAATTTTAGAATCTGAAGACATTGAAGATAAACCATCTCCATTAGCAATTGTTGCTTGGGCTTCATTCTTAGGATGGCTACTTTTGACACCTCTAGCGGCATTTGATTTAGTCATTTTTGGTAGCGCTGCAATCCCCAATACAGAAGGGTGGCTTTGGATATTTTATCTGGCCTCAATTTCAACGGTTTTAGCATATGCTTGGTTTGCCGATGGAGTGGATAAAATAGGAGCAACAGCGTCTGCAACTTACGTCTATTTGGTGCCATTCTTTGGCATACTTTCTGGAGTCTTATTACTCAATGAATCAATTGGCTGGTCGTTTCTCATTGGTTTCGTTTTGATATTGGTAGGAGTCAAACTTTCTCAACAGTCAGCCAATGAAGCCGAAGGCTGATTTGAAGCGGTTTGCTTATGGAGCGTCACACACCCGCTGAAACTCCGCCCGTAGGGCGGGAGCGCTCAATGAGTTGCAGTGGAAGAAGGGGTAAGCATGACAACACCGATGATGGAACAGTTTCACGCCATCAAGGCTGAACACCCAGATACTGTGTTATTTTTCAGAATGGGCGATTTTTACGAGATGTTTCACGATGATGCGGTTTTGGCAAGCGATGTGCTTGGAATCACCCTAACAAGTCGGGAGAAGAACTCGGACAACCCAGTTCCTATGGCTGGAGTACCATGGCACTCGGTCGAGGGATATTTGCAAAAAATGCTCAAGGCTGGTTACAAGGTCACACTTTGCGAGCAAGAAGAGGAACTTCGCCCCGGAGAAAAACTACTCCAGAGGGTCGTGACTAGGGTTTACACCCCTGGCTCACTTTACGAAGAGAGTTTGATTGGCGAAGAATCGTCGGCTTTACTTTCAGCAGTTATTTTGCAGTCAGATTCTCTTGGTTGGTCGGTTGTAGATCCAAGCATCGGGCGTGCTTGGGCAGGCGAATTTACCGGTGCTGGCAGATTTGAGAGGCTGCTTGATGAATTGTTGAGATGGCAACCTCGTGAGTTGGTGATGAGTCGTAACGATGCATCTTCTGATGTGGTGAAATCAATTTTAGCATCTGTTGATAATTTGACTCTATCAACCCATGAAGTCCCTCGCAAAGCGCGGCTTGAAAGCTTGAAATCGGTATTAGATGTAGCAGATTTAGGCCATATTGACCTCGATTCTAAGCCGATGGCGATGGAGGCTTGTGGAATGGCAACATCTTACCTGTCGCGACTCCATCTGACAGCGACAGTGCCGCTACGCGACATTGAATTCGCTGAAGAACAGCGTTACATGGTCTTGGATGAAACAACTCTTAGGAATCTCGAAGTCACTCACACATTGGGTGGCGATAAGCAAGGAAGTCTGCTATCGTCAATTGATGCTACACGAACTTGGATGGGCAGAAGGATGTTGCGTCAATGGTTGTTGATGCCGCTTCTTGACCGTCAAGATATAGCCAAGCGGCATGGCGCAGTCTCCAGTCTAGTAAATGCAAATAGGAGACTGCGAAATCTGCGCGAGGCGCTGAAAGGTGGCAGAGATTTGGAGCGCCTCTCAACTCGGCTCGCATATGGGCGAGCCAACGGCAGAGACCTTGGGGCAATTTCAGATGCACTTGCAAGACTGCCATCTTTACACGCAATTCTTACTGAAGGCAGTGATGAACTTCTGATGGAATGCGCAGAAAATCTGCTGGATTTAGATGAAATCCGGCTTCTAATCTCAGAAGCACTCAATGATGAATTACCGGTTACAATCCGAGAAGGCGGCCTGTTTAAGCAAGGTTGGTCACAAAAGCTCGATACCCACAGAAGTGCGGTGGCAGAAGGTAAAGAGTGGTTAGATAATTTAGAGGCAACAGAACGAGAGCGACTTGGAATCCCCCGTCTCAAAGTGAAGTATAATCGCCAGTTTGGCTACTTCATTGAAATCTCAAATGCACATTTAGACAAGGTGCCTGAAGAGTATACGAGAAGGCAGACATTGGTTAATGCTGAGCGTTACGTCACTGAGGAATTGAAGGAAAAGGAGGAATTGATTCTCAATGCAAAAGGTCGAGGAAACGAACTAGAATATGCACTTTTCAAGGAGTTGAGGGACCAAGTAAAGGAACACTGCCAAGCACTTTCACAAATTGCTAGAAAGGTTGCCACAACAGATGTTCTTTGCTCTTTAGCACATCACGCACGTCGGTTTGGATGGACTAGACCAGAGATGAGTGAGGATGAGAAGTTGGACATTGAAGCAGGACGCCACCCAGTGTTGGAAGCGAATGCATCATTTGTGCCCAATGATTTGACATTGGATAAGAAGCGGCGATTTTTGTTATTGACCGGACCCAATATGGGTGGTAAGTCGACATATCTTCGTCAGACTGCTTTGATTTCGATATTAGCACAGGCTGGCTCTTTTGTGCCAGCAGAAAGAGCACGAATTGGTCTAGTTGACAGAGTGTTCACGAGGGTAGGGGCCCATGATGATATTCGCAGAGGGCGCTCAACTTTCATGGTTGAAATGATTGAGGTTGCACATATTCTCAGGCGAGCGACTTCGCGGTCGCTCGTTCTACTCGATGAAATTGGTAGAGGGACTTCAACATTTGATGGGTTAGCAATTGCTTGGGCAGTTACAGAAGATGTAGCGACCCGTGTTGGAAGCAGATGTCTATTTGCAACTCATTATCACCAACTTGTAGGTTTAGAAGCAGAAATTGAAGGCTTGGTCAATGTACATGTTCAGGTAGCACAAAGTGGAGATGAACTCAAATTCCTATACACCGTTGGGGATGGGCCATGTGATGACTCGTATGGGGTACAGGTAGCTGCACTTGCAGGTTTACCCGCTCACGTTGTTGAAAGGGCACGGGATTTGTTACTCTTCTTGGAGACTCAGGCTGAAGGAGCAAGGGCTGGCGAAGATGGGACACCGCTTTCAAGGGATGCTGGGCAATCGTCATTGTTTGGCTGGATGCTACCGAAAGTGGTTGGTGCAAGTCCGGAGACGGAGGACGCAGAAGCAGAAGGCCCAGTAGAGGTGCCAATTGGAGCAAGGCTAGAGCCGACAGAAGCAGCTGCCTTGGCGAGGTTAGCAGAAATGGACCCTGATGCAATGTCACCGCGCGAAGCGATGGATTTGATTTACGAATTGAAAGGTATTCTTAGAGGCCAGCATGAATGGTTGGAGGAGTGAAGATGGTCATCTCTGAGGAAATAACTCCGCCAACAATTATTCAATTAGATGACAAAACGATTGGGCTGATAGCAGCCGGTGAAGTCGTTGAAAGACCGGCTCAAGTAGTCAAAGAATTGCTGGAAAATTCGGTTGATGCAGGTTCAACTCGCGTCAACATTGAGATCCAACGTGGTGGATTTGATTTGATTTCAGTGACTGACAATGGCCATGGAATACCAGAGTCAGAACTCATTTTGTCGGTAACCCGTCACGCTACTAGCAAACTAACAGATGCATCAGATTTGGCAGCCATCGGTACACTTGGATTTCGCGGCGAGGCTTTAGCAAGCATCGGCGCAGTATCACATTTGAAAGTCGCAAGCAGGCCAGAATCTAGCGAAGGTAGAGCAATAGTTGTTGAGGACGGTGATGTGCATGAAGCAAAGCCCGAAGGAATGGCTGAAGGCACAAAAATAGAGGTCGGAAATCTGTTTGCTAACCAACCAGCAAGATTGGCTTTCCAGAGAAGAGCAGCGACTGAAACCGCACAAGTGGTGGATGTAGTTGTGTCTCACGCACTTTGTAATCCCCAAGTGTCATTCAGACTGACTGTAGATGGGCGGCCAATTCTTGAAACACCAGAAACCGAGGATATGCGAGACAGGCTGTACGATTTGCTAGGTGCTTCTAGTGAGAAAATGATTCCACTGACATGTTCAGATGTTGATTCCGAGGCACCAGGTGAAGAACGTTGGAGAGGGTGGATTTCCCCACCTGATATTAGTCGAGGGAAATCAGATGATGTTCACATTATCATCAATGGTAGGCCGGTTGCAGCACAACCGTTTCTACAATCTATCAAGCGTGGTTATCACACTAGATTGATGGTCGGCAGGCATCCTGTCGTTGTTTTACTACTCGATTTACCTGCCGACGAAGTTGATGTCAATGTTCATCCAACTAAAAGAGAAGTGAGATTGAGAAATTCATGGCGAGTACTAGAGAGATTGGAGAGAGCCATAAAGCACACGCTGAAACAAGTTCCAACTGGTGAAGCGCCAACTCGAGAGTTTCCACTTGGGGTAGTTGATGGTGGGAAGGAGCAAGCTGTGGCCCCAACTCCCACCAGTAGTGAAATCCCATCATGGGCCAATCCGAGCGCTAGCACAGCCAGCGCTAATTTGCCAAATCCGCCCGCGCAGGCGGATTCAACACAGCAAACGTCGTTTTATCAAGGCGCAAAATCAGATTCAATACAGGTTGACAAGCCACGCCCAACCTCATCTTCGCCAGTATTACAAGAGACGCTTCCAGGTCTATCAGATGCCCCCACTGCTCCAGCATTATCTAGTGCGGAAAGGGAATTGCACAGACACTCAAAGGCGGGTGAAGCGGTTTCACCTCTTGATGAGCCGGAAATAGAAAGTAAGGCAGAAGTTGTAACTGATGTGCCAGTAATGGAACCATTAGCACAGTTTGCAGATTCGTATATTTTGGCACAAGGAGAGGGTTGTTTGTATGTGGTTGACCAACACGCTTTGCATGAGAGAGTTCGCTATGAGAGGCTTCGAAACAGCATGGCTAACTGGGGGGCTCAGCCGCTCATTGAGAAGATATCTCTAGACCTTTCAGCGGTTCAGAGTTCGGTGGTTGAGGCTTCACGAGATAGGCTAGGGGAACTTGGTTTTGAGTTCACGGATGGGGGTGAAAAACTCGCCCTAACTTCTGTTCCTGTAATGCTTGCAGGAGATTCTCGCTTGCACGGATTTCTCATTGATTTGATTGTTGAATTACAAGAATCTGGTGAGGCAGGGCCGCTGAATGTTGCCGAAAATTTGGCTGATGAGATCGCCTTCATGAAGTCGTGTCGTGGCGCAGTGAAGGCGAATCAGGTGCTGTCAATTGCTGAGATGAGACGACTGTTAGCTGATATGTCGGACATTGAGAATCCGTGGGCTTGTGTTCATGG
>CAXEOD010000103.1:0-6334 GCA_963997805.1 uncultured Candidatus Poseidoniales archaeon
CCCCCCCTCCAATTTTCTTCCACTAGACATCACTGACGACTGTCAACATATCAAGAAAGGAAACACCGATAGCCAAAACGGCATAGGTGACGAGTAACGTGTAACTCATCAGATTTCTTTTCTCCATCGACTTATATTGCGTCCGACAGTATCTCCATAGGTCATTCGCCTTTGAAACTACCTTGACAAACATTGAAAAATTCCAATAAAAAATAATCGTCTTCAATAATTTCGATAGGTAATTGCCATTAACGACCTGTCCCGCCCCTATTCTGTGGGGGAACCCGAGTATGTGCTTATCTGCGTGGCTTGGCCTTACGCCAATGGCCCTTTACATCTTGGTCATGTAGCAGGATGTTACCTCCCACCTGATATTCACCTTAGGTTTGAGAGAGCTCTTGGTAACAGGGTATTACTTGTGAGTGGTAGTGATGAACACGGCACGCCAATCACTGTTACTGCTGAACAACAAGGTGTAAATCCTCAAGATATTGTCGATAAGTACCATAAAATCAACAAACAGGCACTTCTCAATCTAGGATGTGCGTGGGAGCCTAACATTGACCCTAGGGGAATTGAATATGGGGGCGCATTGTTCAATCGTACCTCAGACCCAAGGCACAAGAAATATGTTCAGGATAATTTTTTGGCATTGCATGAGGCTGGAATGTTTGAGCAAAAAACCATGCACCAATATTACGAAGTAAGAAAAGATGGGGGTGGAAGATTTTTACCTGATCGTTATATTGAAGGAATTTGCCCTAATTGTGAATATGATTCAGCCCGCGGCGACCAATGTGATGAATGTGGTACAACATATGAAGCATCAGAATTATCATCCCCACACTCGAAGATGAATCCCGATGCTGAAATAGAAATTAGAGATACTGAACATTTCTTTTTCCGTTTGGACCTATTCCAAAAATCCCTTGAATTACATTCTAAAGATAATTGGGATGACTGGAAAACCAATGTCAAAGCGATGACAAAGAATTGGTTAGACATGGGGTTGCGCCCACGTGCAGTAACTAGAGACCTAGATTGGGGCATAAATTTACCACTTGAAGGGGATGAATGGGTTGGTAAGTGTGTTTATGTATGGTTTGAGGCGGTTCAAGGATACTATACATGTGCTCGTATCTGGTCAGAAGAATTTGCTAAACAATCCCATCCAGATGGAGATGCGGCTTGGGAAAAATGGTGGAAAAACCCTGAGTCAGGTAATCAGCCTCGTCATCTATATTTTTTAGGAAAGGACAATATTCCCTTCCACACAGTTATCTGGCCAGCATTAATTATGGGTTTGAATAATACCGATAAAAAGGTCTCTCCTGATTCAGATTTACGCCCCGGAAAAGGGGATTTACATTTGGAAGATAATGTCCCAGCAATGGAATACTTGATGTTGGCCGGGGGGCAATTTTCGAAAAGTCGTAAACACGCTGTCTGGTTACCTGCATTCCTTGATAGATTTCAACCTGATACACTTCGCTATTATCTATCAATAAACATGCCAGAAAATCATGACACAGATTTTAATTGGCCTGATTTTGTTGAAAAAGTTAACAATGAATTGATTGGGACATATGGTAATTTTGTTCACAGAGTGATGACTTTAGCTGCTCGGTTAGATGAAGGAACGGGGGAAAACCCTCTCACAAAATACAATGATTTGTCTTTAATGGGAACTGAAATCGACAAGATATCTGAACTACATTCAAAAATCACCTCAAGTCTGCAAAAACATCGTTACAAAGAAGCTCTACGTAGTGCAATGAATATTGCCCAATTAGGAAATCAAATGTTACAAGAAGCAACACCTTGGAAATACCTAAAAGAACCTGATGATGCTGATGAAGAATGGCATTCCTCAAGAGATATTTCATTCGCAAAACTTGCATTCGGTTGGAGGATTTCTAGAACACTAGCAATCCTAACACAACCTTTCATCCCATTTAGTGCTCAACAATTATGGGATAATCTTGGTCTATCAGGAGAGGTTTCTCAAATATCATGGGATGATGCTTTGAACTGGGATATTGCAATGACTTGGACCGGAGAAGTTCCTGAACCATTATTTACAAAATTAGATCTAGATGAGATTTTGGAACAAGAAAAACAACTTGCAGACCAATCAACCACATCTGATTCACAAGACCCAACCCACGGGGTAAAAGGTGGGAAAAAAAAGGAGAATGAAATAATGACTGAAGCACCCGAAGGAGTAACATATCTAGAGTTTGATACCTTCCTGAAAGTAGAATTGAGAACGGGACGAATTAGTAATGTGGAGGAACATCCAAATGCTGACAAATTGTATGTGGTTTCTATCGATGATGGCACTGCCGAAGGACGTACAGTTTGTGCTGGATTGAAACCATATTACTCAATTGACGAAATGCAGGGAAAGTCTGTTGTTTTTGTTGCTAATCTTCAACCACGAAAGTTACGTGGAGTAATGAGTGAGGGCATGTTGTTAGCCGCTGATGATGGTAATGACAATGTCAAATTGATTTCAATCGATGGTGATATTTCGGTTGGCTCGCTCGTCAGGTGATGTTGTGAAACTGTATCATAACCCTAGGTGTTCAAAAAGTCGTCAGACCTTGGATTTGGTTAAAAAAGAATCACCAGAGGTTGTTCTATATTTGAAAAATCCATTATCTAGGGGACAAATCAACGATTTACTTACTCGCCTAAATGAACCAATTTCTGAAATTATTAGATGGGGTGACAAAGGCGCTCCTAAAAAACCAGACATTATTGATAATCATACAGTCATTGATATTCTCCTTGCAAACCCTAATTTAATGCAAAGGCCAATACTTGATGATGGAAATGTTGCTATGATTTGCAGGCCACCTGAAAAATCTCTAAACCTAATTTTGTAAATAATGATCAAGGTTTATCAAAAAATTCCCATTGAATGTCTATTAATTCGGAATTGCTTTTTGCTTCTGAATAAGCCTCTAACGGTTCTTTATTCAATTTCAAGAATTCATCCCCAAACTTAAACGGTTTCAGAATATCTCTAGCTTGGTCCCATTCATTTAACAATATAAGACACACAGCCAAGGCTTCCACTGTAGACAATCTGCCTGGTTTCCCCCAAGAAACATCGTTTGCTGCTAAAACTAATGGTAAAGTTCGAGGTTTTAATCTCGAAGATTTTTTCTTTACATCTTCAAAAGAAACATCACATTTCTTCCATGAACAGTCTAAGGCTACTATTGAAGCACCGCGTTTAATCTCAGGTATGTCATCAGGACCTAATATCTCACCAGCCAATGGATCTAGCAAGAACCCTCTCCGTGGCGGGCGTTTGAGTGAATTATGTACTATGGCTAAATTAAGACGTTCTAATTTTCTAGCTGTACACTTTTTCGGGTCGTCTTGGGACAAATGAATGATATGTAGGGGGACGGATGGGATAGATTACTCCCCCTCTTTGCGAGCCATTTTGATTAGATCACCAAGATTAAGTGAGCGGGATTCCTTATTACCAACTGTGCGTTCAACTTCTATATTTGAAATATCTCTAAAGAGTGATATTTTCAATATTTTTTCAAACTTTTTTAAAACGCTATCTCCAGGGCGTTTACCTCCTTCAGTACGTTGTACGATGTTGATTCTTTCTTTCATTTTTAGTGCTAGAGTTCTCTGATCCCATCCTCTATTTTCTCTCGCTTCTCTTATCAATGAGGGAAATTCATCGGCCAATTCCTTGCCATCCCTAACCATGATGTCCTTACCAGCAGTGCCAAGTCCCCCATAACCCCCTGAAGTAGCCGAAGAAGTTTTTCTGTTTACTCGGGCTACATTTTGAGCGGCTTGATCTGTATCAGGATTATATCCCATTTTTTGTTGACACTTATTGCATCCCTCTACGAAAGTACCGTGCACTGACATGCGCTTGGTTGAAACGCTAACGGCCCCACATAACTCGCAACTACCCATTATACTCGATTGGACCTGAGGCCAACCCTATTTTAGTCCATCTTCGCGCCTACCATATATCCTTCTTGAATACTACTTTTCTCACATTTACAATATGATACATTATTAGAGGTTAACAAAACCCCAATCAATTAGGAATTAGTATGGTATCGGACACCGACGCAATTTCACCGACCGATGATGAACAGTCTTTGCATAAGGTTGGGACAATAGCAGAACATACTCTGAACCAACTTGAAGATAAGTTTGAAGAATTGCGACTGCAGACCCAACAATTATTGTCTGATAGAATTGATTTAGAAAACCGTGTAGCAAAACAAAAATCTAAAATCGGTCGTTTAAGTGAAGAAGTGCGACTAATGCGTATGCCACCACATGTTATTGGAAACATCCAAGATATTCTTGATAAAGAAAGAGCAGTCGTACGATCAAGTAATGGAACAGTATTCCTAGTTACATACAATCAAGGTATTGACGCAGATCTTTTGAAACCGGGAGCCAGAGTTGCCCTAAACCAAGACACCTTATCCATAATTGATGTATTGAATGATGCTTGGGACCCACTAGTTATGGGTGCTGAAATGATTGAAAAACCCGAAACATCCTTTTCCGACTTAGGCGGATTAGAAGAACAAATATCCCTCATCAAAGAATCAATAGAATTACCCTTGACAAACCCGAAGGCCTTTACGAAATTTGGAATAGATCCTCCAGGAGGAGTTATTCTAGTTGGGCCACCCGGTTGTGGCAAAACAATGCTTGCTAAGGCAGTTGCAAATAGTACTGAATGTACTTTTATTCGTTTGGTTGCAAGTGAATTGGCTCAGAAATATATTGGAGAAGGAGGTAGAATGGTTAGAGAATTATTTGACCTAGCAAGAGAGCGTTCACCTTCTATCATATTCATAGATGAAATAGATGCAATAGGGGCAAAACGTCTAGATTCAGCGACAAGTGGTGACAGAGAAGTACAAAGAACACTCATGCAACTACTTGCTGAGTTAGATGGATTTGACTCGTTAGCAGATGTAAAATTAATAGCTGCAACAAATCGGCCAGATATTCTTGATGAAGCACTTCTTAGGCCTGGTAGATTTGATAGAGTGATAGATATTCCATTACCAAAAGATGAAGCAAGATTAGCAATATTGAATATCCACATGAAAGATATGCCAATTACCAAAGGCGTTAGAGTTGACAATATTGTTTCATCTACAGATGGATTTTCTGGGGCTGAATTAAAGGCATTAGTTGTAGAGGCTGGAATGTGCGCAATTCGTCTGAATAAAAATAAGGCTACGAAGGCAGATTTTTCATCAGCCTTGGAAACTATTCTAAAGAAGCGGTCTGAAAACAAGGGAGAAGCTCCTAACTCTTTGTGGTCTTGATTGCGAAATAGATTTCATTCACCAACCATGGAGTCATTAAGATGGAAGGCAAATTAGTTGAGTGTGTACCAAACTTTTCAGAAGGAAAGGATGAGGGAGTCATTAATGCAATTACCTCAGCGATGTTAACTGTCAATGATGTTCGACTATTAGATGTGGATATGGGTGCAGATTTCAATCGAACTGTGGTAACAATTGTTGGCCCTCCTGAAGCGGTACTAGAATCAGTACTCAGAGGGACGGGGGTTGCTCTTGAATCTATAGATATGGCCACTCATAAGGGAGAACATGCCAGAATGGGAGCGGTTGATGTTGTTCCTTTTATCCCCGTAAGTAATGTTACAATGGAAGAATGTACTAAACTAGCAGAGAAATATGGGGCAGAAGCAGCTACTCGATTTAATTTATCAGTGTACCTTTATGCAAAAGCAGCTAGAAGAGATGATAGAATTAATCTTCCAGATATTAGAAGAGGTGAGTATGAATCGTTTGAAGCGAAACTATCAGATTCAAATTGGTCCCCAGAATACGGGCCTAATATTTTCAATCCAAAGAGTGGAGTGACTGCAACGGGTGCTCGTTCTATTCTAATTGCATATAATGTCAATTTAGATACTGATCAAAAAAGTGTAACAAACAAGATTGCAGGTAAACTACGAACTAGTGGGATTCTCAAGAAAGATAAAAATGGTGAGAAAATACTTGGTGAAGATGGTAAAGTAGAACGAATACCTGGACGTTTTGAATATTTACAGGGTGCAGGCTGGATGTATGATGAGAGTACTGCTCAAGTTTCTATGAACTTACTTGATTACACAATCACTGGATTACATGATGTAACAGATGCGATAAGGGAATTAGCATCTGAAACAGATAATTGTACGACTGCTGGTGAATTAGTTGGACTAGTGCCATTACAAGCAATTTTAGATTCTGGGCGGCACTATTTAGGTCATGATGATGAGGAATCTGTACTCATTCAGAATGCT
>CAXEOD010000104.1:0-6218 GCA_963997805.1 uncultured Candidatus Poseidoniales archaeon
ATTCACTTAACCTGAGTCAAGCATCTGTAATGGATGCTGAATTAGTAGTAGGAGGGGATGAATCAGCAATTGATGATTTTGAATCCTTAACAATTGCAGAATTGAAGAAATTGTTACAACAAAAGGGCCTTTCAAAAACCGGCAATAAACAGAATTTAGTAGAGCGACTTCGCGATAACTGATTTTTTGCTAACAGCATTTTTGAGATATACAACATGGCATTGATAATCTCGGTGCCGGTCGGTCGGCTATGGCAGAGTTCAGCGAGCGAGCGAAAGCCATCCAGCCAACCGGTGTTCGCAAGATGTTTGACTTGGCTGGCAAGGACTCAATCCAACTAGGTCTTGGTGAGCCAGATTTTCAACCACCTGATACGGCGATTGAGGCGTTTTACCAAGCCATGAAAGACGGACACAACAAGTATACTACCACTGCCGGACTTGTAGAACTCAGGGCGGAAATAGCCAGTTTGTGGGCTCATTTGGAACCCAGTCTTACAGAAGATGATGTTTGTATAACCATGTCAGGAACCAATGCTTTACTCACATTATCCCTATGTTTCTTGAACCAAGGTGACAATATTCTTCTTCCAGACCCATGCTTTCCTCTGTACGGCCCGCATGCTACCATCACAGGTGGTGAACCTCGGTTTTACCCATGCACTTTTGAAAATGAGTTTATACCGACAATTGACTCTCTTGAAGAACTAGTTGATGAGAATACCAAGGCTATTATCTACAATTTCCCTAGTAATCCAACAGGCGCCACTATCACGATTGAGCAACGGGATGAATTACTAGACTTTGCTAGGCGCCATGACCTTTGGCTGATAACTGACGAAGTCTATGACCGTATTATCTATGATCAGCCACATGTTTCATTTTTGGGTGGAGGTTATGACAAAGTTGTCATGATTCAATCATTTTCCAAGACTTTTGCAATGACTGGATGGAGAATAGGGTACATCCTTTCAGCCAACAATGAAATCATGACCCAAGCCAAAAAAATGCAGTATTATGTTACAGCCTGTTCAACCGATGCCATGCAATATGGTGTGTTAGCGGCGCTTCAGAAGTCCGCATATTATCCAACTGAAATGAGAGATGCATTTTGGCAGCGTCGTGACTTGATATGTCAACGTCTGAATGCGATGCCCGGAGTTTCCTGTCATATCCCAGAGGGTGCATTCTATGTTTTCCCTAAGTTTGATTTCCCTGGATGGAGCAGTGTTGATGTGGCTCTAGAGATTCTCAAGGAAGGTGTGGTTTGCTCACCGGGTTCTGCGTTTGGCAAGGCCGGAGAAGGACATCTGCGCTTCGCGTATACAATTGGAATGGAAAAAATAGGTGCAGCGATGGATATCGTTGAATCAGTGTTGGCACGAATCAAAGATTCGCCTCCACCAAAACAGGAAGCCGAGTTTTAGGTGATTTTTTGATTGAGAGCATTGTCCAATTTCTTTGTGGACTCATTTTTGCATTATTTTTACCACGTCTTCCGCTGATGGTATTACCGAGATTAAGTGTAATGGAAGGGCAATTAGCACCATTCCCGTTGCCACAACCGATTGACAAACACTTGATTTCGCAGATGTTGATAATGAGTACATTATGGAAACTCTCTTTCCTCTTTGCTCTCATTCCGCTGGCGATTGGATATATTATCCTAACTTCTTTCGCTTCCCCTATCGCATTTGGACTCTTCATCGGTGCAGGATGGGCGATACTTTCTCGCCTCATTCCAACCAACGGATTCTCTTTTCCTAACACTCCGTACTCAACAGGGTTAATTCATGAGTTGAATGAAATCCGTGTGAACGAACCAACCTGTTGTGATTCAGCAGAGATAGCTTGGGAGACGATTGCTGTTCGCTGTCAGAATTGTAAGGCTTCACATTTGGACCGGGCAAGACCTGATTTGGGTCGCATTAGAAATGATGGATTGCTGGGTAGATTTAGGTTACTTTTCCTTGATGGGCATCCTCTAATCAACAACACTTCTGAGGATTGATTCTGATAATATGCCATCAGTGTAATATCAGTCATTGAATCCAGTCTTCAATTGATTTGGATTGAAAGTTGGCGGGATGTCAATCATCTTCGAAAATAACTGATTCAGTTGCCTCTTTTGCCTTAGCGAGTGCTGCTAACATCTCACCTTTGTTGCCTTTGACAATAGTAGCCTCCCCATTTGCATCGCCGTTGTCCTGCTCATCTTCCTCATCATTGTCTTGCAAATCTTCTTTCTCATCATCTTCGGAGTCACTCTCCGAGCCTTCTGTAAGAAGAAGTTGTCCAGAATCATCCAAATTCTCCCATTGTGATTCGGTATTTACTAGCCAACCAGGTAAGTCATAGCGTCCTCCTCCTAGGACAGCCATGGTAGTGAAGGTGGCTAAAGGGAGAACTGCAAGAGCAACTAACATGTCAAGGAAGGAGGTTTCAGGGACCTCAACGTTGACTGGGAGGAAAGCCTCAATAATGCTTTTTTCAAGGGCAATTTGTTGCCATTGAGAGACATCTGGGTGAATAATATCAAAGACAAATCCAACGATTATTCTGCCCACAAGCCACAGGATTAACACCGGAAACATCCAGTTTATTTTTGTCACGTTGACTAGAAATCTCCTTGCAGTTGATGCGGCACCAACATATCTTTGGGCAAAATTAGGGAAAGTTCTGAGAATTAATGCTAGAGAACCAAGGTAGCCAATCATTGATAATTCTAGAAGCCGATTTGGAACTAACCATTCCGAAGGCACGAACTTTAACACTAGTAGAGGACTAATCGCTAGTAAAATCTGAAGCGGTGCTGCTAGCATCTGCAATCCACCGTGAACCTCCAACAGTGACCGTTTACCACCTACCATTTCTCTGTTCACGATCTGCATCATTTTTCCAGATGGCGAAGTTAGCACATGAGTTCTAGCGCGGTCAATCTTTCCTGCGTCCTTCATCAAGCGACTGGCGCCAATTACAGGCATCCAACCACCTTTCTCGGCCACTGAAACTGGCATCCAACCCCCTACAACCAATGCTAGGACCAGTGAGAGGATCCCATATCCTAGTGAGCCACTAAGAATCCACGGTATTAGATCAACTCTGAGAAGAGGGCGTTCACCGAGAATACCGCCAAAATCAATGAAATATGTTGCTGAAAATGCAATTGCAGGTGCAAGTATTACTTGGCCACAAACAATTATGGTGAGCCAAAACCTCTCAAGGAGCGTACTTCTTTGCTCTGCCACACCCCTGCCGACTCTAACTTTGAGCCATATTCCCTTCGCTTCTTCAGAGGCGAAAAGACCGATATTTCAATAGTCTATATTTAGCCAAAAAGGTGGGAAAATGCGACATCTGTCCTAGACAGACGCCAATCAACCTTTTTATCTCGACTCGGTTGGGACAACTGTTGATGCGAATGAGCCGGCTGAAATCCGTTACCCTTGCCTTGCTGTTAATTGCTACATTAATTGTGCCTATTTCAGCAAATGTAGGCGCTTCAGGGCCAAAAACAATGGTTGATTTCACGGTCGAAAGTATTTCCATTGGGAATGCTTCTGTGCCAGCCTTTCAGTGGAACCAATCTGATGGTACGCAGAAGGATTATTTCTTGAAATCAGCCGTTTTACCAATACAAGTTTCTTTCAAGCAGGCTGGTTCTTCATTACAGACAACTGCAGCCACTGGTTACATCGAAGTTTGGCATCCTGTGGGGGTTAAAGTCGCTGAATGGAATTATTCTCTATCGCTCTCGGGTGGTCAATCGGTGCAGCACGAAGTTGTTTGGACTGCAGAAGCGGCTCACAGTCAACTTGATGAGAATGGTACACTAAGTGGTGGATACATCATCAAGGGTGTAGTTGATGCTGGAATCGCAGAAGGCGACACCTCAAATGATGTTTCTGAAGAAAATGTCCCAATCGCAATTTTCTTCGATAATATGGAGAAAGGTGTTTGTGGGGATAATGATAATGACGGGGCATCCGATTGTCCTGGTGCTACTTACAATTCACCTACATTTGCCGCAGTGGGCTTTGAAGCGGGCACATCTACCACTGATGGTTATGGGCCATGGCAGATTGATGACTCATCTGGTTTTATTGGCACAAAACACTGGCGACATTCTGTCCCAGGGCAAGATTATGTCAGTAATGGGAATGACCATATTGTCTGGGGCTGGTTTATTCCAAGCGGAGCAAGTTGTGAGGACCCAGGTCATGGTTTAGGTTGGGGGATAACAGCAAACGAACTCAATGGATTGTATGCTGCTCCATTCTGTAAGGTTTCACTTACTGGTGGTAACTACATTTCGATGCAACTTGCAACTCAAGTATGGGGTGGATTGGGTGCGAATGACGAAGTATCGTTAGAAGCGACATCTGCTGGTACAGTCATCGCAACTAAGAATTTCACAGAGTCTGGAATAAGTGGCGCTACAGACGATTGGACCCCAGTCATCTGGGATTTGGGACCTGATACTAGCACTCAGGTTTTCAGTCTAACCTACCACTTCCAGAGTGATAATACAGGGGCATCAGCTGGTTTCCATGTTGATCAATTTGCTTTATTTGGTATTGAGAAGGTTCAAGAATATACCATTACAGTAGAATGTGATAATCCAGAGACAGGGTATCTTGTAATTCCCGCAGACCCACTACCCCCTTCTCTTCATTGTACTTTGACGAACAATGGGTACCGCGAAAAAGCATTGCAAATCCTTTCAACAATTGATAATGATACATGGATGAACACTTATTCTCCTATTCGAATTGACTCAAATAACATCAATGACCACGATTACAGTGTCCCATTAAATCCAATAGGATACAACGAGACCACCGAATTTTGGGTGAACTTGACAATTCCACCAGGGTCAAATGTGGAGCAACTTGAATGGAATGTTTCACTATTAGATTACTATACTGGTGATGCAAAGGAGATTATTTCCATTCCTCTTTCAGTTGGTGCATCTTACTCTGTTGATATCACTCAATACAGTCCCGGTGTGGTTCCAAGCATCGTTCCTGGTGAATCAAAACTTGTCAAGTTTAGACTAGAAAATACTGGGAATCAGATGGCGTACTGGAATCTAGATGCCTACTTCAACCGTAGTGAGTGGGGTAACTCTCATTTCAGATTCCTTGATGCAGAAGAAAATGGAAGCGAGATTTCCTTTATGCAGTTGGAGAAAGGCGAGCAACAGTATTTCTGGGCTGAATTTACATCCCCTTACATGCTAGCACCAGGTCTTACAGAAGTGACAATTCTAGCCGCAGGTCAATCGCCAGCTACAGCACAACAAACCCGCAAATTAAATGTTGACACCCCTCAAGTTAACGATTTAACAATGGTTTCATCTGAGCAACAGATTACTGCTGAGGCAGATGCAAGGACTAGGATAGTTGAGATTGAATTGACAAATAATGGCAATGCTCCTGAACGCTTCGACTTGTTATTGACTGCTGATTGGCGTCTCGGTGCTTCAGTTAGTCAACCCATAACCGAAGAGATCGGCTCTAATGGTGACAGCACCACTATCCTTCTTGTGATGCCAATGCCTTATGGTATTCGGCCTGACACATATTTCCTCACAGTTAGGGCATCGTCACAGGCAAACAGTTCATTCTTCAAATTATCACAAGTTGAATTGATAGTTGAGCCGACTTATCTAATCAATGTCGAAGATATTGATATGAGTGGGCAGACATTCCAAGGTGGTGCAGATGTCAAGACGATTTCTTTCGAGGTCACTAATAATGGCAACGATTATGACGAATTTACCATTGAATTAGATACACCAGTAGGGATGAATGCTGTAGTGATTCAGAGTGACCAATACAATCCAGACAGCCCACCTTCTGTAGCACAAGGGTCGTCGGTGAACATCACCGTCCAGTACTCGTTTGATGTCGGGACAAATGGGCTTTTAGAAATGGTAGTTTCAGCACGGTCAGTTCAGTCCGAAGGGGTTGCAGGGGGAACAGGTTCTGCAATATTCCAAGTAGGTACTCAAGGATGGATTGATTTAACTCCGGGTACAATCGTCACTCTTGATACAGAAGGATGGGTTTTAGTAAATCTGACAATCCACAATCGTCACCCAACCAACTCTCAGTTCATTCGTCTTGATGTTGAAGCAGGGAACGCACGCCAATTCGCTTCTGTGCGTGTACAAAGCGAGGATTCCTCCTTTGTCCTTGACCCTGATATGAAAAG
>CAXEOD010000105.1:0-6195 GCA_963997805.1 uncultured Candidatus Poseidoniales archaeon
CTAGCAGCTTCTTTGGACGGTTCTTCCCGCACATCATTTGTGATGTTAGGCGATGGTGAATTACAAGAGGGGCAAATTTGGGAAGCCGCAATGGCTGCCGTACATCATGAAGTTGGAAACCTCAAGGTTTTCGTTGATAGAAACAGAATCCAAAATGATGACTTTTGTGAAAACCAGATGAGAATGTTTGATGTCGCTGACAAGTGGGCAGGATTTGGTTGGGCTGTTCATGAATGTGATGGCCACGATATGAATGCATTACTAGAGGCTATTGAGTGGCTGGATTCCATTACGGATGGACCTGCCGTCGTGGTTGCACATACTATCAAAGGTAAGGGTGTATCTTTCATGGAAGATAACCCATCATTCCATGGTGCTGCACCCAATGACGAACAACTCCAAATTGCACTGGAGGAATTGAAATGAAATTAGTTGCATCTAGGGACGGTTATGGTTCAGCTCTGGTTAAACTTGCTACAGATCCAGAGGTAATCGTAGTAGAAGCTGATTTAGGTAAATCAACAAAAAGCCAGAATTTTAGAAAGTTGCACCCTGAAAGAACAATATCATTAGGGATTGCTGAACAAAATATGATGTTAGTGTCAGCTGGTTTAGCAACAAGTGGATACAAACCATTTGCATCAACATTTGCAATATTTACAGAAAGAGCATTTGAACAAGTGCGTAATGGAATTGCTAGGCCAAATATCCCTGTACATATTTGTGGTAGTCATGGGGGTATTCACACAGGTACAGATGGTTCATCAGCACAATCTATTGAAGACCTTGCCATCTACCGTAGCCTACCAAATATGTTAGTATTACATCCAAGTGATTTCAACAGTACTGAGCAGTTGACAATTCAATTAGCCAGCACCAATTCGCCTTCCTATACACGTACAGCTCGCAATAAAACTCCTGTGATATATGATGAACATGCAGCCTCAAAATTGGTAATTGGTAAAGGAGCAATCCTCTCAGAAGGAGAAGATGTTGCAATAATTGCTTGCGGGGTCATGGTGTCGAGAGCACTAGAAGCTGCTGAAACACTTTCTAGAAATGGAATTAATGCAACCGTTGTCGATATGCATACAATAAAACCACTAGATGGTACATTAATCTCAGCCCTTGCTGAAAAATGTGGTTGTTTTGTTACCGCTGAAGACCATTCAATTATTGGTGGCCTTGGTGGAGCAGTGGCTGAACATTTAGTTGAAAATTGCCCAACCCCTTTGGAAAGAGTTGGCGTATCTGATCACTTCGGGCAGTCAGGTGATGGGGATGAATTATTAGAACAATTTTCAATGGGAACTAATCATATTATTTCCGCAGTACAGCGAACAATTCAACGTAAGTAAATAGTTGTTTTAAAATCCGTTCAATCAATGCTTTGATGAACAAACAGCATTTGGACTAGGGTAGGAGTAGTATCAATGGGCGACAATTCTGAGAAATTGAAGCAGTTGCTTGATGGTGAATTAGGCCCTGATGCATTGGAAGAAGATCCAATCCTTGCAAAATTAGCAGAGAGGATTTACGGAGAGGAGTTCCTTGAGAAGATGGGGCTATCTAGAGGTGAATCAAAACGGGCTCTTTCAGAAAGTCTATCAGATGATGACGAAAACGACTTATTAATTGAAGTCATACCTTCTTTTGAATCAGATATTGAACCATTTGATGCACCTACATCAGCCCCTCGAATTTCTGAAACGAAAGGGATGAGTAAGGCGGGATTAGGTATTGGTTCAATATTCTTTATTGCGGGCGTGGCTAATCTGTTAGGTCTTCTTTCCTTCTTGGGTAGCAATTGTACAGGCGGCGGATGCCCCACGGATGGACATACACGTATGAATTGGGTAAGTCTTGGCCACTTAGACAATGGCTGGGGTTGGTCGCCTCCAGCCCTTGATGGTAGTATTGGGGTTCCAGATATTGCGGTATTAGGAATTGGAATTATTGCATTACTTTGGACATATATGAAACGGTAATACTGATTTAATATTTCCACTCAATACATTCTTGCAAGATGATTTCTCTTTGTGGTCATTTTACCACTGATGATACAGGGCTTTTCCTGCTCAAATGGAGTAATGCAGTCTCCTAGAATTGTTAATCCTGTTGTTTTCTCTAGAACTTCTGCATCAGCATCACTCCCATCAAAGGCTATTTCGTAGATAATGCCGTCTGTTAATTCAGTATCGAGCGAAGATAATGGAATCACCATCTCATTTAGAATTGAGGAAGTTCTAGACGCTAATTCGGTTTCAATTGCTTTCAATTCATTAGAAACCTCATTAACAATATCATCGATTTTTAGTGGTTGTTTCCCACCAGTTCTTCTAGCTGCAAATGCGGTTCCATTTTCAATATCTCTTGGACCAATCTCAAGTCTTAATGGAACTCCCTTGATTTCCCAATCATAGAATTTTTGTCCTGCTCTTTTATCACGATCATCAATATGTGCTCTAAGACCTGATGACCTAAGTTTTTCCGCGATTGAAATAACAGTTTCCATTACTGCTTCACTTTTATGCGCCGCTACAGGAATCAATACCACATGGATTGGTGCAGATTTGGGGGGGAATATCAAGCCATCATCATCTCCGTGAGTACCGACAACTGCACCGAGTAATCTTTCAGACATACCGTAAGTTGTCTGATGACAATTCTTGTGTTTTCCATCTACGTCCTCGTATGTCATGCCAAATGCTTCTGCCCATTGGTCACGATAATGATGGCACGAAGCCACCTGTAGAGTTCTGCCGTTGGGCATAATCACATCAATAGCAATAGTATACCAAGCACCAGGGAAGGTATCCCACACGGGCCTTTTTGAAACGATAATTGGTAAGCAAAGATCGGACATGATATTGTCTACAATCTCCAAATCCTCTTGTATTTGGGCTGACGCATCCGCTTCATCTTTGTGAGCAGTATGTGCTTCAAAGAAGTGAATTTCTCTTACCCTGATGAATGTCCTTGTTTGTTTTGTCTCGTAACGGAAAGTGTTGACGATTTGGTAGGTCTTCAATGGTAGGTCTGAATGACTTCGAATCCATAATGGAAACAAAGTGTACATTGCTGTCTCTGAGGTGGGTCTGAGAAACATAGGGACATCTAGTTCTGTATCACCAGCGTGTTTGACCCAGTAGACTTCCTTGCTAAACCCTTCAACCGTCTCATCAAATCTAAGTTCACTGACATCAACACCTGCCTCCCGTGCAGCTTGTAATCGAGACACAAGTTGATTTTCCTTTTCCAGTAGGTCTTCTGGTATCAAAAGAGGGAAATGGACTTCATCATGACCAGTCCTCTCCATTTCAGCATGAGTCAATGCATCAATGAATTTCATGGCCTTCCAACCATACGGCCGCCATACGTCCATCCCTTTGATGGGATACCTCTTATCGACAAGGTCAGCAATTTCCACTATTGCAGGGTACCAAGCATTGAAATCAGACTTGGCGGGAATTCCCCGCTTTGCTTTGCCCTGGTTACCCATGATGTCGCCGGTCTACCCATCCGGCTTGAATACTACGCTACTAAATCGGTGTTAGAAGGCCGAGTTGGGTTGATTATCGCTAGTACCGCAGCAAGCATCCAAACTAATTCTAGAACAACAAATGCCCATTCACCAGTATGTAATGCCCTAATTCCTAAGATCGCTGAACCTACAGCCATTAAAATGAGATATTTCATCCCTCGACTATTGAGCAAACCTCTAGTCTCTAAAATAAATGCTATAAGAATACAAAGCATTCCAATAAACGATGCTATACTGGTAATTGGTTCAAGGCTAGCCAAGGCGATGGTAGATTCAGTCATCGCTTACTTGAGACAACCTCTTCTCAATTACTTTTGCCATAGAAAAATTGTCTTCTAAGTCAATTATTGTACCTTTTGTATCGACCCAGTAGGCTCGAACTGGCCCATAATCCACATTTTCCAAGTGGTTAGCAATTACTGCATCTAACCGGTTATTCTTAAGTGAATCAAGGGCTGATTGAATCAATTGTTGTTTCGTATATCCCGATTCTAGCTTAAATCCGATTTTTAAATCATCTACACATGATTTGCTAATAATGTCAATATGTTTCTTTGATTTTTGTAATTCAATAGACAAAGTATCTTTCCCAGATTTAATCTTATTCTCTTTTGAATTGGCAACTGTATAGTCAAGTACCGCTGCAGAAAATATCCAGGCATCTGGTGGGTTTTCACTATTAGTGATTTTAACCAGTTCGGAAAGCATTGATTCGGGTTCAGTACACTCTCTAATATCCTGTAAACTTAAGAGTGAGTGAACAGTTACTACACCCTGCAAAATCGTGACCTTATGGCCCATTCTATAGAGGTAGTCGGCGATGTCAAAACCAGTCTTTCCAGTTGATGTATTCTGAACCCATCTTACAGAATCTATTGCACTACGGGTTGCGCCTAAAGTTAAGGCTACTCGCTTCCTATTTGGTAGATTAGCATTAATTAAATGACAAAGTAATCCAATAATCTGTACTACATCTGGTTGTTTGCGTCGGCCTTCCTGTTCTTCTCCCCAGAATACATGGTGACCAAATTCTTTCAATTCTTTACATAGATCTTCGGTTACAATATCTTGTGAAAGAGAGTTATGCATGCTGGGAATAAAAAGCATAGGTAAGTTACGCCCTCGGGCTGCACTTAGTGCCATTTGCATTGGTGTGTCTAGTATGCCATGTATGTGACAACCAATCGTATGGCGCGTTGCAGGGCATACTAATACTGCATCAACTAACTCCAGTTGAGCCATATCGGCATCCCAATCAGTAACGACTTGAGATTGACTGGCCCATTCAATCGCCAAAGGAGAAATTATTTCTTGAGCCGAGTGAGTCATAACAACGGTAATTTTTGCTCCATGGCGTCGCAATTCCCTAAGCAACCTAACACTATCGACAACTGCAATTCCCCCACTAATAGCAACTAAAATGTGTTTATCTGAAAGTGCATCGGATGCAACATCAACGCCAATGTCACTAGTATCACTCATTATTCGTTGGGATTTGGTAGTCTCCTTTACGGCTATCGGTTCCGCCAAACTGAATTACTTGGGCTAATTCGACCAGACATGAACGGGGACCTCGCCACCATTCAACGAGTTCATCGCAGTATGTCTAGCACTTTGTTATGGTTAACTCTCCTGTTTTTCTTTTTGCTTTTGTCATTCTCAGTAAGCCTTGACGGGGTATTATCACAAGTAGGTATATTGGTTTCAATACTCATATTGACAGCTGGAATGACAATCTATTATGGCTTCTCCAGAAGAAAAATCTGGGCGTACAGACTCGCTTTAGTTCATTGGTTATTCCTGATTATAATTTGTTCTCTAATTACTATTATAGATTTGATTTCAGGTATTCAAGGTAGTATAATGTCAGCAATAATGGCAATTATGTTGATATTCATTGTAATTGGGATGGTCAAGAGATTTACAACTTTTTCAAACCCATTGTTTATGGCATGGTATATTGGGCAATCAAGCAGTATCCTCGCTTCATCAAAGTTGCAGGCAAATGAAATGATGGGTGCATGTCCACACTGCTTATCGATACTTGCGGTAAAACCACTTGAATTAAGTGGTGAAGATTTATGTCCGAATTGCGGAGAAAAACTTGTTTCAGATGAAGTTGTTGCAAAATTCTCTGGTGAAGAGGAATAACCTATCATTATTCAGATATGGTTAGATTCTTCCAGTATTCTTCTGGTACTTCTTGAGACAATCTAAGAGCACCTTCTGCACCTAGCATCACTGGGTCTTCTACAATGTGGACGGTGATACCGCCTAAGTCTGCGAGCCTTTCTTCAATAGATGCACCTAAACCTCGGATGCCAGATCCACCACCTGCTAGGATGATGTTTTGTCGGAACCCATCATGGTATTCAGGATTCGAATCAGCAATAAGAGATTTCAAATTCTCAATTATTGGATTAATAATCGTTTCACAAGCAGAAGAAATGCAGTCTGTAATATCTAATGACATTGCTTTCCCATCAATTGAGAAGTCAACAACAACTGGATCCTTAGGTGGAGATGTATTAGTGAATGAAAATTGTTCCTTCCACCGTCTAGCCATATCTTTGGTAATCTGTGCGCCGACATATTTCCGTTGAATCGCTTCAATTAGTTTTAGGTCTATCACATCTCCTGCCTGCTTGATA
>CAXEOD010000106.1:0-5822 GCA_963997805.1 uncultured Candidatus Poseidoniales archaeon
TCTGGTGATTGTTGTTCAGCAATTCTGAACACCCTTTCAACAGGAACTCCTTCTGCTTTTAGAGCATTTGAGGTACCGGTCGTGGCGTAAAGAGAGAAGCCCATCCCAACAAGTTTCTCGGCGATTGGAACTAACCCTTCCTTATCTCCATCCTTGACAGTTAGGTAAACCCCACCACCTGTAGGAACCGGCAACTCGGTCGCAAGCCTAGCCTTCAGATATGCACGCGCTGGATCTACATCACTACCCATCACTTCACCAGTTGACTTCATTTCTGGCCCCGGTGCTGGGTCCAAACCTCTGAGTTTTATGAATGGAAAAACTGGTGCTTTGACACAAACAAGCCCAACTGTTCGTTTTGGGATTTCCAAATCTGCTAACTTCGCCCCAATGGTCACATGTGCCGCTATCCTAGCCAACGGTATACCAGTTGATTTTGCTACAAATGGGAAAGTACGAGATCCTCTAGGGTTAACTTCCAATACGTAAAGTTCGTCCTCACATATTGCGAATTGAATGTTGTAACAACCGATGATGTTGAGCCCTAGCCCGATTCTTTCGGTCCAATCTTCAACTTGAGCAAGAATCTCATCACTAACATGTTGAGGAGGTATGAAACAAGTGGAATCACCAGAATGGATTCCAGCCTCTTCCAAATGTTCCATGATGGCTCCAATCAGTATTTCGGTCCCATCCGATACTGCATCCACATCGAGTTCAATTGCGTGGCCTAAATATTCGTCGGCAAGCAGTGGTTTATCTGGTGCTAAGAATGCTTCTTGCATGTATGCATCTAGTTGTTCTTCACTAGTAAGTATCTCCATACCTCGACCACCAAGAACATATGATGGACGGATTAGGACGGGGAATCCAATCGCTTGTACTGCTGCCCTCACTTCTTCAGGAGTGCTACCAGTTTGACCTCTTGGCATCCTCAATTCAGCTCTCTTTGCAAACGCTTCAAAGCGTTCCCGATCGCTGGCCTCATCAACTGCATCAGGTGAAGTTCCTTCTAATTGTAAATTCAAGCCTAGTGTTGTTAGGTGTTCTAATCTTCCATCGAGGGGGAGCGCCAAATTGATTGCAGTTTGACCACCGAATTGGAGTAGAATACCATCTGCTCCTTCTCTTAACAGGATTTCAGCAACCGACTCTAAAGTTAATGGATCAAAATAGAGGCGGTCAGATGTATCAAAATCAGTTGAAACGGTTTCTGGGTTATTATTGATGAGTATCGATTCATGGCCGGCTTCACGAATCGCTTGTACGGCGTGCACTGCACCATAATCAAACTCTATTCCCTGGCCAATGCGGATAGGTCCAGAACCGATTACAACCAGCCTTCTTGCTTCTTCACCTTCGGGAGTTAGTTTCCTCTCCTGAGTGACTCTATCAATCCCTGATTGACCATTTGGCTCGTAAGTTGAGTAATAGTAAGGCGTTACAGCAGCGAACTCGGCTGCACAACTGTCCACCATTCTATAGACGGGGTGCATATTTAATTCATGGCGCCTCGCCATAACATCAAACTCAGTCTTACCACTTTCTTTGATACTCCATCCTGACGCAGGATATCCAGCCAAGGCATCGGCGATATGAGCATCTGTCAATCCATTTGATTTCCAATATCTCATGCTTGAAACTGAAATTTCAGCGGCTTTCAAACCACCCTCTCCAGCAGTGACAATCTCGTTGTCAATAGCTGCCATTCTCTCAAACTGGTGCAAAAACCAGCGAGTAATTGAGGTGATTTCCTCTACCTTATCAACAGACCATCCTCGTCTGAAAGACTCGTAAAGAGCACCCATTCTCCGGTCGGTGGCAATTCTAATCCAATCCTCAAGAATGTGATCAGGAAGCGACTCAATTGCCCTCTCACCCATCCCCTCACCCTCAGAAATATCAGCCATGGTAAGTGGTCTAGGATGTGGGGGCCCATACTCAAGCGAAGCCCAAGCCTTGAGAAAAGCCTCGCCAAAGCATCTGCCAATAGCCATAACTTCCCCAGTTGATTTCATTGAAGTTCCTAAAGTTCTATCAGCAGTTCTAAACTTGTCAAAAGGCCATCGTGGAATCTTGACGACACAGTAGTCTAGAGTTGGCTCAAAAGCTGCTGTTGTTCCTTCACCAGTAATTGGATTTGGTAATTCATCCAAAGTGTAACCCACAGCGATCAGTGCCGCCATTCGAGCAATTGGATACCCAGTCGCCTTGCTAGCGAGAGCAGATGAGCGGGAAACTCTCGGATTTACTTCTATCACGACATAATCACCCGTATCCTGATTGAAAGAGAATTGAACATTGCATCCACCTTTGATATCAAGGCGGCGAATCAAACGCAGTGCTGCATCTCTCAACATCTGATGGTCGCGGTCAGATAATGTCTGCTGAGGAGCAACCACCACAGACTCACCCGTGTGAATACCCATCGGGTCAATATTTTCCATTGTACAGACAATTATGCAGTTGTCAGCGGCATCACGCATGACCTCATACTCATGTTCTTGCCACCCCAAAATACTCTCCTCGATGAGCACCTGGCTAATTCGTGAGTGGAGTATACCCTGACTGGCAATCTCAACTAATTCACCACGATTCCACGCAGTCCCTCCACCTAAGCCACCTAGAGTAAATGCTGGGCGAACCAGCAGAGGGAAAGTACCGATTTTTCCTGCTGCAGATAATACTTCATTGATTGAGTTACAGGCGTGGGCTTCACAAATCGGTAACCCAATTTCACTACAAACTTGATTGAATAAATGACGGTCTTCTGCTTCATCAATAGCGATAAGGTCGCAACCAATTAATTCTACATCTAATTTCTCTAATGTGCCATCGTGAGCCAATGCTGATGCTAAATTCAGTGCGGTTTGACCGCCCATTCCAGCAAGTAATGCATCTGGTCGTTCAATTTCTAAGATTCTACGAATTACATCTGGTAGCAGAGGTTCGATGTAAATTTGGTCTGCCATTTCAGGGTCATTCTGAATTGTTGCAGGATTGCTATTGACTAGAATGACTTCGTAGCCATCTGCACGCAAAGCTCGACAGGCTTGTGAACCTGAGAAATCAAACTCAGCTGCTTGGCCAATCTTGATTGGACCAGAGCCAAGTATCATGATTCTCTTGAGGTCATCACGACGAGGCATTATGCACCACCTCTCTTTGAGTTAGGCAATTGCCCAGACATCTCTTTAGCCACAATTTCTGAAAAGCGGTCAAACAATGGTTCGGCATCATGTGGCCCTGGGCAAGCCTCTGGGTGATATTGAACACTAAACGCTGGCCGACCAACAACATCCAAGCCTTCCACTGTTCGGTCATTAGCATTGACAAAACGAACTTCTGTTTTAGCATCCGAAAGGGCTGTTGGCGCACCTTGACTTTGCCAAATCGGATGCGGTGCTAGAGGCTGTTCACCTCTAGGATTAACAGCAAAACCATGATTTTGACTAGTGATTGTCACTTTACCTGTCACCAAATCAACTACGGGTTGGTTTGCTCCTCGGTGACCATAACGCAATTTGTAAGTCTCTAAACCTGTTGCAAGTCCTAGTAATTGATGACCAAGACAAATACCCATTACTGGTATTTTTTCATTCAATCCATCCGCCAATGTTTGCCTAGCCCCCATCGCTTTTCCAGCGTGAGCTGGGTCTCCAGGCCCATTAGAACAAAACAGTGCATCTATCTGCCAATCACTAACAAGTGTGTCAAAACCAATGTCAGGTGGGCACCATAGAACCTCAAATCGGTTACTCAGTTGGCGCAGAATATTGTACTTGATGCCACAATCAAGTGCTGCTACCCGCGGTAGAGCCAACCCATCTGTGTCCGTAACTCCCTCATTGAGGAGGACGGCATCATCTCTACTAACTTCATCAACTAGGTCATCTAAATCTGGAGAAGTCATTTTTTCCAGCCGAGAAAGCATCTCTTGTTCCATCTCAAGCGGCCCAAACTGACACAGAATCACTCCATGTTCTCTCACTCTCATCGTCAGAGCCCTAGTATCTACCTCTGTTATCCCAGGGACCCCATGAGCGAGTAGGAACTCATTCACAGAACCAATACAGTGGCGGTGGTCAGGATGGTCAATCCATTCTCGGCAAACAACACCCCGAGGCCAAACCGCAGCTGATTCTGAAATATTGGGGGCCACCCCATAATTACCTAGAAGTGGCCAAGTAAAGGTCAATACCTGTCCAGCAAAAGATGGGTCGGTCAAAGATTCCTGAAAACCTGTCATCCCAGTGGTGAAAACTAACTCACCTTCGCCGATTTTTGCTGCACCGAAAAGTTCGCCTTCAAAGCGAGAGCCATCAGCTAGGAGGATAACACCTCTGCCGTGAGCGGGTTTGTCAACGTCCGGAGTTGCGGATTGGAGGATATCTGAGGCATCAATGCCACAAAATGGATTAAAAACGCCGAGTTGACCTTCTCCGGGACTAAAGCCGCCGTCTGAAGTCACCCTTGCACCTTAGAATCGTGCCTGCAAACCGTTCATAATCATTGACACGCGAGATAATTGAAAAATAAACAACTTGTTAGTATCCAACTCGCTGATTTATTCTTCTTGTCGCATATCTTTTCCACGTTCTGTTGGATAGATTTCCAACTTCCCACCCTTGAAATCATCAGGCGGCGAAACCCCATCGTTGAGCCGCTCAAGAAATCCAGCCAAAGCCGCAACTTCGCTGTGCGGTTGATTACCAACTGCAACATTGAATTGACACATCTCGTAGTATTCGCGCGATACTTTTGCCCCTCCAACAACAACCACAATTGGCTTATCAGCAGGGATTTCTGGAATCACTTCCTGATATGGAAGGCCATACATCGTTAGGTGAACCGCAACGCCACCTTCGGCAATAAAATTGCGTAGAAACCCTAGAGGTGATTCTTCATGGCGTGTTTCCATCTCACCACCAAAACGTACCTTCACGTCATCTAATGACTCCAAAACTGCAGAATCTTTGTCACCTGCAAGCAAGAACTGTTTTGCCCCATAAACCCTAGAGGTAAGGCCAAGATGGGTTGACATGCGTGGGTCGCGTCCAGCCCTGTGAGACAAGCGAAGAACTGTGATGTGCGGCATGACCCTCAATCTTAGGCGGGAGAGACTTCCTCTTCATCCTTGTCAAAGTCCCCAGAGCTAAGAAGAAGTGGCTCGTCAAGAGTTGATAATTCAAGAGGGAACTTTTGAAGCATCTTTTGTACCCACGATAACAGGATTGCATCAAGCAGCATGTGAGAAGCGAAGTGAACCATTATCGCAAGTGCACCGATTCTCAAAGATTGAAGAACCATAGATGGACTACCTTGGTCGGTGAAGACTATCCAACCTAGAGGTTCCAAAGTAAAGTAAAGTGCAATGATGAGAAGAATCCCTCCAATTAATCCCGACTCCCAACTGCTTCTCTCACGGCTATGCATCAATAGAACTGTTGCAACTAGGACTAGAAGTGGAATTAGAAGTGAAACATGGAAAAATCCGAGATTGAAAATCATAGATGCTGGCAACTCCGGATCAGTGTCACCTAGTGTATTCCCAATGACTGAAACTGTTAACCACCAAAATATCCCCACTGCAGCGAAAAGAATACCCCCCATTACTGAGCGACTGTGAATCATTTGCCCCATCTCGTGGCGGTCTTTTGGCTCAAGTCGGTTAAGGACGCTATCAGCCAGTTCTAAGTTTGCATGAGGGGGTAGATTTCCGCTGTTATCCATCACCTCAATGCGGGATTCTGCATCGTTATTCCCGTCATTAGACGAGGCTCCCGCATCTGTCATGAATAGTTTGGCTATTGCGTGGGATG
>CAXEOD010000107.1:0-5709 GCA_963997805.1 uncultured Candidatus Poseidoniales archaeon
GGAGACCTTACCGAGTTCTTTGTGTGCCCATATTAATGCCCGTTCCACCTCAAGTTGTCGAGAGTGACGACCTAGGTCAGTCCATATGTTTTTGACAGAGTCGCGGCCGTACCGATAATCCAGTGGGCAGAGTGGCATTTAGGTATCCTCAACTCGGCCGAGAAGGGCTTTTGGTTTGAGGATAACGCCCACTTTATTCATCAAAAGTTACTTCATTAATCGCTAAATGACCCCGTCGACCAGACCAAACAGTATGCCCTTTGAGGGATATTCTTCTATTCATCCAAGGGGTATTTAGAACAGTAGTTTCAAACTCACCACCTTCACCGTCAATGGAAAAACGGTTCTGTTCAGCAAGTAGTTGTAATTCGTCTAAACTATTCGTGTCTAATTTTTTCCCTATCCAATCTTGATTTAAGCCATCACATGAAACCGAACAAAACAATAATTCAAATCCGTGGTTAACGAGGCCGCGCATGTGGTTCAAGTGATTATGGTGCCATAATGGACAGAAGGATTTGATCCCAAGTCGTTGTGCCATCTGTTCAATTCTAGTTTTTTGGTAATCACTTCGTAAGGCTCCTGTTACAATTGCGTCTATCGATTGCCCAGGAACAAGTTTTACAATCGGTTGAGTGAGATTAACATTAAAGTTCCAAATTCCTTCTAACTCTTCATTGGTCCAATTTTGGTCAGTAATTGGACTCTTAGTTCCATCAACGATTGGTTTTAATTTAGATTCAAGTTCTTCAATTTCAGTGTCTTCATCTCCCTCTAAATTAATTTGTAACCATGGGATACCACCTGAACTTGCTTGTAATCCAGCAATCGAAGTCGCTGGAACTTGGAACATCATTGAATCACCTCCAGTAATGTTGATGGTGACGACCCCAGAAACATCCCAACCTTTCATCAAAGCCCACCAAACTGCGTAGCACGAATCTTTTCCTCCTGAAGACAGTACAATGACTCGCATGAATGTCGGATGATGTGGTTGGTGAAAAAGAAGTGGTCGATGCTTTAGATTGTTTATGACGGTTCTCAAGGTTCATAAGAGTCCGTCCAACAGCCGGGCTTAGGTGAACACATGCAACCAAGCGGAAGAGGATACGACCACGGAATCACAACATTCAGCCCTGATGGCAGATTGTTTCAAGTTGAATATGCAAGAGAATCTGTAAAAAGAGGCACTACAACTGTAGGATTGAAGTACCGAGGTGGGGTATTATTGATTGTTGACAAACGAATTGCTAGTCGATTAATCATCCCCGAATCAATCGACAAAGTCTACAAAATTGATGACCACATAGGCTTCGCGACATCAGGACTTGTAGCTGATGCCCGACAATTAGTGGCTAGGGCTCGTGCAGAATGTCAGATTAATCGAATTACTTATAGTGACAAAGTTCCAGTTGATATTCTGACAAAGAAAATCTGCAATTTCAAGCAGTCATTCACCCAGTATGGTGGAACAAGACCATTTGGAACGGCACTTTTAATCGCTGGTGTAGATGACAATGGAATTCACTTATATGAGACCGATCCTAGTGGCGCATACCAATCTTATCACGCAGGAGCAGTCGGTAGAGGAAGAAATGCAGTGGTAGATTATTTTGAGAGCAAATGGAGGAAGAACATGACTCAAAATGCAGCTATTAAACTTGGTTTAGAAGCACTTCGCTCATCTTTGGAAGAAGATTTAAACAAAAATGCAGTACAAATTGCAGTTCTCAATAAAGATGGTTTCAGATTGATGGATCAAGAAGAAACCATTGGCCATATTGACAAGTTACCAGTAAATGAAGAATGATTACTGCGAAGATGCTATGCGCATCCTCCCTTCTCGCTTAGTTTGGAGGCCCCTTCATGGTCAGTATGGATGACGCGGTAATTGCCCGACTAGAGAAGGGTGGGAAACGGTATGAAGTGTTGGTAGACCCAGATTTGGTTCACCAATGGAAACAAGACCAAACCAGTGTCGAACTTGATGATTTGTTGGCAACTGACGAAGTTTGGCATGATGTCAAGAATGGGGAGAGACCTACTAGTGACAAATTGGAAGGAGTCTTTGGGACAACCGAACTGGGACCATGCGTAGAAAAAATCATCCTTGAAGGGAGCATTCAACTTACTACAGTCCAACGAAAAAAGTTGATAGAAGAAAAAACAAGACAGGTAATAGCAGATATTTGTATGTTAGGAATTGACCCTCAAACCAAACTCCCACATCCTCCTCAGAGAGTTGAAAATGCTCTTATTGAAGCTAGATTCAAAGCCGACCCGTTCAAATCAGTCGAAAAACAAGTCAAAGATGCGGTCGCAATGATAAGGGAACTAATTCCTATTTCGTTTACTACCATCAAGTTAGCATTCAAAGTTGGAGGTACGAATTATGGGGCAGTTTTTGCTTTAGTTCGGGAAGATGTCCTGCGAGAAGATTGGTTGCCTAATGGTGATTGGGCATTTACAGTAGAGATACCTGCCGGAATGAAAAATGATTATATCGCTAAGGTAGGGAAAAGAGCCTCAGATGTTGTGGTTAAAGAGATGAAGTGACCCAACTCAATTATCCATTTGCTATGCAACGGTTATAGAGGATGGTCCGGTCGGGCGGCTCGGAGAAGAAACATGAGTAGTAGTGGCGCCTCGGATGGGCGCACTTTGGCTGCATCCGGCAGCCTGGTGATACCCGGCGATAAAATTAGTTCAGATACAAGTGACCGACTTGGTCATGGTGTCATTAAATTGAACGGTGAAATGATTGCAACCAAACTTGGTTATGTTGTTGTAAAAGCCGGCGAAATTTCTATCACTCCAATTCATACTGCTTATTTCCCTAGACCAGGTGATTTAGTAATTGCCTACATTGAAGGCATGAGATCTAATATCTGGTTTATTGACTTGAATGCACCATTCAATGCAATCCTGCCTATGAGTTTGGCTCCGATGAAGATTGATTATGGCGGCACTCGTGATGCAATGAATGTGGGCACCACAATTTTATGCCGGGTCCAAGAAGTAGATGAGGCGCATTCTTCTGTTGTAACAATGAAAGGTATGGGATTAAGGAAGGTTAACTCAGGATTCGTTGACACAATACCACCACACCTTGTCGGTACTATTTCTAGTGGTTCTAATGCGATCATTAACCAACTTAAGGATGCAAGCAATTGCAGGATAATCTTAGGCGCAAATGGTAGGATTTGGGTTGATGGAGAACCAGAGGGGATTAGAATAGTACGAAATGCATTGGCATTCGTGCGAGATAATGAACATTCAACAGATTTGGCTAGTGCTTTTACTAGCCATCTAGCAAACGGAAATGGAGAGTGATGAAAATGGGATACAGTGACGTCCAAATGATAGATGATAATGGCAATCGGGTTGATGGTCGGAAAGCAGGTGATATACGCCCTATAGAAATTGAACTAGGCGTAGTTCCAGTGGCAGATGGTTCTGCTAGTATGCGCTGGGGTACTAATTACGTAATCGCCTCAGTTTACGGTCCAATGGAGGCCCATCCTAGGAAGATTCAACGCCAAGAACGAGCTGTTCTTGACGTCCGTTACAATATGGCGCCTTTCTCAACAACAGACCGATTCCGTCCTGGTTTCAACAGACGTAGCCGCGAGATTAGTAAGGTCACTTCAGATGCTTTGGAATCAGTTGTATTACTGGAACTTTATCCACGTAGCAAAATACGAGTTGAAATTGAAGTGATTTGCGCTGAAGCTGGAACTCGATGTGTAGGATTAACCGCTGCATCACTTGCTTTAGCAGATGCTGGTATACCAATGACGGACATGGTAGTCAGCGTGGCTAGCGGAAAAATCAACGGAATTGTAGTCTGTGACCTGAATAAGGAAGAAGATAATTATGGCGCTGCGGATTTACCAATGGGCGTCCTCCCAAACAGTGGAGAACTTGTTTTTCTACAAATGGATGGAGACCTATCACCTTCTGAATTCCAAGAGGCTTGGGATTACAATATGGAGGCCGCACTCAAAATTCATGTATTAATGAAGGAAGCAATTGCGAAAAAATACGGAGGTGGGCAATAATGGCTCAACCCCTAGTTCCTGAATTGCTACGAACCCACCTCGCCGAACTAGCATCAAGAGACCAAAGAGCAGATGGCCGTGGTCGATGGGAAGGACGAGAGCTTTCTTTGGAAGTTGGAGTACTTGACCGCGCAGAAGGCAGTGCAAGAGTGCAGATGGGAGATACAATCGTATTCTGTGGGATAAAATTCCAAATTCAAACCCCTTATCCTGATCGACCTGACGAAGGAGGACTCATGACAAGTGCTGAATTGAGGCCAGGAGCCGGCCGTCACATCGAACCAGGACCACCAAGTCCAGAAAGCATAGAGATGAGTAGAGTAGTAGACCGAGGAATTCGTGAATCTGGTTGTATTGACACCAAAGATTTGTGTATCATTCCTGGCGAAAAAGTTTGGCAGGTAATCATAGATTGTTTTGCAATCAGCGATGATGGAAATTTATTCGATGCATTTGGATTGGCTGCGATTGCTGCCCTTCACAATGCGACCCTTCCTGGTGAACGGTTTGATATTGGCGAAGATAGAAAATTCCCAGTTAACAAAACACCAATCATGTGCTCTTTCCAGAAAGTAGGCGGTAGGTTCGTTTATGACTCTAACAGAGAAGAGGAAGTTGGCGGTGATGAGAGAATTCACATCACTCTAGGTGAAGATGACCATGTCCACTCTTTGCAGAAGGGATTAAAGGGAGTGTTCTCGGCGAGCGAATTTGTAGAAATCATGGAAGCGGCTAAGGTGCGATGTTCCGAGTTGAGAAAATTAGTTGATTCAATGTGAGGTGTTTGTATGGCAAAGCGAACTAAGAAAGCAGGACTCGAAGCAAGATTCGGAGCAAGATACGGTGTTAGTGTCCGACGCAGAGCCTCGTCAGCACTAAGAAAGGTGAAGAGAGAGTATTCTTGCCCAGTGTGTCAATATCAAAAGGTTAGACGCGAATCTCCTGGGATATGGGCTTGCCGTAAGTGTGGCCACACATTTGCAGGTGGAGTCTGGCAACCATTTACTCGTGCATCTGATGCCAATAATAGGATTATACGCCGTTCCGTTGAAGGAGCAACTGCAACTGATATGGCATTAATAGCTCAAAATGCTGCCATAGAATACGAGCGTGCTCTTAATGAAGAAGATGAAGATGCTCCATTAGCAGAGATTACCACCGAGGGAGATGGTGATGATGGTAGCGAAGAAGAGTGATGCCTGCAGTGCCACTCTCACTCTCAGTCAAACCCTTGATGTTGATGCGTTAGCTTCTGCTTTAGTAACCGAAGATGTTGGGATTGAAACCCATTCATCCTCTTTGTCTGTTCGAGTAACGTCTGAAAACATTTCAGATCTCAGAGCCCGACTCAATACTGTGCTTAGGTCTATCCAAGCCGCATCCGAGTCCCTTATTGAGGTAGACCGTTTCGCATAAATCGAGTGTGTAACTATGGATGGCGATGTTGCTTCACCATCTTTAGAATATGTAATTAATCCTAATGCATCATCATAATAAGTTTCTAGTTCTGTATCTACACCACGTTTTATAGCAATGTTTTCTCGTAGATCTCCTATATCTACATTTCTATTTATATTTCCCCCTTCTGCAAATTTAGGAGGGCACATCATACCGTCTTTAGGTTTACCTGCAATAATTAAAGTTTCAT
>CAXEOD010000108.1:0-5677 GCA_963997805.1 uncultured Candidatus Poseidoniales archaeon
CATTGTGGAATCAACCGATTGCTGACCATGAAATAACTGTCACAACTGACTGGTCATTGCGACATCAAATTGAGAATCAAACCAGTGAAGAGTACCTCCTTGAATTCACTGGCCAAGGTTGGCAACAACGTAGTGATGGGTTGTTGATTCATGACGAATTAGGAACTGGAACCTTGACCATTGACGAAGTTTCTGAGGATGGGAGTAATATTCTAATTGTTCTTGACTTAAACAGAATTTGGCTGAATGAGACAATGGTTGGCGAAGAACTCACGAGCCAAATTTTTGAGATGGCTGGTTCTGGTAACATGACCATCACAGATGATTCTGATGGGAACATGACCATCTTAGCATCCGTCGTTGACGCATACATCCTACGCTCAATGGTAGACGGAACCATTGAAGAACAACTGCGATTAGAAGCAAATGGAAACTTGAACATCACTAATGTTGATGATGACGAAGAGATGTATATTGACGCTGAAATCGCTTTGCTACTTGTTGAACTTCACGACGTTGATGGCGTAAGAGTGCTTGCTCATACTGAGTTTCAAGCGACTGGCGAATTGGAAATACAATCATCCGGTTCACATATCTATGTTGATCTAGAACAACTAATAGTTCTCGAAAGATATGAAAATGGTGAACTGGTTTTACAACATGACAAAACCTATGGCGATGGTACCTTTTTCTTTTCCGATACTAACGATGAGAACGGTTCAATCGTGGTAGATGGCGACGTAATCCTTCTTCATCAAGAAACCGAGAATGGCACCAAGATTGCTGACACCATCCATATTGATGCTGACATTACCGGCGCCACTACAGGCGACTTCGGTCTTTGGCGACGAATTGAAGACAGTGGCCAATCCGCTAACTCAACGGGGCAAATGTGGGAAGTCAACCGTATTCATGAAGAGAACTGGCTCAATCTTACAGGTGGTGGTTTGCTTGAGGGCATGGGGCCTTCCCAAACCTATAACGAAACTTGGGACCATGAGGTGATTTACGAGAATTACACTAACCGTACAATCTACTATTCGTGGTATGAACAGAGCAACGACCCAAGCCAAGGTGAAGAGTGGCCACCTCGCTCTCCAATACCGATAGAGGAGGATAATTCCACAGAGGCAGATGATTCCGGACTAGGAGACATCAACATCAGCCGAGAGACAGGTTTGGCTCCGGCTGAACTTCTAATCGGTGACAACGTCGGACTTTACTCTGGAGATTTAATGAGTTTGGAATTGACTGCGAATTCTTACCAATCTTATACCCGTGACGGACACACAATGGATGTCACCTCTTGGAGTGGTACATACTTGAGTGAGTTGAGTACCGCTTCTGGTTTAGTAATCAATGAAGGCATACTTGCGGGTTTGGTTGCTGAAGTTTCAAGGGAAGTTTACATTGATTTTAATGCCACAGAAGATGTCTGGTTCTGGGAGAACCAGTCTCTTGAAAGAGTGCTTTCACCCAATATCGTGACTTCTGGTGAGAATACACCTCCATCTATTGTTGAAGTTAGACTACAAGAGGATAGAGTCCTCAATGAAGGCGGGAATCTAGTTCACATTGAAGTTGAAATTAGTGACCCTGATTGGAATATGCGTGAAGTAAATGTTGATTTGTCAACATTGGGACTTGGAATAATCCAATTGAATGATATCGGGCAGGATGGCGACATAATGGTTCACGATGACAATTTCACGGGCTCATTTGTGTACTTTGGAACTGACTCTGGAAACATCTCTGTATCTGTAACTGCAGAAGATGTTTGGGAAAGCACTACTGACAATATACTGCTTGAAGTAGTGCACCGAGCGCCACGAATTGTTGATTTCACTCTTAGCCAAGAACAGGCTGAGCGCGGTGAAAATGTGACTGTGACTATCAAGGCATTTGATAGCCTTCCAATTACCAGTGTTGGAATTGATTTAATCGCTGAAGGCGGTGAACTTTTCCCTCTCACAGATGACGGTGGAGGGTATTGGAGTGGAGTGGTTACTATCCCAGAAACTGTGAGCCCTGGTGACATATATCTTCCTGTCAAAGTGGTGGATAGTGGTGGTGGATGGTCAATTCTGACACATCTAAACCTTCCAAGTACTGTAGCTGGAGTTGGTGGTGATGCGTGGGATGCACCGACTGCAAGCATCCCTGCACTTCTAATTGAAAATAGTGGCCCAGTAATCTCTGATTTCCAAATTCTGAAAGAAGGGGTTCAAGTTCAGGAAATTATCGTTCCAGATGTTGGTGATGGTGCTTCAACTTACGTGCTGACTGTGAATGCGACAGACCACGATGCAATTACCGTTGTACAAGGTAGATTGCGAATGCTTGCACCAGTTGGGCAAGACACTACTTGGCAAACTATGAGAGACGATGGGCAACAAGGAGATGAGGTTGCAGATGATGGAGTGTACTCTATCCAAGTGACTGTTCGTGAAGGGCTTCCTGTTGATTCCTTAGTCCTTGATTTCCGAGGTATTGATGTCTATCTTCAAAGTACAACTCCTGTATTCGAAGCCACTGTGGAACTTTCCGATAAAGAGGTTGACCCACTGACAAATCCAACCGATGCACTCAGTGATTGGGGCTCGACCGTGATGATTGTACTGTTTATTTTGGGTGTCGTGATGTTGGGTGGTGGAGTTGCTATTGTGGTTCTAATGCGACGGGGTGGAAGCCTTGATGAGCAACTCGGCCTAAATAATGAGTTTCAGAAACAATCCTGAGAGGTAATTCTACAGTGGATTTGCGTTCACTCTTCCGAATCATCAGGCATATCACCGATGCCTTCTAACTGGATTTTAATGTAAGAAAGTACACGTATTTTACCATCTGCGTCAATCTCCTCTGTACCTATTTCAATACCTCTGTTGAACATTTCTGGAGGTAGATTACCTGCGATGTTCCCATTACGCCGGCGGCAGATTTCAGCAGTATCAATTGCTGTTCTCATTGAGTTGCCTCTTGCCACTATTTCTACGTCTCGATCGCCGTCCTGCATTGCTCTCAAAACTGCGGCAACATAAGCGTGTACCGGCTTTCTTCCAACATATATGGTTCGCATCTGACTTACCCCTACACATTCCGGAGAGAGGTTCTTGACTTGAAGGAATTGATTGGGCTGCTGAGGTTATAATTAGTGAAATTGAGTTTGATGGCTAATTCCCAAATCTGGAAACATAGCGGTTATGAAGTAGGGGCTGTTGGCGAGGCTCAACACGAGTGTAGTGTAGTGGTTATCACCAGGCGTTGCCAACGCTTGAACCCGAGTTCAAATCTCGGCACTCGTATCTAACGAATAGCCCCTTAGTAAGCCCTTTTCGGGACGATCCGTCAAGCGGTTCTAACACGGTTTTACGGAACCCGCATTCAGGTCATAGCCTAGAAAATCAGCGCTGGAAAATTGCTGCTTCGCCTTGTCCAACACCCACGCAAAGAGTTGCGAGTCCATTCATTTCCCCATCATGGTTTTCGGACCTTTTGACCATCTCATGAAGTAATGTGACGACAATTCTCGCTCCTGAACAACCGAGTGGATGTCCAAGCGCAACTGCTCCACCATTGACATTGACAATTTCTTCGTTGAGTCCAAGCTCATCAATACAGGTTAACGCCTGAACCGCGAAGGCCTCATTTAATTCTACCAAATGAAGATCTGAAATTTCCATATTTGCTCTATCAAGGGCTTTTCTAGTTGCTGGAATTGGACCCCATCCCATGGTACGCGGCTCAACACCTGCGACGCCACTTGCAATCCAAGTCGCCATCACATCCAATCCGAGTTCGTCTGCCTTTTCAGCACTCATTAGAACTAATGCGGCAGCGCCATCATTGATTCCACTTGAATTAGCAGCAGTCACACTGCCTCCTTTTTTGAAAGCCGGATTTAACTTACCCAACTTTTCCATTGTGCTGTTACGTCTCGGTCTTTCATCAGTATCAACGATAATTGGATCTCCTTTCCTCTGGGCTACCTCAACAGCAACTATTTCATCACTAAATCGCCCCGAATCTATCGCTTCAATAGCTTTAGTGTGACTTTGGAGAGCAAAACTATCCTGAGATTCGCGTGAGGTATTTTTCAAATCAACTGCTGATAATTCTCTCAGATTTTCCGCGGTAACCCCCATCCCATCATTTCCGTAATCCTCTTTCAATTGAGGGTTTGAAAACCTCCATCCAAGAGTTGTGTCTTGGACCGTTGGGTTGCCAATTGCAAAGCCCTTTTCCGGTTTTGCCATTACATATGGTGCACGTGACATTGACTCTACCCCACCAACTACGTAGATGTCACCTTCACCACAGCGAATTGCTCTAGCCGCGGCATTGAGTGAGGTCAAACCAGACGCGCATAATCGATTGAAAGTAACACCGCCAACAGATGTTGGTAAACCAGCGAGGAGTAACGCCATTCGGGCGACATTTCGGTTATCTTCACCGGCTTGATTGGTACAGCCGAAGTAAACTTCCTCAACTTCATCGCCTTTGATTCCGGCCCGTTCTACCGCCTCTTTGATGACTAGAGCGGCTAAATCATCCGGCCTAATTGTGGCTAAAGCACCACCGTGATTACCTATTGCCGTGCGGACTGCTGAGACTACAACTACCTCGCGCATACACCGCTCTCCTGACACCCCGACAAGCCCCTCACCCTTGAGTAATGCGGATAGGAGTGCTCAGTCTGAAAATTGGTTTTTTCTAATAATGACAATTAGAATAATTTGGTTGAATCACACACTCCCTATGGGAGTGGGGTTCAATTGATATGCCGAGCGCAAGTCGCGAGGCCGATAGCCTATGACTAGTTGGCCCGAACTTGAAGCAATGCCGAACAATCTTGTGAACTATGGTGTGACCGATAATGGAATCGCGATAATTGAATTATGTTCTGACTCCGATGGTAACCCTCTAACTGAAGGCAAGACATCGGTGAACACGTACACCCGTGCAATGTGGGAAGATATAGACCAAGCAATTCTGAATGCTCGCTTTGATGACAATGTGACTGTGATTATGATGATAGGACATGGTGAAAAATTCTTCTCCGCTGGTGCTAGTATCAACTACCTCAATACCTTGACACCTCGTTACAAATACTTCTTCTGCCTACATGCAAATGAAACATTATCCCGTCTTGAACAAACTCCGAAACTAGTCATTGCTGCCCTAAACGGCCATGCTATTGGTGGCGGTCTTGAAATTGCAATGGCGGCGGATATCCGCATCGGCTTGAAGGATAACGGCAGTGTTGGCTTACCAGAAGTCAGTCTTGGCGTGCTCGCCGGAACTGGTGGAACTGCTCGCTTGACACGCCTCATAGGCAAGGCGAAAGCAATGGAAATCATGGTGACTGGCCGTAAGTTCTCCTTTGAAGAGGCTCAGGAAATGGATCTTATTCACGAGGTTTATGACAGCACGAACAATGATGAATTCCGCTCCGATGTGATGGATTACGCTAGCCAATTCACGCTACCGTTTGCAGCAACAAAGGCAATTGGCAATATCAAGCGCAGTGTGCAAAGCGGAATGGAGATTCCACTTGAGTACCACTTAGCACTAGAGCGAGAACTGCAATCCGACCTGTTCCAGAGCAATGATGCAAAGACTGGAATCGCTGCCTACGTAGAGAAGAAAACTCCTCGATTCGAGGGTGCTTAATCAGGTC
>CAXEOD010000109.1:0-5630 GCA_963997805.1 uncultured Candidatus Poseidoniales archaeon
CCTTGGTTCTTGGAACGATGAATTAGCCCGCCATATGTCTGAATGCGTACACATTTCTATTGAGGCAAATTATGACTCAAATCGATTGTGGAATGGACCTTATCCAGAACGCCTTAAACAACGGATTGGTGGGCGCGGTGGGCACTTGTCTAATCGTCAAACTGCGGACCTATTGTCAAATGTTGTGGGTGACCATACACGTAGCATTGTTTTGAGCCATCTTAGTGTTCAAAACAATGCCCCACATTTAGCTGAAAGCGAGGTACTCATGGAGATTGATGAAATGTTTACTGGTGACATCTCAATAAGCACCCAAGAAGGGCCAGAGTTTTCTCATTATTTAGGCCAATCAGAGTCTGAAAAAATTGCTATTTGAAGATGGGATTATCAGGGGAATTAGAACAATTCATCCACCTGTTGCTCATATCAATCATTGTACTTTTGAATCTCTCACAATTTAATTCACCCAAAATCCACATGAGTAGCACTTAAAATCTGGCCAGAAACCAAGACCGAAAATATCGCCTACGGCGATGTATTACACAGCGAACCCATAAGAACGGGAAGGTTTAGTCACATCTGTGCGGCGGAGCGGGAGCCATTACGAGGACGCGGTCAGCGAAATCCTCGGAGTCACTATGCTGTTAGCCATGGTCGTCAGTGTGATAGGTAGCGTGTTTGTACTACTTGCCCCCTTTCTAGAGGATATTAGCGACAATCGTGAATGGTCATCTGGCACAGTAGCAGCTACTCAGTTAAATGACAGAATTTTAATTGCTGCCCAAACCCCAGAGGGTAGTGGTTTAGTACAACAAAACGCTCAACTGTCTCGCTCAATGGACCCATTACAAGATGCTGAAATTTGGAAAATTCAAGCAGACCTCGGCGGTAGTGACAGGACTGATGTCACCCTTGATGGTAACCTGCTCACGGTCACCAGTCTCAACCGTACAGCATCAATTGTAAGGGTTACCGACTCAAATTCAACACAGACGTTTACTATGACAAATAATACAAATAATTTCAATGTATCGGGTTTAATTGGTAATGTCATCATTGAAGTAGAGGATATTCACGGAACAATATCACATCGTTTCGTAGAAGTCACGATTGATGGAATACGTCTCAATAATGTATTAACTGACGGCGAATTTTCAGTGGATTTAGTCAATGGAGCTAGAATTGAGAAATTGCCAAATCAACCAGTTGCCGTCAAGCAATTCCCTCGCTTCAATACAGATTTATTACTCGATGGAACTCCAAGAGTTTCATTGATTCTTCTCGACCTTGACATTACGGCTTCTGCGAGCCGACATATGACCAACGTACACCTTGATTCCAAAGGTGAACTGGAGTTATTTAACTCTGAAGCACGGAATCTAATCGTCCAGGTTGAGATTGCAGGTGACCCATCAATATCACCACAATATATCCAGCACTGGACCGGTGATTACACTCTGTATTTGGCTGGTGCCTCAATTAACGAATACCAAGGATTTGGGCCATACGAACGCATCTCTGGACTTGATGGGATAACCGTTCTACCAGGTGATGTCCCATTCCAATTTGTTGTGATCTTGCAATCGGTGGAGGTATACTGATGCGCCGCCGGTTTGACGATGAAGCGGTTTCCGCGGCCATCGCTACAGTGTTACTGTTTGCTGGCGTGCTTGGCATCATTGCTGGCATGATGGTTACTATCACTCCTCTAATAAATGAAAAACACGGCTCTGTTGAAAGGCAAGCAATGGCAGGACAAATGGAAGATTTGGCTGCTGAAACAGTCAGAATCTCTGAAAACGGATTACCTGGAGATTCTGCAACTTTACAACTCAGGCCACACACAGGGGAACTTGGTTGGAACTTAGCTCTTGGAGGTACATGGTATTCAGTAGCCTTCGTTGATGGTGGCAGTTTTCGGCTTGATGGATTACTTGATTTAGATGACAAAACTAGAATTCGTTATTCTGAAAGTGAAGTATCTGCAGCTTGTTTTTCTGACCTTAGAGCAAACAAAGACGCAACTTGGAATTACCGGATTCCGAGTATTAGTGGTACTATTCTTGCTACACCTGCTACTACCCTTCAACAGCCACTTTACGAGACTACGGTGAAATACACATCTGGAGGCTCTAGTAGTTCCTATTCTCTAATTCCTGGCTCAGTAATGTCTACTACATCAACCGGAGAAAGTTGGTTACAATCGGATGGCCCTTTGAAAGTTATATTCTTACGTGGTAGTGGAGGTGTTACAATGGTTCAACCTGACTTAGTCTCTCCAACAGATGGTAAAGGTAGGTCATGGACAATCCCCCTGCCAACAGGATCTGTTAGTCTTCATCTTGTCAGTTCTGATTTAACCACAATTAGTTGGGATTCTAATTCTAACTCCGGAACTGCTACCAGTACCGGTTCACCAGCAACATGGAATGGTGATTTTACCACGTCAGCAGGAGATGTTATGACAGTTCATTCCAGTACCCCGGCGAGATTGATGATGGTTTGGGGTAGTGGTACAGGCGCTACGGTATGGCCAGATGATGGCGGTAGTGGAATCGGAATTAGCCACACTCTTCCTGCAGCAGCAGGCAGTATTCTAATTGAAAATCCCGACACCACATCAATCGCTGTTCAGATTGATGGCTTATTCAACACAATTTCTGCTCAAAGTTCAATACGAATTTCATGGCCAGCAACATCATCCCAAATTGTATCCACTGGGCCGGTGCAAGTCCATTGGCTTGCAGAAGATGCCAGTAACTCATATCGCACTGGTTCTCTTGAAATGATTCCGGCCACTGATACTGGCCGCTCAAGTGGCCTAGAACACTCCTTCGCAACACCGACTTCAGCCGCTGACGAAAGCGTTCTGATTCAGCCTGCTAGCCCTGAAACATCTCTAATCTTGATAGCAGACCTTGAAGCGGGTCAATCTGCTCAAATCACTGTAAACGATTCCAACGGCAGTCACCTAGCAACTCTTTCTCCAACTGCTTCAAACTTAGTGAGAACCGTGGTTAATTCAACAGACTTTCTCAATGATGCACCGTTCAGAATTATTTCGGTAGCCGGTGATGATGGGATGATGGAAATTCGCCAAGATGGAGAACAGAGATGCTTACCCATTGGGTACTGGGCTTCAGGTTGGGTTGAACTAGACTTCCCTTGGGAAGACTTTTCCCACCATAGTACTGCAATGGTAAAGGACGCATGGAAAGATGGGTCACATCCTTTAGGAGTAGGAGTTACTCTAATTGGCCCACGAAATGGGGCGCCACATCATTCACTAGCGGCCGCTTGGGGGGCGCACTTACCTCGCTTAAACTACGAATTCCAAAGTTCGGTTTCCGGTATGGAAATTGGCTATCGTGGGGGGTTTGTCGGAACTAATCATCCTGAGTATCAGGCTGATGTGCTAGTTCTCCCACCTGCACGAGAAGGGCCCGGACCTAGGTTAGCTGTTACAATCCCACTAACCATGCCTTCAGACGGTTCTACCATCGGAAATAGCCAAGTCGCTCTTACAGTTTCACTAGACCAGAGAGTTCAGTTAGTATCTGTAATGGCACATGAAATAAGACGTGGATGGGATGGCCCTTATGGCGCCGCAATTGCTGCTGAATCTTCAGAAGAATTGTCTTTCAGCGCTGACTGGTTGACATTCCCCGGCCGCATTGACCTACTCGATGATTATGTCGGCTGGGTACAATTGACTCATTCCAGTCCTGAGGCAGTTTACCATGCATCTGGCGAACCAATAATGTTCAATCTACAACTTAGCCAGATATCCATTGATACGGAGTTGATTATATGAGACGTAATTCAGAATTTATGCGTGACACTGTTGCCGCTGCCACTGAATTGGGATATGTGCTAACTTTCTTGCTTGGACTATCATTCCTGTCAGTATTCAGTATCTGGACTTGGGACCTTCAGGATGAACGAGGAAATGTATGGTTAGAACAGGCTATGGAGGAGAACTTGGACTCTATAGCAGAAGCTGTTGAAAGGGCAGATCTTGCTAGCCGACAGAGCGGTGATGTCACCTATGCTGAACCCGTTGAACTACTCTTATCTCAAGCAGTAAATCTTCAATTACGTTTAGTATTAGATGATAATGGCCTATTAATGCAAGATAAAAGTGAAACTCTAGTATTCAGAAGAGATATTTCTGCAACTAGTGCTACTAATCATAGCGGTGAAGTGGAATTAGCAGGTTTAGAACGGGTATGGGTATTACTTCAAGGAAATCATGTGACTATCACTAGTAACCAGCCCGGTTTCTAGGCACCGATTATCCCATCAGGGCGCGATGAACCTTAGACTGAATATCACGCATCCGGTCATTTGCTCCTAGTTCCCTAAACACAGTGAGAGAACGCTGAAGATATTCCATGCGTCTACTACGGTCGGGAGCAGCTTCACCAAGCCGCGCTAATAATTCGCCAATCAAAACACGGAAATCATTTGATTCAGCCAAAACAAGGGCATCGCGATAACATTCCATCGCTTCATCACGCCGTCCTGCATCCACCAAAACCTCACCCAATAGCAAGGTGATTTCGACTTCTGCGTGATGATCTCTCTCTTCAGATAGACCATCTAAAGCCCCTGTGTAATGATGTAGTGCTAGTTCACGGTCGCCCGTCTTGGAGTAGTATCTGCCCAACACGGCTCTAGCTCTTGCTTGAAGGGCTGCACTGCCCCCTTCGTTAGTCTCATCATGGGCCAAGAATGCGTGTTCTTTAGCCCTATCATTCTCCCCCATCTCAAGGAATGCTGATGCCAGTTTAATCCGTGATTCCACTAGATCAGGATCATCTTCAGATTCCAGAAGTTGTTCAACATTAGCGTAAACCTCCAAGGCTCGTTTATCATTTCTTTGGCGGCGGTAGATGTAACCCATGTTGTTGTAAGTCCTAGCGGCTCCTCTAGGGTCGTTTAGTTTGATAAATGACTCCAATGCTTCTTTGTGCAATGCAAGGGCTTCATCGGCTTTACCAATCGTAACTGAAATATCTGCTAGACTAGATTTAATTCGTGCTCGAATCAATTCCTCCTTTTTGCTAGAACCTAGCATTTCAATTGCTTCATTGTAATACGATTCGGCTTCTGACCAGTTACCTTGCATTGAAAGAATATTGGCCCGAAGTTCAAGAATTACTGGCCACGCAGAATCATCAACTGAATCTTTGTCAACAGAATCAAGGATTGAATATAATTCCATGTGGCCTGCTTGAACTAGTTCTGTGCCAGTAGTAGCGAGGGCTTCACCTAATTCCCCTGAGTCTCCAGCCTGGGATAAATGGAATAGGAATTCAATTTGTTCTTCAGGACGTTCTCTACGTGTACGATACCAATCTACAGCCTTTGCATGCAATTGCATGTTTGTAGCAGAGTCATGTGAACGAGTTAAAAATTCACGAATCAAATCGTGAACGTCGTACATTTCCGAATCAGCCTGCCTAGCCAATCCTTTCTCAACTAAGTCATCGAGCAAATCTGTTTCTATATCATGTCCACTTAATGCTTCCAAAGGCATTGGCTCCCTGAATACTGCAAGTGCACCAAGTAATCGCTTTTCTGCACCTGATAGTTTGCTGAAAATTTCCTGTTCAACATACATTTCC
>CAXEOD010000110.1:0-5612 GCA_963997805.1 uncultured Candidatus Poseidoniales archaeon
TGTTGAAGCAGTTGAAAGGCGAGCGTGGTCATACGATGATAAACGTGGACTATTCATCGATAAACTCCGTGAAGGTGTGGGATTAATCTGTGCAGCATTCCATCCGCGCCCAGTGCTTGTCAGACTCTCAGATTTCAAATCAAATGAATACCGAGAACTTCTTGGTGGCAGAATCTTTGAGCCTAATGAAGAGAATCCTATGATTGCATGGCGTGGAGCTTCGCGATACCTTGATGAAAATTTCAAGCCCGCATTTGAGATGGAACTTGAAGCGATGGCTTCAGTCAGGCATGACTTTGGATTAGATAATCTTCAGTTGATGGTGCCGTTTTGCCGCTCGCCTGAAGAAGGCGAGGCGGTCAAGCACATGCTGAACGAACACAATGTTGGGCCTGACTCAAATGTGCCATTATTTGTGATGGTTGAATTACCATCCAATGTGATAGATGCTGATAATTTCATCGAAAAAATGGAATTATTTGGAGGTTCAATCGGTTCAAACGATTTAGTTCAAACAGTTTATGCTGTATCTAGAGACGATTTAGAAGGTTATCAGCATCCAGTTGATGCACGTTCACCAGCGGTAAAATCAATGATTAGAGATGCTGTCAATAAATTCACCCAAGCTGGACTTGAAATAGGAATCTGCGGACAAGCCCCCTCAGACCATCCTGAAGAATTCCCTGCATTCTTAATTGATTGTGGAATCTCAAGCATCTCAGTCACACCAGATACAGTGATGGCAGTAAGAATATCAATTGCAGAAGCAGAAGCGAACTTAAATTCGTAAGCCAAATGGCTGATTATAATCTAACTGGACGAGTTGCACCACAAGCCTGACACTTGAGAAGAGTCGTTCTATCTTCTTTGATGAAACGTGTATCTGGAGCATTGCATTGACCACATAAAATGAAGGTTTTTACATAATTCCCCAACTTTTCACGGATTCTCTTAGGAGGGATTCTGCCTTTTAGTAATACACGACGGTCCTCTCTTGAGCCAGAAGTACCTAGTTCATTTTGCAAGAAATGATAAACATGATTTCCATCTCTATCCATCATGTCAATGATATCACCAAAATTACGGATAATAGTCTGGCTTCCTTCAATCATTACATCTGGTTCTGGTAGTTTCCAACGCTCAGATGACGACAACTCTTGGGGTATGTTGTCGCGGGCTCGGTCGAGAAGTGACTCGTAGTCAAAGTCTGCCATTGAATTCGCCGACCTGCGCACCGTTGTTAAGCCCACCGTTAATTCAACAGCCTTGACGCGCTCCGCAGGAAGTGATGCGAGAGCAAGTGACCGTCCAATTTGTAAAAATTCATGCCGATGCTCAAGCACCAACTCAAGGCTCTTCACTAGCCGCTGGTTGGGATTTGAGAGCGGTTGAGGAAACGGTAGTTGGCTCAGGTGTTGCTATGAAGATCAAAACCGGACTGAAAATAGCCATCCCCGCTGGGTTTGAAGGCCAAGTTAGAGCACGCTCATCCTTGGCCGCAAAAGGATTGATTTTACCTAACGCACCAGGAACTATAGATGCTGACTATCGAGGAGAATTGATGGTATTACTAACATGGATTGGTGAAGGTGATTCGTACACTATCCCCAAAGGTGAGAGAGTAGCACAACTGGTGATTTCTCCTGTTCCACAAGTCTCGTTTGTTGAGGTAAACGCTGATGACCTAGGTAATACCGAACGTGGGGAAGGTGGATTTGGTAGCACTGGCAGATTCTGACCCACAACTTACCCTCAGCCCGCCATCTTATTACTAGGATACTATCAAAATAAATCTGAACTGTTTTTTGAAATCTATTAGCATTGAATTCTACTGCTTTACCGTTGACTTTGGACAACCCGCATACTGGGTTGTTTAACACCGCCTATGGCGGTGGGTTCATTACGGTCCTACTCATCCTTAAGTGCGAATGGCATTGAGTGTTGATGAATTGAGGGATAGAGTCCTTGCCCTCCGAGAAGAAGGGTTGAACGACCAGCAAATTGCTGATGAGATGTCTATTTCAAAATCTACAATCACTTGGTTACAAGGCAGCTCTGCACCTGAGGCGAAGCCAGATGATGTTAAAATCGGTTGGCGTTCAATCGGTGTTAGACCTCAACGAATTGATGCAATTGGCATGATTATGGCTGATATTATTGATGAACACCATCCTGATGGAATTGATACCGTGGTAGGTATAAGCCTGAATGGAATTTTCTTCTCCCAATCAGTTGCTGACCAAATTGGTGCTGAAGTCTCGATATTCCGCAGTGCGGTTGGTGATAAAGGCGGGGCCTTATCCCACAAATACGCAAATGTCGGTGGAAGGAAAGTGGTAATCGTTGACGACCTTTTCAATAGCGGCGAAACTATGCGAAGAGCTATTGAAGTGTTACAAAATGATGGTGCTGAAGTTGTTCTTTGCCTAGTCATGGTCAACAAGACCGAAAAGAATGAAATCGCTGGAGTGCCATTACGCGGTCTAATCAGAGCAGTCTCAGTCTAAGTAGGTGTGAGAGATGCATTGGGCAGATGTCATCGCTGAGCGATTGGCAGCGCAAGGTGATTCTCATGTCGTGGCTACTGGGATAACACCCTCTGGTCCAATCCATGTTGGAAACATGCGAGAGGTTCTGACAGCAGACTTAGTGGTTCGGGCTTGTGAAAGAATCGGAGTTGATGCAGAGTTAATCTATATCGCAGATACTGCGGACCCTCTTCGTAAAGTGTACCCCTTTCTCAATGAACAAGAATATGGGCAACATGTTGGAAAGGCATTAGCGACACTTCCATCCCCTGATGGTGATGGTAGTTATCCTGATTACTTCTTGACACCGTTTTTCTCTGCTCTAGATGATCTTGGGGTAGAATATCGTGTTGTAGATGTTCACGCTGCATACTTAGAGGGGAAATATACTGAATCGGTAAAAACTGCAATCGACAACCGAGTGAAAATTCGTGATATAATTTCAGAAGTTTCACAACGCCCACTTGAGGATGATTGGTTCCCATACAAACCCACAGACGATGAAGGAAAAATGCACGGAATCAAAGTGACCAACTGCGATTGGCCATGGGTTGAATGGGTTTCAGAAGATGGACGTACCGGCCGAACAAATATCGAAAAGGGCGGAGGTAAACTCCCTTGGAGGTTAGATTGGGCCGCGCGATGGGATTGGTTAGACATCACCTTTGAAGCATATGGAAAAGACCACTCGGCAGCAGGAGGCTCATGGGATACAGGGCAACATCTAGCACCAATTTTTGGCTCAGACCCACCTATGGGGATGATGTACGAATGGATCTATCTCAAGGGCAAAGGTGCAATGGCTAGTAGTAAGGGAAATACCGTTAGTGGTAAAGAACTCCTTGATATCGTACCTCCAGAAATTATGCGTTACCTAATTACTCGTGTAAAACCTAGCAAGCACATTGATTTTGACCCAGGTGAAGGTTTGATTTCATTAGCTGATGAGTATGAGAGATTAGAGCAACGATATCATACCAAATTAAGCGAAATTGTCCATAAAAACCTAGGTGAAAGCAGTCGTAAAGAGCAGCAGTTGATTGATGAAGCCCGCAAATTCGAATTGGCTCAAGGAATCCGTTCCGGAACGGTTTATGATTCGAGTCTTGGAATCTCATTCAGTCACCTTTCAACACTATGCCAGATTAAATCACGAAATGAAGACTTATTGGCATCCCTAGCGGTGACCCATGGGGTTGATGTGAATCATCCTGATAAGCGGTTAATTGACCGAGTAAAAAGAATGAGAAATTGGGTTGATTCGGAGTGGTTTCCCAACGACGCGCGGATTCAGTTAGCAGATTCAATAAATTCCGCTGATTTTACCTCAAATGAACTTGAATTCCTACATATATTTTCTCAGATGTTAGCAAATTCTGAATGGGTTGAAGATAGCCTATTGGCAACTATTAGAGAGGCGATTTCTAACTCAACATTAGAGCCACGTCAAGCGTTTACAACTCTTTATCAAGCCTTACTAAAAAGAGATAGAGGCCCTAAATTAGCTGCCCTTCTAGTTGAACTAGGAGAAGACAATGTTAGGAGCCTTCTTGACCAATTAAACTAGTCTAAGAAAACCACCTCCTTCAACACGCGTGAGCATTATGTTTGAAATGGGATGGGTGTGTGTACGCACCTGATGACGGTCTACTGCCCCAAGTGCGAAGGCCCAAACGAAGCCACTGCGAAGTTCTGTTTACAATGTGGAAATGACTTCGATTCGGACGGCCCAATTACATCAACTGGGCATGATGTGAAATCGCTAAAAGACTCCATCAAGAGTAGAGATGACCTCTCAATGTCAGATAAATTTGACTTGATTGCAAAAATTGAAGATGGTGCAAATCCGATTGAACTTGGAATCGCTGCATCTTCCGTAGAAGCTGCTGAAGAGGCACAACAAGAAGCGATGAAACCTAAGCCGTCATCTGAACATGCTGTGACCTCAACATTTGTCTCAAGTCCAGCTGCAGCCGCAGCCGTTGCCTTAGTCTCACAGGAAAGCGACGCTTGGGGGATGGTTATGGCAGGTAGAGTCAACACATCCGATCAGATATTCAAGCAAGCAATGGATTTGGGGATGGAGGCAAGTCACCATATTCACGACATATCTCACGGTGGAATTGATGAAACTAATCTTACTAATGAGGACTTGCGGGCAATCCCTGTACTAAAACCACCTAAGAGATCATTTTGCCCAAAGTGTGGTTCAGATATTCTATCCCACAGTAATCTACAATGGAAGAAATGGAGGGATCATTCTGCTGAGGTTGTGCAAGTTCAAGCACAAGCGGCTATGGAAGCATCTCTAGTCCAAATCGCTGCCCATTATCTGAAAGCAATGGATTCTCTTGAAATTACTAACAAACAACTAGAAGAAAAATTAGCAGATGTTGACCAAGAAGAGTTGGCTAAAACTCTAGAACCAAAAATTCGTGAAAAGGTACGCGCAGAACTAGAAAAAGAGTACAAATCCGAAGCTGTTGCTGGGTCTGACACACGTCAATCAACAAAAACTGCAACTCGTACATCCAAACCCAAGGCAAAAGCAGGTGGGAAAGTAAGTGGAGCAGCGGCTCTATTTGGTGGCGGCCCGAAAACATCAAAGAAATACGAGGGAGCAAAGAAAGACAAACCTGACTGGTTCCTTGATGAGGCTTTAGACACGATTTATGACCCTCATGGTACAGGTAAACCTCTCAAACCAAAGACAATTCTAGCACGCTCAAGTGATGGAAATGTACGTGTGCAAGATGTCGTAAGAATATATGCTAAGGAAGGCGAAGATGGACTCAGTGAATTGGCTTGGACTAGTCCTTCAACTCGTTACATCATAGAAGCATACGATTCCTGTTGATTGACTTGAGAACTTAAGTTCTACCAATTATTAATCGATTAATTGGATTATTAGTGTTCATCAGCGGCCAAAGAATTTTTTCTTGGCTTCCTTTTTCATCTGTTTTTTGACCATTTCTGTAGCCTTTTCCTCAATTGCAGATGTCGCCTTTTGTGTGATCTCTGAGGCCTTTGCACTAATTACATCTGTGACCGGCTTGGCAGCGGTTTTTGCAGCCGATTTTACTG
>CAXEOD010000111.1:0-5571 GCA_963997805.1 uncultured Candidatus Poseidoniales archaeon
CCAAGAAAATGTCACTTTCTCAGCACTTGGAATTAATTTAAATGAAGCTAATGTATACAAGATTAGAGTTGCTGTACACGAAGAATATCAGACTTATGGAGAAGATGGATATCGGCTACTTTCAACCACCTTTGACCTGACCAGCAGCATAAACCTGAATTTCAGCGGGATTGGAGCACATGAGTGGGTAAACGATACAAATTATACAATTTTACTGCAACTTCAAGAAAGACCAGCAGACGAAGACCAATATGAAACCATATTTAATGCGACCTTCAATTTTTCAGTGGGAGAAACTCCCCAGATAGAACCTGACCCCACTTTGGTGAATGTTGGGATTACATGTGATGAGGATTGGAAAATCACCCAAAATGATACTCGATTACAAGCAGATGATAGTGCCTTCGTCCTAAATTGTAGTGCTCAGAATAATAATACTGTAAGGGTCTTATCCCAACTACAAATTATGGGCTATCCAACTCCCGATATTGATGCTGGGATAGAGTTTCAAGTCACTTCAGAAACCCCGTCAATCGATGGAAACGGCTCTACAATGAACTTTACTTTGAGGCCATTACAGTGGAACCTAAGCATGATTATACCGAATGGTTCCGTTTCAATACAAATTAACATCAGTGCTATTGGTTGGCAGAGTAATCATACAATTGTTGAAATCAATTACACTATTGCACAAGAAATTGACGATTCTTCTTCTGAACCCGTGATAATTCTAGGCTGTATGGATTGGGCAGCCACAAATTTCAATCCAAATGCTACTGCAGATGATGGCAGTTGTGAATATCCTCCGCCACCGCCTCCAGATTGTCCTATGTGTAATTTCACATATCAAATTCCGAGTCAAGTTTCGGTAGATACCCCTGCTACATTCTCTGCTGATGCAACATTAACCGAAGGGTGGGATTACTATGGGGGTGCTTCCATATCTTGGGGGTTTGACGGAATAATTGTTGACGGTTTTGAGGTCGAGCATACATACACGAGTGTGCCTGCTGGTGGAACAACTAATGTGGCATATTGTGTCCAATTCACCAATGGCCCAGAAAGTTGTCAGGAAGAGATGATTACGGTTAATCTATCACTCGCAGGATATATTTCTCATTCAAGCCAACTTGAACCTTCTACGAGTGATGCATTTGGTGCAGTTCATTTGACTATCGAAGTTTGGGGTGGACTAGCACCTTACTCTTACGAATGGCAATTTGTTGATGGTACGATATCAACAAACCAGTCTTTTGTGCATGAGTTCTTTGAAACAGGAATACATAATGTGACAGTAGAAATTCTAGATGCGCGTGGAGATTATATCAATTTGAGTGCACAAATTGACATAGTTGATTCTGATGAAAATGAAGGAGATGATACCAAAATCGATGATATTGAAGAACTGCCAATTGGACCTAATGCATTTGGCATAGTTTTCACAAGTGGCGGCATGCTTTTTTTGTCAACTCTAATGTATTCTAATGGTAAGAAAAAGCGTGAAAAAATACTGAAAAAAGGAAGACTCCTAGCTCAGAAGTCATCTTCATTATCAGCGGATTCTTATTGGGATGATTCAATCAAATGATTATAATCAAATTAATTTGTTTATCCTTTACTTTATCCATAATGTGGAATTTTCACTTCTAAAGGTAAAATCAATGAACCAAGTTCCTTAATGTAGTGACTACCGTGGGAGAATCATGGCAAGAACACCTGTGATGGTTTTGATTGTGCTCGCCTCAATGCTTTTGGCTGGCTGTTTGGGAACAATTGAAAATCCCATAAATAACGAAGATGAAGAAAATATAGAGTGGATATCTCCAGAGTTACTACTTGGTAATCGTGTCCGTTCTTCTCCTGTATTGAACCAATATGATGGTTGTGCAGAACTCGAAGAAGATTTACGCAACTCTCTTGCTGAAGAGATGATGGTTGGACTTGACCAAGCATCATACTGGCATTGGAATTCATGGGGATTCCGTGGTGGCATGATGGTAGATGACATGTTGATGGAGGATGGCGCAGTAGCTGAAATGGATGGTAGTAATGAAGCATCTACTGGTACTGATAGTTCAACTCCTCCAAGTACATCTGGGTCAGGAGACAGAGAAGGCGAATATTCAGAGACAAATAATCAAGAAGAAGGTGTTGATGAAGCAGACTTCCTCAAGACCGATGGTTACCATATCTACATGATTAACAACGGCCAGTTGGTAATCTTGGGTGTACCAGAGTTTGGAAACGTGACTCTTGAATCAAACATGACATTGGAAGGCTCTCCAATGCAGATGCTTGTTAACGGCAATCAACTCGTAATCATCTCTTATGTTTCCTACTGGAATCTCCCTTCTGATGACCCTGTTCGAGTTGCTATGATGGCAGATACTGCTGAGGATGACAGATCATACTCATACTATCGATACAGCAACAAGGTGAAATTTACAGTCATGAATATCACCAACCGTTCAGACCCACAAATTGACCGTGAACTCTACCTTGATGGCTCATATCAAACCTCAAGATTGGTTGATGGAACACTTCGTGCAGTGACACATTCATACGCGCAACTACAAGGATTGCGCACTTACCCAACCCTTCCTGATACTTACTGGGAGATTGACTACGATGATCCAGACCGCCAAGATATTTGGAATGCAAGTGTTGATGAAGCAATCGCCTTCAATTTAGAAGTTATTGCTGACCTAACATTAGCAGATTTCTCTCCAAGAATGCATGAGCGAATGGCTGACGGAACAGTTGTTGAACAATCAACAGTAAGCGCAACTTGTGAAGAATTTTCTGCAGCAGCAGATTCGGTAGGACGCGGATTTACAACTATCATGACCATTGAATTGTTTGGCGACATGGTTGAATACGAACTAGACCATATTTCATCCTCTTGGGTTGAAGTTTATGCAAGCGAAGATATGCTGATTCTTGCAGAACCAGCCAACGATTGGTGGTGGTACTGGAGAAATGATGCCTTTGAGGAGGCAACAAACATCCACGCTTTCGATATCTCAGATGGTGGGATTACAACCTACATCGGCTCAGGTAGAGTCACTGGAACTGTCAATGACCAGTTTTCACTCTCAGAATACAACGGTACCATCCGAGTTGCTACAACGCAGGACATTTGGGGCCGCTGGTGGCTTGATGGCGAAGATTGGGCTGGCCCAACTAACGATGTCTATGTTCTTGCACCAGATGAGCAAGGTGGAGATGAATTACTACAGATAGGTCATGTTGGTGGTATTGCTACTGGTGAGACCATCTGGTCTTGCCGTTTCATTGGTGAGAAGGGCTACATTGTCACATTCAGAAATATTGACCCTCTTTGGACAATTGACCTTTCAGACCCAACCAATCCACAAGTGATTGGTGAGTTAGAGGTTCCAGGTGTGTCAACCTACATTCACCCACTTGGTGAAGACCATCTCTTGACTATCGGTATTGCCGGTGGCGAAGATGGATTGGGATTAGACTGGGGTAATACTCAGATTTCCTTGTTTGATGTCTCAAACTTCTCTGACCCAACCTTGGCATCAGCTTTGCAACTTGCTCCTATTGACCGTAACAGTGAGGATTGGTGGAGTTGGTCATGGTCGTACAGTGAGGCAACCTATGAGCACAAGGCGTTCACCTACTGGGCACCTGCTGAATTATTGGCAATACCTCTCTCAACCTATCGCTACACCTACGACGAGGTGACAATTGATGGGCGAAAATACTCTTACAGTGGTTACGAGTATGTCACTCAATTGATTCTAGTAAAAGTTGATGCTGAGAATAACACACTTTCCAAGTATGGTACGATAGATCATTCTGACTTCTACAATGGGGACAGTGGTCTTCGTGAATCCTACTACTATGGTAGTCCAAATGTTAGGCGCTCAATTTTCATGGGTGATTATGTCTATGCATTCTCTGCTGAAGGCGTGACCGTGACTAATTACACTACAATGGTCGAATTGGACTCTGTGTCACTTCCTGAGATGGTTGATGCCCCAAGTTATTGGGGTTGGGAAGATGATACTGTGCGTACTGATGAAGAAGTCCGTGAAGATGGCGATGAAGGTTCAAGCAGTGAAAGCGAAGAAGCATCATCAGAATCAGATGATAGAGCCTGAAATCAGAATTTGAGGGCTGTTCCGGCTTCTCCGGATTCACACAAAGGCTCGCCGCGTAGCGAGCCGCCAATTCCTCGTCCATGAACAGGAATACCACCAACTACAGTCAGTTGTGGAAATCCAGTCAATTCCATGCCAGCAAGAGGTGTCCATCCAACATTAGTCCAGGTATCAGCATCTTGGATGGTGTGGCGACTTTCTAAATCTACTAACACTAAGTCGGCGTCAAATCCTTCCTCAAGTTGACCCTTATTCTTCATGCCATACACTTGTGCGGGTCCTTCACACATCCAGCGTACAACATCTGAGACAGAGCACTTTCCATCCTGCGCGTGGGTTAGCATCAGGGGAAGAGAAGTTTCAACACCGGGCATACCAGAGTGAGCGGTAGGGAATCCTAGTGCCTTGTTCTCTAATGTGTGAGGGGCGTGGTCAGTTGCAATGCAGTCAATGGTTCCATCCTTGAGGCGGCGCCATAGGGTGTCACGGTCTTCTGTGTAGCGAATAGGGGGATTCATCTGTAAACGGGTGCCAATTTTTTCCACATCATCTTGGTCAAATGTGAGGTGCTTGCCATTGCGTAACGAATCTACGATTTCGTCAAGAGTAGATGATATTGATTGAGATGATGTGAGTAGTTCATCCAGCCGAACAAGCCAATCATCATTGACACCGCAGGACTCTATATTGGATATCCATTTCATTCTATCACCTATTGTAATCATTCGATTGTTGTGAACGTTGAATTAATTTCCTTAATTCATCCACAAAGAATACACTCGATGCTGTTGCAAATACAATGGCCCAATCAATGGGATTCAATGGGACAACAGATAGCAAATCACCAATTTGTATGTTAATCAACGGGATTGACAACATCGACCCTTGGACCATGAATAGCAATAATGACGCACTAATTGCAAATGATATGGTAATCGCCTTATTGTTGAATACACCCAACTGGAATATGCTTTGATCCGTACTACGGCAATTGAATACGTTGAATAATTGGAAGAGGATGAATACCGCAAAAGCACTCGTTTGGGCCTTTGCAAATCTTGCTTCAGCATCAACCTTCCACTCTTCCTCTAAGCAATAACCACTGACTGGGTCAATGTATCCTTCATCAATTGAACCATCGAATTCTGTGCATGGTTCACCAGTAATGATACCACCACCAGAAAACCAAAATACAGCTGCAGTTCCTAGAAACATAACCATCCCGAGCATAAATATCAAACTTCGGTCAGATCTATTCGGTAGAGTTTCATCGAGCGATCTAGGCGGTTCATTCATGACGTCAGCGTGTCGTTTTTCTATTCCTAGGGCTACAGCAGGTGGCCCGTCCATCAAGATGTTGATGACTAGCAATTGTGTGACTGTCAGGGGAAGATCCCACCGAAACAGGAACGAGGAAATCACAACGAGTAAAACAGCC
>CAXEOD010000112.1:0-5556 GCA_963997805.1 uncultured Candidatus Poseidoniales archaeon
GGGGAAGCACGCCAATTTGCTTCTGTACGCGTACAGAGTGAGGATTCATCCTTTGTTCTTGACCCTGATATGAAAAGGTCTGCTGCGATCAAATTCACTCTCACAGAGACGCAATTCATGAATTTGCCAGAAGATGAGATGTTATTCAATATCACAGTAATAGCAACAGGCGATGATGACGTATCAGAGGCCATCATCCAAGTGAAGGTGATTCGTGAAAGTTCAGCCGGTGGTGCTAATGCCGAGGGTGGGTCTGGCATGGGTCTTGGTAATATCCTTGCATTTATTATCGGAGGAATTGTTGTTCTTGGGTTGATTGTAGTATTGGCAAAGGTCGTGTTGTCTACTAATCGCGAAGAGGATGAGATACTTTCTCTAGAAGGATATCAGCGACAATTGGAGGAGACATATGGCAGCATGCCAGCAGCTCCAGATGTTCCAGTCGGTGGTATTAGTGCTCCATCGCTACCTGTCACAGATGAAGTAGCAAATTCGGCCTATGGTGGCGCGGCAGACATCTTTGAACAACAGATGACAACAACTCCAGCGGGTAGCCCACCGGCAGGTAGCCCTCCAACACCTCCCCAAGCAGCCTCTACAACTCAAGAGGAGGTGCCACCCGGTGCCCCTCCTTTACCGCCTGGTGGTTTACCAGATGGTTGGGACATGACTCAGTGGTCGCACTACGGTGAACAGTACCTAGAACAACAAGGGCTCAAGTGAACCCTCTCTCTGATTGATTCAGATTGAAAGGTGAATTTTGACAATTTTCGCTGTTTTAACAGAATTCCATTGACTTCACTTATTGTCGAGTAAGCGGTTGCCCTTAAGAGGGGGGCGTGGGTCGCAAGCCCGCCCCATAGGGGCGATTATACCGGATGTGGTTGAAGTGTATGGCGGACAAGCACCAATTTTTATTCTCAAGGACGGAACTGACCGAGTAAGAGGGAAGAGTGCCCAGAGCAACAACATCGCGGCGGCCAAAGCGGTCGCAGATGCAGTTCGTTCTACTCTTGGTCCAAAAGGAATGGACAAGATGTTAGTTGACAGCATGGGTGATGTCGTAATTACAAACGATGGTGCTACAATCCTGAAGGAAATGGATATTGAGCACCCAGCAGCTAAGATGATAATTGAAGTCGCAAAAACTCAGGAACAACATTGCTACGATGGGACCACAAGTGCTGTAGTCATTGCAGGGGAATTACTCAAGCGTAGTGAAGATTTGATAGACCAGAATGTTCACCCTACAGTAATATGCCACGGATTTAGATTAGCAGCAGAGAGGGCTGTTGAATTACTTGAAAGTCATTCGATTGCAGTTCCAGATGAAGATACTCTTGCAGAAGTTGCAAAGACTGCACTTACTGGAAAAAGTGCGGAGGCAGTGAAATCATTTTTAGCTGATATTTGTGTAAAAGCAGTAAAATCAGTAGGCAGAGAAGAAGATGGTGAACGAGTCGTATCATTAGATGATATCAAGGTTGAAAAGCGTCAAGGTGGTTCTATCAAATCAAGCACCTTAGTTGATGGAATAATCTTGGACAAAGAGCGAGTTCATCCCGGCATGCCAAGGGCTGTAGGGGATGCAAAAATTGCTTTAGTTAACAGTGCAATAGAAGTAAAGAAAACTGAAGTTGATGCTAAAATTCAGATTACAGACCCAAGTATGTTGGCAAAATTCTTAGAAGAAGAAGAAAACTATCTGAAGGGATTAGTAGAGAAGCTGCAAAACTCTGGGGCCAATGTTTTAGTTTGCCAAAAGGGTATTGACGACATCGCTCAACACTATCTTGCAAAGGCTGGATTGTTCGCAGTACGCAGGGCTAAGAAGAGTGACATGGAAGCACTCTCAAAGGCAACTGGCGGACGTATTGTAACAAATATTGATGACCTTGGGAGTGACGATCTTGGAAGTGCTGCCAAAGTAGAAGAACGGAAAATTGGCGACTCAGATATGGTCTTCATCACCGGATGCCCAGAAGCAAAGAGCGTGTCGGTTCTCCTACGTGGTGGGACAGAGCATGTTGTTGATGAATTACGCCGTGCCTTTGATGATGCAATCGGTGTCATCAGTGTGGCTTGGGAAGATGGTTCTATTCTGACCGGAGGCGGAAGCGTGATGGCTGCATTGAGCCGTGATTTACGAATATATGCAGAAGGAATTGGTGGCCGTGAACAGATGGCAATTGATGCATTTGCTAGCGCCCTTGAGGTGATTCCTCGCACCCTTGCTGAAAACGCTGGACTGGATCCAGTAAATACAATCATTGAGTTACGAAAGGCTCATGCTGAAGGGAAATCAACATTCGGAGTGAATGTCTTTGAAGGCGGAGTTATGGATATGCAAGTTGCACAGGTGCTTGAACCAACAAGAGTGGTTGAACAAGCAATTCAAAGTGCTACAGAAACCGCTGTAATGATTCTAAGAATTGATGATGTCATATCATCCAAGGCCGTCTCTGGAGGCGGAATGGATGGCATGGATTTTGACATGTGATGTGAAGGTAAAATCCATCGTTGAAGTATTTGCATTTACTCATTTGAGTAAATTAGGCCGAATGTGAGAAGCAATATGCGCGGCATGTTCAATAATCGACCTACGGTCGAGCAATTCACCCAGCCTAGGCTGGGTAGGTGTCAGCATGTCGGAAGTTGTAGTCTGGATTGCTGATGGCTGTATCGTCTGCGATGCATGTGAGGAAGAATATCCTGAAGTTTTCAAGGTAACAGATGACACCTGCTACATCACAGCAGAATCCCGAACCGATGGTGGATTTGACACCAATGAAGGCACAAAATCAGTATTGAAGGATGGTTTAGATTTGGAGGCTATCCAAGACGCTGCTGGAGGATGCCCGGTTGATGTTATCATGGTTGAAGTCGGAGGAGGGAGTGACTCAGCACCAGAAGCTGATGTCGAAGAACCTGCAACGGATGTCGTTGAACCAGCGGCAACGGCTCCTGCCGTTTCTGCAGAGGCATCAACGGATGGAGACAGGTCGATTCTCGTGTTGTCCGGTTCACAATCTGGTAACTCCGAAGAGATAGCAGCAAAGATTGGCAAACTAGCAGCGAATTATACATTGGAAGCAACAGTCAAAGGAATGGACGAAATTCAAATTGGTGACTTAGCAGGTTACCAGCGAATACTCATCATTTGCAGTACTTGGGGTGAGGGTGAAATGCCCGATAACGCCGAAGACCTGTGGATTGCCGCTAACACTGATGCCGCTCCTTCACTCGCAGGAAGTCATTTTTCGGTGTGTTCTTTGGGTGACACTTCATACGAATTCTTTTGTCAATGTGGAATTGATTGGGATGGCTGGTTTGAGAAGGCTGGTGCAAACAGAATAACCCCTAGAGTTGATTGTGACGTTGATTATGATGCTATGGCTGATGCTTGGCTAACAGACGCATTGGCTCACATGGGTGCTATTGATGGCGAAGGAAACTTCAACGAAGAGTTAGTTGCTGTGCTCAAGGACAAGGCAGCAGGTGGTTCTAAGAAAGCAGCGGCTGGTTCAGCATTTGATATTCCTGAATTGGTTGGTGCAGAGATTCAAGTCAATGCACGTGTATTTCGTTACGACCCAATATCTGGTCAATCTGGCCACGATATTTGGCGCTGTGCAGTTCCTGAAAGTGTCAGCGTTTTGGAACTTCTTCGTTTGCTCAAGGCAACCGAAGATGGTAGCCTAACTTTCCGTGATGGCAACGAGGATGACCCAACTACGGCAATTTCAGTCAATGGCAGAAATATTTTGCCTGGCCGAGTCGCGATTTCTGAAGTTGTTCGTGATAAAGGCGGCGAGTCATCACTACGAATTGATCCACTTTCAGGATTTGATGTAATTCGTGATTTAGCCGTTGACCACTCAGATTATCAGATTCACCTTGCTAACAGCAAGCCATGGATGCACGCTGCAACGAGGGCAGGAACCAAGGTTTCTCAAGGAATCATCGGGGCAATGGATGCAGTTGCAGCCTCAACCCTTCACCATGCGTCAGATTGCTCAAGTGGCCAGTTACTCCATGCTTCAAGTGACACCGTCCCTCACAACCGCTCATACATTGGGCCAGCAGTAATTTCTCGTCTTTGGGCTCGTTACAATGATCCTCGCACCTCACAAAAAGGCAAAGATGGATACTTAGCAACAATTGAGTCTGAAAATGGAATCAAAGCAGAAGCTGATATGAGTTCGATTTACAAATCTGGTAGAGCTTGGGAAGGGGCGGCACCTAGTTTGTTAGAGGCTAAAACAAGAACCCTACAAGATAGTGGATTTACTGGGCGGCATGGTAAGCATGTTTGGTGGTTTTCTGAAACTGTGAAACTATCAGGGAGACTTAATGAGACAGTTTTGGCAGGCGCAACTCTTGGCCCATTCGGAATGGCGAAAAACGCAATCACCGGTGTTCTCCCAAGGATGTTGTTAGGATTCACTAGGACAGGTGGTCCAATGATTAGAGATTTACAGGCGTTGGCTGTACCGCCAGCAAGTGTTGGTAAGATGCCTAAGATGATTAATACTTCAGTTGATGACCACCATGAGGTGGTTGCCATCTTCAATAAATTCGATAGGAGGTTCTGAAATGGCAAAAAATAGATATGCATATTTCCCAGGATGTGTGACTCTAAATTCAGCTAGAGAAGTGCAAGATGCAATGCTTGCTTTAGCCCGTGCTTTAGATATCGAGTTAGTACCTCTCAACGGTGCTGCATGCTGTGGTGCTGGTGTCATCAAGCAAGCAAATTGGGAATTACAAATCGCCCTTAATGCGCGAACATTTGCTCAGGCTGAAGCCGAAGGTTTGGATGTACTTACTCCTTGCGCTAGTTGCCAAGGTAACATGTCTGAGGATTTTGGCAAGTTGACGGACGATGCTGACTTACGTGAGCGAGTGAACGAGCAGTTGGAATCAATTTGTGGACTACGATTTGAGGGTACCATGAAGATGCGTCACCTGCTTCATGTGTTGGTAGAGGATATTGGATTGGATGTTGTTGCGGCTGCAGTAAAAAACCCTATTGATTTCCCAGTGGCAGGGTATTACGGGTCGGTGATGCAACAGGATGGTTCCTGTGGAGATGACGATATTTATGATCCACATTACTTTGAAGATTTGATTGAAGCTTTGGGTGGCGAACCTGTTCATTATGATAGTAAAGCGAAAAGCGTAGGTTTCCCATCATTACTCTCTGAAGAATCAAGTGCACTGAAAATGACAGCATCAGTACTTTCTGATGCAAAGAGCGAAGGTGCTAGGGTGATGGCTTCTGCTTGCCCTCTTTCTCACATTAATCTTGATGCTTACCAAGTGAAGGCTGGACGAGTTTCTGGTAGCGATGTGGAAATGCCTGCAATACATTTGCCAGAATTAGTTGCATTCGCACTCGGGGCTTACAAGGATAGATATGCACAGTTGAAGACAAGAGTGCTTGTCATGGGTAACTGAATTGAGTTTGACGAGTCTATTTCCGCAACACTTCTAGGATTGTTCTAGCACTTGCTGGACCCACACCGCTTACTTGGCAAAGTTCCGCCTCGTCTG
>CAXEOD010000113.1:0-5535 GCA_963997805.1 uncultured Candidatus Poseidoniales archaeon
CATCAATGTCTAATGTTGCTATAATGGAATCGAAACAACATCGCTTTGCAAATTTATGGAAGGTTTTCAAGACTGACCCCGAGCGACCATTAACTGCAATTTTAACACTCAACACGATTGCACATACTGTTGGTGCTATTGGAGTAGGTACGGAAGTTGCAAGGTTGTATGCTGGCAGTGCAGAATTAGATTTAATCGTAGGAGTTGCATCAGCCTTTCTAACTCTAGGAGTCCTACTATTTTCCGAAATACTCCCAAAAACTCTCGGCACAATTTATTCAAGGAAGTTAACAACTCCAGCAGCGTTCCTACTTCAAATCTTAATTTATGGTTTGATTTGGATTGTTGTCCCAATTCAATGGGCAAAGAAATTATTCCCTATCCCCGACCAAGAGACAGTCACCAGAGATGAATTGGCAGCCCTAGTTGATGTAGCTGAGGAAGAGAAGACAATAGAGGCTGATGAAGAAAAGGTCATCCATAACCTCTTGAAACTCAGGGACATTACAGTTAGTGATGTTATGACCCCTAGAGTTGTACTGTCATCTGTTTTAGATACCCAAACAGTTCAGATGGTACTAGATGAAATGCCAATTATGGTTCATGGCAGACTACCAGTACAAGGTGAGACAATAGATGATGTTAAGGGATATGTGATGAGAAACCAAATTCTGATGAAAGCAGCTAATGACGAGCATGATGTAACGATGGACCAATTGATGCGCCCTATACATCCTGTTGGACCAGGTCAATCTGTGGATAAAGCACTTGACATTTTATTAGACCACAGAGAACAGATACTTATCGTCAAGGACGAATTCGGTGGGACGACTGGAATAATAACTATGGAAGATATTATTGAAACCTTGCTTGGTAGGGAAATTGTTGATGAAACAGACCAAGAAGGTATTGCAGAAGGAACCACAGCTGAAGACATGAGAGAATTTGCCAAACAAAAAGTAGATGAGTGATGTCTTAATTATTTTTAATTGGCTTTGTTGCTTTTTTGTTTGTTTTCTTTGCTCTCTTTTTCAAACTTGCATATACTAAGCAGACTGTAATACCACAGAAAAGTCTTGAAGTAAATGGTGTCAGGAAATCAAATCTTGCGGACAAGAAACTATTGACTTAATCGTTAAAAGTTAGATAGAGAAAAACAGTTGAAGAGGACAGCGATATCAAAGTTATCAGGGCTGAAAGGTGTCTTTCACCCCTCTTTCAAACCTCTAATCTTCTGATTTTTCGTCCCCAAGCCAACCTTTGTCTTTCAACCAATCTCCAGAAGACTCTAACTTTCCAAAGAAACCAGTAACTTCTGTATCAACATCACGATTGTGGCTCACCATATATGCAAAGAAAATGGAATCCCAAAGACCTTGTTTCGTTTCATGTCTAATCTTTGCTATTATCCAATCTGACAGAGGGATTGCAAGAATTGCTAGGCCTATACCAAGATTAACTGTATTTGCCCCTGCAGTTGTACCAACACCCGCAGAGAGAACTAAGAACAAACCTACACCAACGTATAGTACAGTCATGGCTTTCAATGTCTGGTGAATGAAAACTGGGGGTTTACCTTTATGTGTCACATATTGTGTTAACGAAGCATAATTCCCAACTGTACGATTGGTCATAAACGGCATTGCTACTAAATTAAAGATTGAAAGAAGTGCTCCTCCAAATATGAAGTAAGTCGGATCAGAATTAGAGCTACCAAATCCAAGCAAGGCTACGACTGGAACGGCCCATCCAAATGATACAATAAAATCAACTAAACTTCGTGCAAATCGTGCAGGTTTTTTTGAAAGGATATATTCATCAGGCAACGCCTTTACAACTTTTGGTGTTACTTCTATATCATCTAGGTCATCAGTTGATTTCTTTGATGCACGCCTTGCACGCTTTGGCTTGGATTTCTTTGCAGGCTTTGCTGCTTTGACTGGCTTCGGCTTACTCTTTTTCGCGGGTTTTGCACCCTCTTCATTTTGCATTTGTCCAGCTTTTTCAAGTAATCCCATTAGTATCACTCCCCATATATTTCACTCATCTCTATGAATAGTTGGAATCCAGGTGTTGCCATGAATTCTTGTAGTTTGTCATCAGGAATAGTACCTAATTCTTGATTCACCATATTGAAGAATTTCTTACGAGTAGCATTCGTCGTTGATGCAGCATCCTCACCAACCTTTTCAAATAATTTGAAGCTTTTAGATGCTATGAAATTACTGATGAAATCTTCAGGCATATCACCTAGTAAATTATTGACAACATCGAAAAAGTCATTGAAATCCTGATCAGCATCACCTTCTTCTTCCTCAATCTCTTCTTGAGAGTCATATTCTTCTAGTTCAGAATATTCAATATCCCCCTCTAGAATTCCTTTGAGTAATTTTCTCTCATCAACCATGGGTTTCAATAGATTACCAAATTTGGCTATAGCAGATTGCTTCTTTTTTGATTTCGCCGCATCGAATTTCTGTTTCAAGGGACGCATTTCTGATTCTAACTCGGAAAGACGTTCTTGCACTTCTACCATTTCACTATCTTCTGAATCTGAGGATTCTTCTGGCACGGACAATAATTCAACGACTGGTGCCGATTCTCTTGTTGTTTCCTTTTCAGATTTCCTCATTACAATTATTTCTCTATCTAGGTCATGACCAAATCTATCTGCATATCGTTCAAGCAGACTTCCTACATCACTAGAACCTAAACGATCAATGTGGCCGTACATTTGTTGTAACGATTTATCTGTTCGATTTTGCCACATATCAGCGTAATTTGGATCATCTTCATCTTCAGCAATTATTTCAACAACATCAATTTCTACAATATCATCTGAAGGTTCGGTATCACTCACTAAAAGTGGTTCAGTTGGTGGTGTAGGTGCAGGGGGAAGTGGTAACTGCATCTCTGGAGATGGTGGGGGTGGTAAATCCCCAGGGGGAGGTGGCAATGGCATAGACCCTACCGGTTGGGTTGTGTCGTTCTTCTTCCTCTTGCGAAACGCCATGCCGTCACCCTGTTGATACTTGGTGACAAACAATCTGCCTTTAACATTGGCTTAATTTGAAATACTCTACCTACGTAGTTTTACTACGTGAAATTGGCTTTGCCCAGCCTTTTAATGTCAAAAATGTATCCATATTTGATTCTGCAACCAATGTATCTCCTTGACTAAATTCTTTCTCGTCGCCACCTAATCTTAACACACATCTTTCTGTGATAATTTCCAACTCCCTAGTTTTATCATCAAATTGAGGCAATGCTTCATTAAGAGCATCAAATGGATTAGTACCTTCTGGGTGTAAACGATCAAGAGGTAGGGTTACCACTTGTAATCCACATTTCCCATTTAGGCTGTAAGGCCAGCGGATCTGTCTTTTGATATCAACTGTAACAGCTTCATCAGTTTCTCCCGCCTTTCCCACGATTAGTGATCGATCTCCTTTCACGAGTTCAAGGAATAAATGTGCATGTTGATTTAACACACTGAAATTACCGGTTAGAATGGTGTCTCGCCGTTGCGGGTGTTGAATTTTTTCAGCGAGTTTTTTCATTTTTGTTGTCCCACTCTTTTGAATTTGGCTACTGGCGGATTTGGACCTTATTTCTATTATTTTACAGAGGTCCCTAGTCATTTTATTTCCTTCTTTACTATCTTGATTTGCAATATCTAATTTAGTAAGAATGTTGATTGTTCCGTCTTCTAATCTTGCTTTCCAGCCACCTTGGCCACTATTGTTCATTAGCGCGCTAACCTCAACCCCCTCACCTCGAATATGATTAACCAATTCTCGCCTTGCTGAACTATCTAATCCTAGAATCCCTGGGTCTCTATAATGGAGATGAAATCCTCTGTGTCCAGAAAATGTGACATGAAGATATTCTTCCTTGAATCCAAATTCAGAGCAAAGAAATTCTTCCCATAAATTATAAGCCTGTAATTGAATGATTTCTAACATTTCTGGGAAATTAAATGGGTCTACATGGTCCAAGTGGTCCCCGTCTAAATCAAAGATTAAATCAGCTCCTTTCCAATCTTTTTCTGCCATCTTCCTCTCTAATGGCTTACCATAATATGCAGTTGAATAGAAACAACTTTTCGGCCCTCTTTGGTGTAGGTAATTCAATACACTTTTAGGGGTCTCAAAATTGATGTGACGGTCGAACATATTAGAAGACCACATCTGAAACATACACTCTCTCGTTCGCAGTCTTGGTGGGAACCAGTAATCATCTGGTCCGATTTGAGAATACCACTTTGAAAAACGGTGGGCTGCTCGGGCCCAATTACTCTCAACCATCTAAATCAGAGGACCCTAAAGCACCACGGCACTTGAACGACGCGATTATTCCATTGGTAATCCTGACACGGATTTCCCATCTGATGAAGGTGTGGTACCTGTCTCGGACTGATAACAATCAAAACATGAATATTTATCGTCAATAGGAATTGATTGGCCAAATGTTAGTCTAGCCCCACAGAAATCACAAATTGGTCCGATTTCTCCTTGATGAATTCCTAATCTTGAGACATCAGGCATGTTACCACTAAAACATTGGCGGGAGCCCTCAGTCTTTGAGCCTGTCCATTAAGTGATTTTGTATAACAATCAATTCATGCATAAAGTTCACAACCAAATTGATGTCGCGGCAACACATGAGTGCTGATGACCGGCTTATACGCGTAGGGCACTCGCCCGATCCAGATGATGCATTTATGTTCCACGCATTAACTACTGGATTAGTTAGAACTCCAGGATTTAGATTTGAGCATGTCTTACTTGATATTGAAACATTGAATGAGAAAGCCATTGCCGAAGAATATGAAGTCAGTGCAGTTAGTATTCACGCTTTTCCCGAAATATCCGATAAATATTCATTGATGAATTGTGGGGCAAGCATGGGTGAAGGATATGGCCCAATGCTTGTAAGTTCTAAGGAGATGACATTAGAAGAAGCTTGTTCAAAACCTATTGCAATCCCTGGGCAAAAAACATCGGCACATTTGGCTTTGAAAATGGCTTGCGGTAAGGTTGAGACAGTTATTGTTCCTTTTGACGAAATAATGCCTAGAATTCAAAATGGCGAATTTAATAGTGGTGTAATAATCCATGAAGGGCAATTAACTTGGAAATCTCATGGCATGAATCTTCTGTTAGATTTAGGTGTATGGTGGAATGAGAGAAACAACGGACTACCTCTTCCATTGGGTGGAAACGTTGTCAGAAAAAACCTTGGAAAGGAATTGTGTGAAGATATTACTGAGTGGGTTAAACAAAGTATTGAGATTGCGATATCAAACCCAGATGAAGCATTGAAATTTGCAAGGCAATGGGGCCGAGGAATCGATGAAGAAACGAATTCAAAATTTGTACAAATGTATGTGAATTCTAGAACTATTGATTTTGGTGATGATGGTAGGGAGAGTATCATAAAATTCCTAACGGAAGGCCAAGAGATTGGAATGATTAACCCAGATTTTGACCCAAGTTCAATAGAATTCATTGGTGCATAATATGTCAGAATTAG
>CAXEOD010000114.1:0-5516 GCA_963997805.1 uncultured Candidatus Poseidoniales archaeon
GTGGCCCAGGTGGTTCACCAAGTAGAGGCGGCCCTCCAAGTCGCGGTCCAAGTGGTCCCGGTGGCCCAGGTGGTTCACCAAGTAGAGGCGGCCCTCCAAGTCGCGGTCCAAGTGGCCCTGGTGGTCCCGGTGGTCCTCCAAAAGGTGGTGGCCCACCCGGTAGAGGTGGCCCCCCTAGCAGAGGCGGTCCTCCAAAAGGTGGTGGCCCGTCAAAACGCGGTGGACCTCCTAGTGGCCCGAAGAAACGCGGTGGCCCACCTCGCTGATTCATCAAATTGTAATTTTGATTTCACAGTAAATATTTGACAAAGATGGTTACTGCTAGCCCAAGCAGAATAATTGCTACAACGATATCGATGAGTCTTCCTCTTTGCTTCAGCCCCTCTAGGAGCGTCGTTCCTGAAAGTGCGATAGCGACAATAATGTACCATGTAGTGTCAATTACCAGAGCTAGACAAGCGATGATTAACCGATCTGATAGTGGCATTCCTGCAGCAATAAATTGACTGAAAATAGCGGTCAAAAAGACGAAAATCTTTGGATTAAAGATGGCGATGAGGAATCCCTCGACAAAACCTTGACGATTTTCATTACCCTGTAGTTCATCTTCATCACTTGTGTTTTCTTTTTTTCCGTCTGCCCCACTCGCACGGAGCATGGATATTGCGACCCAAATTAAGAAGGCCCCGCCCGCTAAATCTAGGGTTGTAGAAAAAAGCCCTCCTCCTGATTTCAAAATTGCGATTCCGCTAATGGCTAAGAATACGTAAATGCCTAACCCGAGTCCATGGCCGATAGAACATGCAATACCTCTAGCCCGGCCACCAGCAATTGTGTTACGAAGTACGACTGCAAGGCTTGGTCCGGGTGAAATCGCTCCGCCAGCCAAGACGAATGCGACCGGAATCAGGCTGGTTACATCAACTGTCATTGCCATCCCTCCTCAGTGGTTTGGTATCTTGACATCGGGTGCTTGTTTTGAAACGAGCGGCTAACATGTTATTCTTCAATGTAGATTAACGAAGTCCAGCATCTTGCAGTGCTTTCAGTAGAACTGCGCCAATTTCAGATGGGTCATTAGCACATCGGATTCCAGCAGCCTCCATCGCCGCTACCTTTTCAGAAGCAGTTCCTTTACCGCCAGAAATAATCGCTCCAGCATGCCCCATTCTTTTGCCCGGTGGTGCAGTCATTCCAGCAACAAAGCCAACAACTGGCTTACTCATGTTTTCAGCAACCCAAGCGGCAGCCTCTTCCTCAGCAGTTCCACCAATTTCACCTATCATGACGACAGCGACAGTCTGCTCATCAGCCTCAAATGCTGACAAACAGTCAATGAATCCAGTGCCGTTAACGGGGTCTCCCCCTATACCAACACAGGTGGATTGTCCTTCGTCGATACTCATGGTTTGAGCCACAGCTTCGTAGGTTAGGGTGCCTGATTTGGAGACTACTCCTATTCTCCCCTTGGCGTGGATTGAGCCGGGCATGATACCGATTTTCGCCCCACCTGTTTCGCTTGGTGTGATAATCCCAGGGCAGTTAGGTCCGATGAGGCGAACCCCATCAATACCTCTCACGTGAGCGGTTGCCTTGACCATATCAAGAGTTGGAACCCCTTCTGTAATGCAGACAATTACGCCAGTCCCTTTGACTGATTTGAAGGCGTCAGCCGCTTCAATGATAGCAGCAGCAGCGAATCTTGGTGGAACATAAATGACGCTGGCGTCAGCATCTGTTTCTGAAATTGCTTCTGTCATTGTATTCCAGACAGGAACTTGAATGACCCCAAGGTCGGCGGTTTGACCGCCTTTTCCAGGAGTCACTCCTCCAACAACATTAGCGCCAAATTCTGCTGACTTGGTGGCGTGGAATGTGCCTTGTTTTCCTGTGATTCCCTGAACCAAGATTTTTGCATCTTCTTCAATCCAGATACCCATCATTGACCACCTCCAATGAGTGAAACAATTTTTTCAGCGCCTTCGGCCAGCGTTTCAGCAGTGTGGATGTTTAGGCCGCTGGCTGCTAAAATGGCTCTACCTTTTTCGAAGTTTGTCCCCACTAATCTCACGACTAGTGGGTCTTCTAAGCCAAGTGCTTCAGTTGCGGCAATGACTCCTCTTGCGATGATGTCACAGCGCATGATTCCACCAAAGATGTTGACTAGAATCCCCTTCACATTTGGGTCTTCCATGATGATACTGAAAGCGGTCTCAACTTGTTGCTCGTCAGCGCCGCCTCCAACATCTAAGAAATTTGCAGGCTCGCCGCCATACAATTTGATGACATCCATTGTTGCCATTGCTAGCCCTGCTCCATTGACTAAACAGCCGATGTTGCCATCAAGTTTGACATAAGACAATCCCGCTTCTTTGGCGCGAATCTCAGTGCCTTCCTCTTCAGACAAGTCACGTAGTTCAACGATATCTGGATGGCGGAACAGAGCGTTCTCGTCAAAACTGACTTTTGCATCAAGTAATACCATCTCGTTACCTTCTGTGCGTACGAGTGGGTTGATTTCGACCATAGCACAATCTTTCTCAACGAATAATGAGAATAATCCTTGAATCATTGTGACAAACGAATCGCTAGCCGCTCCATCTAACCCAAGTGCACTAGCTAAGTCAACTGCTTGTGTATCAGTAACTCCTACATTGATGTCGATGTGAATCTTGTGAATTGCCTCAGGATTTGATTCTGCTACTTCTTCAATATCCATCCCGCCTTCAGTTGAAGCCATAATGAGGGGCATTTTTTCCTCTCTATCAACTAAAATTGCTAGGTAATACTCGTGGGCAATAGCACAGCCAGATTCAATGTACAAATTGTTGACAATTTTTCCGGCTTCACCAGTTTGTTTTGTGACTAATTTGTTGCCAAGCAAATTTGTTGCATAGGTTTCAACATCATCTCGATTGAAAGCAATCTTGACTCCACCCTGCATCACTTCTGCCCCCGTTTCGGGATCATAAAGGACACCTTTTCCACGACCACCAGCATGAATTTGGCTCTTTACAGCAACAATTTCGCTAGCCAAATCATCGTAAGCAGAGAGTGCTTGTTCTACAGTCGTGCAATGAACTCCGGCAACTACCGGAAGTCCAGCATCTCGGAACAGACCCTTTCCTTGGTATTCGTGGATGTTCACCTATTCTCCCCCTACAAGGCGGTCGACCTAAAGCCCGTCTTTGAATACTTGCTCGCGTGCCTAAGTTGCACCGAGACCCTATCCCGTAAGGAATCCCTTGAAGTGAGGGTGTTTAACCGGCCATGACAGGGAGCATCATGCAAGTCATTGTATTGGCCGGCGGTTTTGGCACTAGACTTCGCCCATGGACGAACCATGTTGCTAAGCCATTGTTGCCGATGCTTGACAAAACTCTGCTTGAAAGAGTGGTAGAAGCACTTCCTGAAACATTAGTTGATGAAGTCATTTTGGCAGCAGGATACAAAATTGAGGAGATGCGAGAGCATTTTTCCACTGTTGAATTACCATACAAAGTCACCATCGTTGAAGAGACAGAACCACTTGGTACCGGTGGTGCGATTGCTAATTGCAGAAGCCACCTTCGTGATGAGACATTTTGCGTTATGAATGGTGACCTGCTCTCTAGTGTTCCGGTTGAAGAAATGCTCAATTTCCACAATTCACAGGGTGGTTTAGCGACCATTTCTCTGTGGGAGGTTGAGGATCCAACTAGGTTTGGAGTCTGCGATATTCGCGAGGATGGAAAGATCTACCAGTTTCAAGAAAAGCCTGCATTAGAAGATGCGGTCAGTAACATGATTAACGCTGGTTGCTACATTCTTGAACCAGAGATTTTTGAGCGGATGCCTGATGGTGCGCATAGTATGGAGAGAGATGTTTACACCGAGATTGCATCTGAAGGTGTGTTGAACGGATTTGGCTTTGAGGGTCACTTCGTTGATGCTGGTACTCCCTCTTCTTGGTTGGAAGGTGTGCAAGTTTGTCTCAATGGTCAGCGCTGGTCTAGTGGTGGGCGCGGTGGTTTTGCCGACACCTCTTGGATAGGTGATGGTGTGTTTGATGGGGCTGGCCCATTGAGTAGTGCAATAGGACATGGTTCAACGATTTCCCCTGGTGCTGATGTGGTAAGGTCAGCGTTGATGAGTGATGTTTTCATCGGTGAGCAGGCCTCAGTTGTTGAATGTTTGATTGGTGAAGGCGCAAAAATTGGTGCCGGTGTCAAATTGGAAGGAGTAGTAGTTGACTACGGTGCTGAAATTCCTGATGGTTATTCCCAAGTTGGTGGCACTTACCCTGAATCATGAGTTTGCTAAAGTAAGCAATTCAAAGTTTTGAAACCAAGTCTGCAAGAATTCCTTGTGGGTCATTTGCTTTGGTGACCCCACTGGCCAGAAGAACTCCTTCGGTTCCAAGTTGAATTGCCATTGCTACATCTTCTCCGTTCTTGACTCCAGCACCACAGAGAACACGAACATCTGGGTTTACTGATTTCACAAGATTAGCTGTGCCTGAAACAATTTCAGGGTCTGCTGATGTGACCGAGATGTCACCGCCAATCAGTTCTGGCGGCTCGACAGCAATCATAGTTGGGCCAAGAGCCGCAAGTGCTTTTGCTTCATCCAAATCTGCTGCACAAGCGCATACTGGGAATCCGTCAGGAAGTTGTGCGAGTAGATTTTTGACATGGTCAATAGAAACTTTGTGTTCTGCATGATTGATGATGGTTCCTGTTGCACCTCTCTCAATTGCAGTTTCAGGATGAAGCCAGCCGGTATTAGACCCAAATCCAACTGGGTCAAGATGTTGAGTCCAAACTTGCAGGTTAGGTGCTGCAGACTTTACTGAAGCCAAGTCAAATGCTGAAACAACAGCAACGAAATCCGCTGAATCACAGGCCGCATCTGCTTCTGCCATGAATTTCGCCAGCAATTCTGCATTAGCGCCATGTGCGCTGCTATAGGTCTTGAAGTTGACAACTATTAGCGGCTTCATCAAGCGTCGCCAAGCGCTTCATTCTGTTGAACCTATTGGCGGGGTTTAGACTCTTGTGCGTCTACTCAAACATTAGTTACTTAGTTTGAAATAGGACCGATGTGAATGAATGATTGTGGGTGAGCAAAAGAAGAAGCGTGGCCTCTTTCGTTCATTCCTCTTTGGTTTAGGGAGGTTTGGGTGGTGGACAACGAAGAACACTGCTAAGGTAGTGATCAAAGGCGGTTATATTACGATAAGAACTGGAGGTAAGGCTGTAATCTTCGCAGCACGCAACGCCTTTCCAAGTTATGAGGGAGAGTCACGGAAGGAGTACAGGATTAGAATGGGGAAATTGGGATTTCAGGTCTCTCTACTAACTGGGCAAATTGTTGCCATGTACTGTGGAGCCGATGGAGTAGCAAAGTTCCTCAGAACTATCGATCATATTGATACTGGAGTTTCCCTAGCCACCACAATTAATCATCTCACACAAGAAACTGAAGCAACTCAAACTGGCTTGAACAAACTTCCGCCACCTAGATTGAACGCACCT
>CAXEOD010000115.1:0-5513 GCA_963997805.1 uncultured Candidatus Poseidoniales archaeon
AGTGTGGTCGCACTATCGTATTCTGTAGAACCCGTTTAGGGGTTGAAAGGGTTGGCTCCGAACTTGAGGACGAAGGCGTTGGGGTCGCAACCCTACATGGTGGCATGGACCAGCGTCAGCGAAATCGGGCTATGCGGGATTTCGTTAGTGGAGAATGTTTGGCTCTGATTGCAACTGATGTTGCAGCGCGTGGAATTGATGTTGAAGGAATCAACTGTGTTGTTCACTATGACCCTTCAGAGAACGGCAAGGCATACAAGCACCGTAGCGGAAGGACTGCACGGGCTGGAGCGACTGGAACTGTCATTAGTATTGTTCAACACCCACAGAAAAAATTGTGCAGCCGGATTCAAAGAGAGGCTGGAATCAAAATTGCTTTCAGACCACCAGACTTCAAAGAGTTACCATATTACGAAGTAAAGCATGTACCTGCACCACGTAAGAAAAGTGACTCGGGCAGAGGTGGACGAAATAGGGGCAACCGACCTTACAATAGAAAATATGGCAATCAAAATCGCAACTATCGCGGTCGGAATTCCGGTGGCGGCGGTGGCGGACGAAATCGCGCAGGAAAACCACCGGCAAAGAAAGATGGTGGAGCCCGACATGACCGCAACCCTCACGGTGGCGGAAATAAAGGAAGTAAAGCTGGACGTAAGGGTCGAGGCGGACGAAGTAATTATTCCCGTCGGTATCAAAACTGAATGATTTACCCCGTAATTTTCAGGCTTCCCTGAATTACCAAACAGTTGTGATTCGCTTTCTAGTCAAGTGTTGTCAGACATCAATTGAAATATAGATGACTCCGCCGAACGGTTTGACGATTATTATGAGTGATACAGAAGTGAGTTTGGAGAGCAGATTGATTTGTGAGTTGATAGGCACTTTTGCCTTGACATTCATTGGTGCCGGTTCAATTATGATGGGCGGTGACCTTACCACAGTCGCATTAGCGCATGGTCTAGTATTAGCAATTGTAGTGACTGCAACAATGAATATTTCAGGCGGTCACATCAATCCAGTGGTTACTATCTCAATGATGGTTGTCAAAAAAATCGATAACGATACTGGATTGAAATACATCGGAGCACAACTTTTGGGAGCAAGTATCGCAGGATTGATTTTATCTCAAGTTCTTGATGGAACCAGTATGGTAGCCGTTGGTCACGGGATGGGAACTCCTGCACCAAACGCAGGAATTGATCTGATAGGCGTAGTTGCAGTAGAAGCCGTACTCACATTCCTACTGATGTTTGCAATTTGGGGTACTGCAGTTGACCCTCGAGCACCAGCAATTGGTGGCTGGGGAATCGGAATGATGGTGGCAGTAGATATCATGATGGGAGGGGGAATTACCGGAGCGGCAATGAACCCAGCCCGATGGATGGGGACTTGGTTATTCACCGATATGGCTGATATGTCTCATCTTTTGATGTACTGGGCTGGCCCACTCATTGGTGCCTTGTCCTGTTCACTATTGTACAACAATTACATCATGGCACCTGAAGATGATGATGCAAAACTCAGAGACCACGATGCCTGAGAATTTAATCAATCACTTCGGCTCAGGCTGAAAGAAACGCCACTATCTCAGCGTAATCTGGTTCTTCCGCAGGAGAGTCAGCAATCCACATCCAAGAAACATCGCCATTCTCATCAACAATGAAAACTGCTCTTTGTGCGGCTGTGTATCCAGTCATTCCAGCAAAGTCATCCAATGCTACTCCGTATGCACGAACAGTTGAACGGGAATAATCTGAAAGTATCGGGAAGGTGATTCCATTGGCTTCGGCAAAGGCATTGTTTGAGAATGGTGAATCAACACTAATTCCCAATACTGTTGCATTACAATCATTCAATGATTGAAGGGTATCTTCAAACACACACATCTCGGTTTTACAAACACCAGTAAATGCTGCTGGAAAGAAAGCAAGAACGACGTTCTGACCTTTGTGCTCTCCTCCTGTTACAACATTACGACTTCCATCATGAAGTTCAAAATCAGGTGCGTTATCTCCTACTTCTACCATTTTTACCACTATGTCCTCAATGCTATTCGTTATCAATTTTCGCAACGTTCAAAAAATCATTTTTCATAACCCGCCGTATGATTAACCATATCCGCTGAATTCGCAATAATAGTGGGAAAAACAAGGATTTCCTTGGAACCTAACAAGGGTAATGGTGAAATGGGACGGGCTACACCTACTAATTGATGGGCGAGATGAAGATAGCAAGCGGACTGCTCATGGCAGTGCTATTTTTGATGGCTATTCCTGCTACTATGGCTGATGTAGGCGATGCTACAATTATGCAAGAAACTGGTGAGCAACCTAGTCATGAGAATAACACGTTCTACCTATGGGGACAAAGTTCTGGAACACCATGTTGGGGTCATTTCAACAACACAGATGATGGAAGTGCAAATGATGGCTATGCTGAGACTACCCAAGGAAATGGCAAGATGGAAGTTGAGTGGACCTGCAGAATGGACCCCCAACTAAAGGAAGATTTTGCTCTAGAAGTTGATGCTCAAATCCAAGTTCATCTAATGATTGATGTCGGTGGCAATTGGGAAAATGGTCAAAATAATTGCAATGGTGATTGTGAAAACCTCAATATCTCACTGATGAAAGGTGGCTTAGAAGTTGCCAAATATGAGTACACTGCAATGAGCCAAGGAGAAAATGAAATCGCTATCACCTTCCCTGTAAATGAGACGTTACAAGTTTGGGATGACGCTACCGATAACCCTGCTCTTAGAGTACGGATGGTAATCTATGCTTCATCCGGTCTTGAGTGTATATTTTTCAACTGCGACGCAGAATTCAGAATGTACTTCTCCGGCCAAGAAGAGGCTCAAAACAATGGAACTGTGACTTTCCCAATTCTCAATGAAACTGCTGCTGAAGATATCCTCGGCACTGGAGATGAGGGTGGCTCAGATGAAGATAAGGGGATGCCAGGATTCGGCATCTTTGCTGCTGCTAGCGCAATTGGAATCGCAGCTTTTGCACGCCGCAAACAGGAATAAGTGCCTGATACTCTTCCGAAAATCATGCGAACAATTGTTTTAGCACTAATTTTGATGATTATATCACCTGCTTTTGCCGGTTGTGTTTCCGAAGTAGATGAAAATCACCCATTTTCTGGAGAATGGACTACGATAGGTGGAACTCTGATGGTATTCATGGAAGGTGATGCTGTCGGTTGCAGTACAGAATGGAATATTATCAATACCACTGCAGTAGTGATGGTTGCTGAAAACGTGAATGATTGCATGGCAGTAAGCGGAATGAAAACAGTATCCACTTTTAATTATTCATTCTTTGGTAATGTTTTATTCATGCAAACAACAAGTATCCTTATCGAAGACTCCGATGGTAACACTACCACTTCCGATATGTCTGATATCACAATGTGCGCCGCATATGTACCTAGAGATATGGCACCTGACGAAAGTAGTTGGATCTCAGAAGTTAATGCTGTTTCATGGCCTAGTTACTGTACTGAAATATTGGGTATTTCAAGTTGATGAAATAAAACTCACATCGATGAAATCGTTTGACTGATGGCTTCTGCGCTGAGACTACACTTTACCTCTGCACCATCTGAAAGCCGCTTAATTGTGACATCTCCTGACTCCAAATCCCTCGGTCCGACCACCATCACATAAGTCGCTCCAGAAGCATCAGCCCACGCCAATGACCTACCTGTCTTTCGTGAACGCAACTCTAGGGTTACCGGTTGTCCTGCAGCGCGTAACTCTCCAACTAATGGAAGAACCTTAGAATTATCAACTTTGAAAGGAATGACTGCCAATACACCAGGGCCTGAGTTTTCACCCGGAACTACTTCGGCAGACCCTTCTTTTTCAGCCTGAACTTCTAACGCCAAAAGCACCCTGTCAAAGCCCATTCCAAAACCACAGCACGGGTCAAGTTCGTCCAAACCAAAGAGGTGGAAGAGGCGATACGAACCGCCTCCACACACTTGTCCTTCTCCACCTAAAGAATCGACTAGTACTTCAAAAACCATACCTGTATAGTAGTCTAAACCGCGTGCGACTGTTAGATCCACGACTAATGAAGGGGGACTAGCGCCAAGCGCACTTAGAGCGCTCAACATTTCCTCTAACTGGTCCAATGCTTCTGACTCCACACCCATGCTTGAGATAATTTCACGGGCACCAACTAAAGTTTCAGCCCCGCCGTTAAGTTGTGAAAGTGCCTGCAAATTTTTCACTGCATCTCCATCTATTCCAGATGCTGAGAGCCCTTCAAAATCGCCTTTGTCAAGCAGACGCATTGCAGCTGACTTTGCATCACCACTCAAACCAAGATTGTTGAGAATATCATTTAGGATTCCAACATGTCCGATTTTCAGTTGCCAATCTTTGAGACCGGATGCTGTCAGGATTGCACAGGCAAAAGCAACAACTTCTGCCTCCGTAAGTGGGCCTGGTGCACCTATTACTTCACAACCATACTGCCAAAATTCACGGTAACGCCCTCTCTTTGATTCCTCATAACGATAACACGGGCCGAAATACGAGTATCGTGCTGGTTTTGGAATCTGACCACGTTTCTCAGCAATCATTCGCATTACTGGCGCTGTCAATTCAGGTCTAAGAGTCAAATCTCTGTCACTTCTATCTTTGAATGCGTATAATTGCTCAATGATTCCGTCTCCAGACTTAGCAGTAAACAATTCAAGACGCTCAAAAGTAGGTGTTGCAACACGCTGAAAACCGTAGCATGAGCCTACTTCTTCACATATTTTTTCGAACGCTAAGCGTCGTCCCATCTCCGCTGGACCGAAATCGCGCGTGCCACGCGCTCGCTCGAACATAATGCGAGCCGCACGCCCATTATTCTTCAATTACGCCCTCGTTGTGAGCAATAAAAGAGTCATTCTTCCTCAAGAGCACTCAGTAGCGATTTGTCTAATTCCGGAGGAAATGCTAGCCAACGGAGAAAAGCGAAGTTAACAAATCCAAACAGAACCGTGTTTATTGCCCAAGCATAGCGATGGTAAATCAGTAATTCTTCAACTAAAATATGGAAAGAAATTGTAGACAACACTAGAATTGTTGAGTAAATTGAGGCTGCCCACTTAAGGCTCTGTAGATAATTAGCTGCTGAACCGAATGTGAACCGATAATGAGTGTAGTGACATTCTATCTGACCTATCAGTATACACGCAGCCCAGGCTGCTTGAGGGCGATAATTGTCAGAGAGATTTATCCAATAGAATAATTCGTAGATAATGAAGGCAAAAATAGAATTGAATATACCAACAATATTGAATTTCACATATTCATTAATCATCTTCTTAGGTGTCCATTTTACTGCCACCATTCTATCATTTAAGTTACCCATTCTGACTTTCATTTTCCGGCCTGGTGCGCCTGCAATTTTTACTGCACCAGAACCAATTTTTTTAGCATTTTCACGAGTCATACGGCGCTTTTTCTCCACAAAACTCACTCCCACTCAGGCCACTCTATGTAG
>CAXEOD010000116.1:0-5331 GCA_963997805.1 uncultured Candidatus Poseidoniales archaeon
AACGTGGGGGTCTGGTGATACAGAATTCATTTACAAAGAAAAGCTAACTAAGAGGTACGGCAATACCTACTACCCAGCAATAAACACCGTGATCCGGGGGGACATACCCTTTAGCACCACAAAAAGCGACAAACTGATCATGGTTGAACCACCCCTGAAAGATATTGAAAAGACTCTGCTGAAACTGTCGAAAATGAAGACGCCTCATGTAAAACAAACAGACAACCCTGAGGTCGTGGGCGAAAAGCACGCTTTGCGGACAAAAATTGAAAATGGGAAGAAGCTGGTTAAACAATTAAAAACGGTGGATGACGACACGGTGCGATATAAAATGGTTAAAGAATTTCTCGGAGAGGATATGCCCCGGGCGGTAGAGAAAACTCTCAGTGAGATTATCACAAAGTGCAAACAACGGGCAGGGTCCAACTTCCGAGAATTCCACAGTTACGTGGTTATACCATACCTTTGGTCGGACAGTACGCCCGTTGACCAACTAAACATCTTTCCGGGCTTTGACATGATGCGCTTCGCAAACAAAGGCGACATTACTAAAACACGGTTCTGGACTCTGTTGTGGGTAGCCTGGGCCAACCGAGATGAATATAAAATGGACTGGATCCTGTGCTATTTGGCTTTCAAATTGCAAAACCCCCACCGCAAAGTTCACAAATTCCTCATCAAAGAAGGGATTAGGGATAATGTAACTTTGATTGCAAGCGGAGGTATCCGAACTGCAGATGATATCGCAAAAGCCATTGCTCTAGGAGCTAATGGTGTTGTCCTAGGAACAAGTGACTTAGTCGCAATGGGTTGTACTCGATGTGCAAATTGTGAAGGTGGACCTTCGGGCCGTGGTTGCCCTTGGGGATTGACAACCACTGATATTGAATTACAAGAATGGATGCAACAAGACTGGGGAGTAAAACGATTGGATAACTATTACACTGCTCTCCAGTGGCGCCTCAGAGACATCCTTAGAAAATTAGGACTAAGTGATGTAAATGAATTGGTTGGCCGGACTGACCTTCTAGTCTATACTAAAGGTGATGGCAAATGAAGAATGCAGAAGCACTTCTTGATTCAAGGCGCTTAATGAACAGCCGCTTACCAAAATTTGAGATGAATGATGACGATGCTGCTGAAGGCGGTTGCGGTGTTGTCGGGTTAGCCTGTGAAATCCCTGTTGCAGGGCGTCACCTGTTCAATTCCCTTGAGCAAATGCGCAATCGTGGTAACGGAAAAGGGGGAGGCGTGGCAATGGTTGGCCTCAACCATGAGCAGTTCGGAGTTAGCGAAGAAATTCTAACGAATGATTACTTGTATGCAGTTGCTTACTTAGATGATTCAGTACGAAAAGATGTTGAAGAACAATTCATCAATTCAACATTTGATGTAGATCATACCCATGATGTTCCAACTATCGACAATTGGCAAGACCTTGAAAATTTAGATGTGCAACCGCCAAATGTTGTTTGCTATTTTATCAGGCCAAAACCAGCAGCTGTTGAAAAATTCCTTTCAGACGGAAATTTAACTGAATCTGATTTCCCAAATCGAAAAGCAATGTTGGATGAAATGGTATTCCAGAATACTCACAAATTAAATGTTGAATATTATGCCAAAGAACAGCGTGCAGATGCATTCGTCCTAAGCCATGGACAAAATATGATTATTCTCAAAATTGTCGGCTATGCAGAAGACGTGATACGATACTATAGACTGGATGAAGTAACTGCACATGTTTGGATTGGACACCACCGATACCCTACAAGAGGTCGAGTCACCCACCCAGGCGGAGCACACCCATTTGGGCAGGGAGTTGATGTTGCTCTTGTGCATAATGGTGATTTCTCAAACTATGTCTCAGTCAAGGACTATTTGGGACAGAGAGGTATGGAACCTCTATTCTTCACAGATACCGAAGTTGCCGCACTCGGATTTGACCTCCACTCTCGTGTATATGGATACCCGATGGAATATGTGATTGAGAGTTTAGCACCGACAGGTGAACTTGATTTTATAATGCTTCCAGACGAAAAACAAGAGGTCTATGAGGCCATTCAACAAACCCACATTCATGGCTCTCCTGACGGCCCGTGGTTCTTCATTATCGCAAAGGCAGATGGCCTAACACATCAATTAATTGGCATAACAGATACTAGTATGTTAAGACCCCAAGTTTTCTCATACCAACGTGGTGAAGTCGGAATTGCATTTTGTGGTAGCGAAAAGCAAGTCATTGATGCTGTCTTAGAGAGTTTGTCATCAGAGGATAAGAGATTTTGGCGTCGTTGTGACGAATATTGGAACGCCCGCGGCGGATCTTACACCGATGGTGGTTCATTCATTTTTGATATCAACCCCGATAACAACGGCGGACATGAACTAACTATAACCAACAAATTTGATGCTATCGTGGACACCCATCCTGAAGGAAATTTCAACATTGAACCAGCGGCTATGGAATCAGGATTTGATTGGCCTTCTGAGTGGGCTACAAACGAGGTCTTTCCACAAATTGTTGCCACTTTCCCAACTTTCGACTGGCCCGCAGCCCTCGGCCTTCTTTCAGAAATCGGCTCTTACGCTAGCCAACATTCACGCCAGCAAGCAGTTGACTTGCTTTGCCTCCTATTAAACAGAAAATATGACACAGGTGCACTTAGGACAAGCAGATGGCTAGATTATGTTGAAGATGCAATAATGGGAATTCTCAATCACGCTGGAACAACCCCCTGTGAATATTTCTCGGGGCAGAAATCGCCAGGACATCTACCCAAACCTCAAAACCCAACTCAAGCAATAGTTGTAGACGCTAGACCCTATCCGATTGAAGGTATAGATTCACTCGCTAGGGAATTAATTGCGCTACACCAAGCGGGCTGGAGAAATTTCATGGTTACACACTGCAAAGGACACCGGTTCATTGGCAACGGCTTTGGAATGGAAACCTCTGATGTGAGGATTGATGTCTTTGGTAGTGTTGGAGATTATCTCGGAAGTGGAAGTGATGGAATGACAATCCACATGCACGGAAATGCTCAGGACCAAGTAGCTCAAATACACAAGTGTGGAACCTTAGTTGTTCATGGCGATGTTGGGCAATGTTACGGATATGGCGCTAAAGGTGGCAGATTATTTGTCCAAGGAAATGCTGCTGGTAGACCAATGATTAACTCAGTTGGTAGTCCAAAACTCGTCATCAACGGTACTGCGTTAGACTACCTGGCTGAATCCTTTATGGCTGGAGACCCATTAGAAGGAGGAGGGTTCGTGATAGTAAACGGCATACGGTTTGAAAGAAATGGAGAAATTTCTGATTTGGATACACCTTATCCCGGAGGGAATCTGTTCAGCCTCTCAAGTGGAGGGGCGATTTATGTTCGTGATCCTTCAAATGTGCTTTCACCTTCGCAACTAAATGGTGGAGAATTTGTTGCACTCACTGATGCTGACTGGGATGTAATTCAACCTTTATTAGTTGAAAACGAAGAACATTTTGGCATTCCTCTCGCAAGATTACTAACTGTTGAGGGTGAGATTCGTTCTCCATCTGAAGTCTATCGCAAGATTATTCCTCTAAAGAACAAAGCACTTTCTGTTGAAGATAGTTGGGCTGGAAAGCATTAGAAAAAGATTGACTTTTGCAGTTAAATCTTATCTTTTTTTACGAGATACTTTGATGCCCATTCGCTCGCGTACTAACCGGATTTTTCCCGAACTTGTTTGGGAAATCAACCCATTAAATCCATCTTTAAGAATTGATTTGGCATCTTTATAGGATTCTAGAGGGATTTTAATTATTGCTTTGCCATCAATAAAATCAAACAATTTACAGCCACCACTGAAGACATCGCTTTGACTAAGTATTTTCTCCAATTCTGCCCTGTTAGTAACAGACTCATCAACTGTTAACCCAACCCAACGATGCTTTCCGCGAGCCGCCTTTCGTAACTTGACCACGCCACTCCTAAGGTGCATTGCCCTTAACAGGAGTGGACGCGTGGAGACACCATGGCTGAGATAGAAGAGGTAGATTCTCGGCTTGATTACGTGGATGAATTAGGAATGGCCCCCTTGGAAGAACCGAAATTTGGCTTAGGGCAATTACTTGCCACACTAGTTGATTTGAAGACCTTGCCTCATATCCTACTTCTTCTGATTCTCTCAACAATTCTCTATGCCCTTGCTCAAGGGCCTGATACACTAAAATTATATTCAGCAATCGGTTTCATTTCACTATCATTCGGTTATGCTTTGACTGCAACTTCAACGCGTTGGGATTTTGCTCACCGCATGGTTAGAGTTGAAGGACTTGCTTCGGATTCTTGGTTCAAATCACTCTTACTCCGCTCACTAAGAGCATGGAGTCTGCCATTACTACTTAGCACCATAATTTGTCTTGGATTATTACAATTAGTCAAAGGTGATGGGGACTGGGAATCATGGATACCTCTTTCACTCGCTTCGCTCTTCCTACTTTGGTCTATAGGCCAAGGGCTGTCATTCAAATCAGGGACTGCATCGTGGTTGGCTAACGGAACAAAAGTTCTCGATGATACACAGCGTGAAGGTAGCGCAATGGGGATTTCCACGTGGCAAATCTTAGCTGTAACAGCAATTGCAGTACTCATTGGTTATGGCTATAGTTCTGGTTTTGAAGGTGAAACGAGTGAGATATTGAAATGGATTGGATTCATCATTCTTGCAATCGCCATCCAAGTAGGAATGGTATATTGGATTCAAGACACCTTGATTGATGTATCCTCCACTAAAGGTGGCGCTAGATTTGCTACCAGATGGGGCATGATTTCTCAGATATTTGTCACCTGGCATATCGCAAGTGCATGGAGGAGACTTATTGATGAACCATCTGCAATTACTATGATGATTGAGGAGTTTATTTTGATGGTACTCACTGTGCTTCTAGCAATTTGGTCTTTAGCAAGTCGAGATGTTAGTCGTGGAGGAAAACTCTTCACTTCTGAAAATGCGCTGTTTTGGGGATTAGCATTCGGCTTTGGATATGCAGGAAGTATAGCTATGATCACCAACCTTAGTGATTCCATTGGGGGCGGGAACCTTGCAACAACAATGGCAATTGGCCATTTAGTTACTGCAATTACTCTAATTATGATTCATCCCAAGGTACTTAGAAATCACAAAATTCGGATTTTAAATCAACCTCAATCCATGAGACCAGAAATCGTTGAGCCTTCTTTACTCATGGTAATAAAGACTTCACCAGGGGTTGTGTCTTCATAGAGCCCAACCGTGATATAGCCTTCATGGCCCGCAATAGAAAACTTGTGGGTGATGGCCTGTCGCTCA
>CAXEOD010000117.1:0-5273 GCA_963997805.1 uncultured Candidatus Poseidoniales archaeon
GGGGGGGGGAGGCGACGCTGGTTGAATTTTTCTCCACAAAGGGTATCGACAAGGACGATGTTTTTGTCCGCCCACTAATCCGAAGAGGTTTCTCCAAGCGGGGCAAAGACCTCTACGCCGATCGAGTCCTCCCGGAGGTGTGCGTGGACCGGGACGGCCCAATGGTTTGAGAGGTGGCTGGCACCGCCGGCCGTGTCGTAATGACGGTGAGTCAACAGAATCCCGACGATTCCCGGTTGTTCGATGAGGTTGGCTTCGACTCTCTCAAGCACATTTGATTGATACCAACTGGTACCAGGGTCGACCACAAATGTCGCATCTTCACCTGATATCAGGACGCAGGATGCGTCGTGATGAATTCCCGGAAGCCTGACTACTCGCATGGGGGACAGTTGCAGGCAGGGGGTTTGGGCTTATATATCGGGAGCAAGTCGGCCGCCTCAATGGCAAGGTTCCCAGAGGCAGAGAAGCGTCTGCTTGAAGTGCGCATTTGCATGAAATGCAATGCTCGCAATGGGCTTAAGGCAATCAAGTGCCGTAAGTGCAGTTACAAAGGTCTCCGTCTAAAGAACAAGGAACGCCGAATCTGATTTCAGACTTCGTCATTCATTCCTTTGAATATCTTTCAGAAGCCTCGATTTTTGATTTCATCCATTTGGATGCTCAAAATAATCTCAATTAATTAGTAATTCAGGCGTCACAAGTCCAAAACAAATCTAGGACCATTCGGTTTCGTCATCTTTCTTTGACTTCTTCCACTCTCTGTAGTGAGTTCTGCAGACCTTCACACGCCTAGGCCCTTCGGGAATATTTTCCCACACATCAACTGCATTGTCAAAGGCAATAGAACGCCCACCAAGTGCTGTATCAGCGAATTCTGTACACTTAGGAACATGGCAAGAAACTTCTGGGTCTATCGCAGCCGCTGAGCGTGAACGTTTAGGTTTCGCACCCTTTGGTTTGGGGATTCTCCGCTTATGTGGTCTGCCTGCCATATCATCGCCTCTCGGTCATTCCGCTTTATTCTAACGCTCAAACTTTGTAGATCGTTGCCTCTCGGTCGGGCCCAACACCGACCGATGTAATTGGAATCCCCAACATTGCTTCAATTTTCTAAACATATTCACGTGCGCCATCAGGAAGGGCAGAGTAGCCTTTGCCATTTTCATTTGCATCGCGAGCCATTTCCAACCACTCATCCATCTGAATATGAGGGAATCCTGGAACCTTTTCAGTGACAACCTTGACCTTCGCCATGTCTTCTGAACATGCGGGCATTTCACTCAAGAATTGTCCATCTAAGTCATACCCAACTACAATTTCTAATTCGTCTAGTCCACCTAAAACATCTAGTTTTGTAAGGGTAAGTTGGGTGAATCCATTCAGTCTTTGTGCGTGCCTGAGAACCACTAAGTCAAGCCAGCCACATCTTCTGGGTCTACCAGTTGTAGTGCCAAATTCGTGCCCCATTTTCCCCATGTAAGCGCCCACGTCATCAAACAACTCACCGGGGAATGGGCCATGCCCAACTCTAGTTGTATACGCTTTTACCACGCCGTAAACTTCGCCGATGTGGCCGGGGTGGATTCCAACGCCGTGGGTTGCATTAGCACGGCTTGTTACTGATGAGGTGACAAATGGATAGGTGCCATAATCAATGTCAAGCAGACAACCTTGGGCTCCTTCGAGCAGAACATTTTCGCCTTGGCGGAGAGCCAAGTCAAGCATCAACCCAGTAGGTTTGATTGCGTTTCCGAATCTTGCTGCAACCCAGTCAAGAGATTCTTTCAGGGATGTTGATGAAATTGAGGATGAAACACCCTGTGCTGACAGTTGGGTAGTCATTCTAGCTGCGTTTTCTTGTAGCCATTCCTCATCTGTGCGGCGATGTTCGATATCACAGAATCGCACACCAACTCGCTCAATCTTGTCTCGGTATGTAGGTCCGATACCTCTACCAGTTGTTCCAATCTTGACATCTGCGCTATCGTAAAGGCGGTGGAAAGGTAGGTTGACATGAGCTCTCTCAGAGATCCAGAGGCGATTTCCTTCGGGAGATTCTCCTGATGATTCCTTCCACTTGTCAAGTTCTTCTTCCAAAACCCATGGGTCAATGACCATACCCGCTCCGAGTACTAATTGACAGTCTGGATTGGTTAGGCCAGAAGGTAGCTGGTGGAGTTTGAGAACTTGGTCACCAAGGACAATAGTGTGTCCAGCATTGTTTCCTCCTTGAAATCTAGCAACCCAGTTTGACTCTTGAGCAAGTTGGTCAACTAACTTGCCTTTTCCCTCGTCACCCCATTGTGCACCGAGCACTACTGATGCAGGCATCGGTGTGAACCGGAGCGCGAGAGCCTCATGAACTTGCCCACAATGAAATATATGAAAAGTGAGTCAGATAATTATTGAAACATTGACTCATTTAATCTGATTAATCTGAATTATTATTTGTACTAGAATGTCTAATATTTAGATTATAAATCACAATTATTGTCATGGGATGTCCCATTGAGTTAGCAGTGTTTTCAACGTGGTTGCATCATTCAAATAGTGTCAGGCAAGTAATACCAGTGTTGGGGCCCAAAAATTGTGTTCAGAGTGCCTGTGTGAAGTAAATACACACACATCTCACCCCACAGGTTTAAATACTCCGGGCAACAACTCACTATGTAACCCGAGGTTGTAGAGTATGTCTGATAAAACAAAAGTAGAAATTGAACAGAAGAAGGTCAATGAAATTAAGAAACGAGCATTCTCAAACAGAAATGTAATCGGTTCTGCAAGACGGCCTTCACAAGTAAGAAAAATTGTAGGCCACGAAGGACCTTGTGAAGAGTGTGGTGCAATTGAATGGGATTTGGATTCTGTTCGAGGCGAGGTTGTTTGCCAATCCTGTGGATTAGTGGTTGAGAGAGATGTCATTGACCCTGGAGCAGAATGGGTCAACCATCGAGATGGTCCTGATAGGTCAAGAGTTGGTGCCCCATCAACTCTAACATTATCCGACAAGGGATTGAACACCAGTATTAGCAGGAGTGACCTAATGGGTTCCCGTGCGAAGATTCACGGTATTTCTGGCAAAGCGTTGAGGGATTGGCGAAGACGAGCTGTTATTGATGACAGATCAAAGACACGAAGCAGCCGGGCTCGTAATCTCGTTAAAGCAATGCAATTTATCAGAGATAAGTCAGGGCTTGGGAAACAGCATCGAGAACAAGCCGCTGCATTCTATCGTAAAGCTGCTGAAAAGGGCCTAGTTACAGGCCGTAGTATTCAGGGGGTTGCTGCAGCATGTGTTTATCTTGCTGCAAGAGAAGCAGGGATTCCTCGTCGAGTTGAGGACATCGCAAAAGCATTTGACATGGAAGATGAAATGAAAATGAAGGAGTTGAAGAGAACTATTCGACTTGCTTCTCGAGAACTTGGTGCTCACAGAATCACTGGGCCAGAAGAGTATCTTGACAAATTCAGTAGTGATTTGGGACTACCTCCTCAGGTTCTTGGTGCGGCCAACAGTCTTTGGGACCGAGTTGGCGGCTCATTAGAGTGGCAAGGGAAGAAGCCAAGTGGTGTTGCAGGAGTAATTCTATACAAGTCTGCACAAATGAGGGGCAATGCAAGAACTCAAGCAGATGTTTGCGCAGTTGCAGGTGTTAGTGAGGTCACTCTTAGAGGACTTCTAAGATTACTTGAGAGAATCCTTGAACAAATTGGTGAGAGTTCCTACAACTGATGAAGGGTATGGACGTTGGGGGATTTGAACCCCCGGCTTCTTGGTTGCAAACCAAGCGTTCTTCCAAGCTGAGCTAAACGCCCTTGTAGAACCGCCGACCGGCGATTCTCATTTGAGCGTTTGGTAACAGCACAGCGCTTGAAAGCAACACTAATCAGCATCCTCTAGGTTCCTAAAGTGAGAAGTTTCTCACTTTGCTCTCAGTGAAAATTATTCTTCTTCAACAATTTGGTCAATGTCAGAATCAGGTTTCACATCGATTTCTTCTGTCTTACCAAACTCCGCGTTTTCGTTTTTGATTCCGCTCCAATAAATACCCAAGAGCAGAACCGAAGCGACGCCTGAACCTGCTGCAAGCCATAGTAACCAGTTGCGTGAATTACTGTCCCCTGCCTGCACCTCAAGATCATGGTTGTCATCATCGACTCCATGGGCGTGCGAAGATGAATTTGACTCACTATCCCCTGAATGATGGTCGTGTCCGTGTACATGTACAGTCCCATTATTTACAGTGCCATTCGACAGTATATCTTGGTAGTTGTAACTACCATTCTCCCATGTTTCATTAAAATGCATTTCGAACACAACTTCGCAATCAGCATCAACTCTGGTTCCATTTTCATCGAGTTCACAGTTACGTGAGAGATTCCCTGAATCCCAATCCATTGAACCGTTGTATATGCCGTCTCCATCGTGGTCGTATACTATACGATGAGTGATATTCTCGTTTGAATCAACATTTCTCCAAGAGACCGATTGATTCACTTCGATACTGACATTTATTGGTTGTAATGTACTTGACCTCAGGTTCACCGAGAATGGGACATCACCGTCAGCAACTACAGTAATTGGTATGGTTGTGGTGAGCGCAAATAAGGCTACAACTACAATTCCTACAACCACGTTCACTGAGCCGCCTTTGGTCATGATTTCTACGGCGCGGCGCACCCATAAATAAAAGGTAACAGTACAGGTGGCCGACACGATGGATAAGAGACTAGTTGGCCTAGCCGCCTTCTTTGCCTTCATCGTCTTCTCTGCTAGTCTGTTCGCACTGACAATAAATTTCGCGATAAATTCAGATGAAAATCAATCATGGATTATGCAAGACCCTCTCACTCAAGACGAAGCACACAATCATCGAAACGCTACCGAACACGAATTTAGCACCCCCAACATTGATTTCATTGGATTCAACCCATTGTTAGAACCGGGAAACGCTGAAATTACCATTGCAGACAGCCCAGATGGCAACACCTATGCTTACCAAGCCGGCTGGAAAGAGATGCATATCACTGATGTGACAGACCCATACAATTCCACCGTGGTAGGCGTGTACTATGACCCAAACACCCAAGTGTTGGATGTGAAATATCTAGAGTATAATGGTCGTGAATACATCATTCTGCAAAACCAAATTGTTGATCCTGGTAATTCTGACCCTAACGTAGGGGAGTGGGGAGACCCTGTGCAAGTGAGCGTAACACTGGTTGATGTGACCGACAAAACCGACCCGCAATACGTTGATTCATGGTAC
>CAXEOD010000118.1:0-5132 GCA_963997805.1 uncultured Candidatus Poseidoniales archaeon
TGGACTTCCGAGAAACTGATGAACAAAGCATGATTCGAGCCATGGTTAGAGATTTTGCCGAATCGGTACTCCCCCCAACCATTCAAATTAGGGACAAAGAACAGATTCCACCTACTGAAGAATGGCAGACATTTTGCAAAGAAACAGGCCTACAGGGAATTACTATTGCAGAGGAATACGGAGGTATGCCAGTAGATGATATTAGTGAAGCGATTATCATTGAAGAATTAGCTCGCGTTGATGCCTCGTTCTCAGTATTTTATTGCGTCCATGTTGGACTTTGCTCCAAGACCATTTCATTACACGGGACTGATGAACAGAAGCAGAAATATTTGACTCAACTAGCGGCTGATAAGGTGGGTGCATATTCACTATCAGAAGCAGGAGCTGGTACTGATGCAGGCGCTCTTTCATGCAAAGCAGAGTTGTCAGAAGATGGTTCTCATTACGTTCTGAACGGAATGAAAATGTGGGTCACAAATGGTGATTCAGCAGACATTTATGTTCTTTTTGCAAAGGTAGTTGAGCATCCAGAATATGGTGTTAAGAAGCATGGTGGAACCACTGCTTTTATTGTTGAAAAAACGTTTGATGGGTTTACCGTTGGTAAGAAGGAAGACAAACTGGGAATCCGTAGTAGTGATACATGTAGCCTAGTGCTTGAAGATTGTAAAATACCAGTAGAAAATGTACTTGGAGAGGTTGGAAAGGGTTTCTCAATTGCAATGAATGCTTTAGATAATTCACGCATTGGTATCGCCGCACAAGCACTAGGAATATCGCAAGGAGCATTTGAGGCATCACTGAAATATGCTCACGAAAGAGAGACTTTTGGAAAGCCGCTGGCAGCTCACCAGATGATCACCTCATACCTCGCAGACATGGCTACACGCATCGATGCCTCCCGTCTCCTAGTATACCGTGCCGCACATGCAAAACAGTTGCACTACGAAGAAGGCACACCGCGGCACACCAATGAAGCAAGCATGGCAAAACTGTTCGCAGGAGATACCGCAATGTGGGTATCTGAACGGGCTGTACAAATTCACGGAGGATACGGATATGTCACCGAGTTCCCTGTAGAGAGATTCTTCCGAGACGCAAAAATCACTCAGATTTATGAAGGGACTCAAGAAGTTCAGAGATTAGTAATTGCTCGAAATCTAAAATGAATAAATGTAAATTCAAAACGATTCTAACCTAAGAATTCATTGAATTATGGCCATCGTAACTGCGGCCAATCACTTGGCTCGCTATCTTGCCAATCAATGTCATTGAGCATCATTTGTAGTTCATCCTTAGACGATACGTCATGTTCTACTTGTAAGCGGTGAAGATACTCCTTCAGTCGTCCAAGCCTAATCCCTGGCGGCAATCCAGTATTATCTAAAATCCAGTGGCCATCGGCCAAGGCTACGTCATTAGCCTTATTTTCAGGAAGTTGGTCAAGTGCAGTTCGAACATTTTCAACACCTTTAGTATCAAGTGCAAATTCACAGGCTAGTTGAGTATCAAGCCCCTCACCAAGAACAGCGCGGTAAAGACGAAGTTGTGTGACATCATTTTTATTCGGTAAATTACCCATGAATCTTCTCAATTCACTAACCCGCTTTATTGTCGCTTTAGGCATGGTCAAATCTCTGAACAGGCCGGCTGGGTTATCACCACGGAACATGATTGCCAATCGGGCTTCAATCACTGGACAGATTGAGGTTTTCATCTGAAGAGAAGATTGGCCATTCAAATCAAATGAGTGGCCTTTGAAAATGATATTAAGAACACCATCAGATTCCATCCTTGCCAATACATCTGCCGCGTGAACACCTGACAAAATCCGGCGTAATTCCTGCCAAATTCGCTCTACACTTACATTTTCTAACATTTCACGGCACTCTAGAAGTGCCGCTGAAAGCAGTTCTTCAGGCTGCCACAACCCACCAACCCCTTGGTCCATGAATCGATAAGCACGCATTACACGAAGGCCATCTTCCTCCAACCGAAGTGAGGCATCCCCTACCGCCCTAAGGACCCCATTTTGTAGGTCCTCAAACCCATTATACGGATCATACAACTCTTGTCTTGCAAGGTCAATGGCCATGGCATTGATAGTCAAATCACGTCTTTCTAAATCAACTGCAAGTGATGTACCAAAGTCAACTGATTCCGGTCTCCTCCCATCAAGATATTCTTGGTCGCACCTCAGAGTTGTCACCTCAAACAAGTCAGACCCAGCGTTTAGACGCACTGTGACCGTACCGTACTCTACTCCAGTCTTGATTGAGTTACGGAAGTGATTCAATATTTTCTCAGGTTTCATATCCGTTGCTAAATCATAATCATTAGGTTTTACACCGCTCAAACCTTGTCGAATACTGCCCCCTACGACCCATATTCCAGCACCATTTTCAGCAAAAATTGTGACGATTTTTAGAAGGTCTTCCGGTAAGGACTGTACCCAAGATTCCAACTGCATAGGCAAGCCTCTACCCTTGAGGTCCCCAAGCGCCCCTTTGGGCAACGACTTGACTCTCGCGAACGGCTCCACAAAGTAACGGGGGGCGGCAATTGCTTTCAAGGGGAATGGCGAGTCGAGGCCATGAAGGTGGACCTAGTTGCGATTGAGTGGCTAAAGGCCCACGAAGAAACTCGGCCGAAAAAGGTTGAAGAATTGGCCAGAATTACAAAAAAATGGGGTTGTTACACCAACCCTTTGCTAGTAGATAGAAAGAGTGGCGCCATCCTTGACGGACACCACCGCCACGCTGTTGGCAAAATTCTAAATCTAGTTCGATTACCGGTTGTTCTTTTTGATTATTTTGAAGATGATTCCATCACCGTTGAACCCTGGCCAAATTGCGGTCTTGAAAATCTATCAAAACAAGATATCATTGACATGTCTATTTCTGACGAATTATACCCACCAAAAACCAGCCGTCATACTACAAGTTGGAAATGCCCTCCAATCGCAGAATCTTTGGAACGTTTAGCAAAACTGACGGATTAAAACGTCCTCAATGTGGCCAAATTATCTGTTCAAGATAATATATCTCATGGGACTAAATCTTCGTGGTGGCCAAATCCAAAGTCTTCAAATGTCGCATCTGGAGCACCTGGGTGTTGCATCTTTGTCTCTAGTAATGCCATCATGGTGGGCCATAATGGCGTCAACCATTCTGATGCATTCGCCAACAAGTCAAAGAGTGGATGTTCAGACAATTCTTCAGTTAGTTCATCAAAGTGAATGAATATATCATTCGAATCTTCATCACCAACATCCCATAAATCGTCATCAACATTAGCAACTAGGGCAACCGGAGGTAAATTCTCTGGGAGTTGCCGTAAATCAGCCGCCAATGCTCGCAGACTTTCAGCCTCATCAGTGTCAAAAACACCCAACTCACTTCCGATTTCCAAAGCATCCTCAAACAGACCTGCAAGTTCTCTAGAATCCGTAGATTCAGACTCAGTTTCACATATATCCACCGGTCCGAAAAGTACGCCACCTAGGTCTGTATCAAACAAATTACCTTGCTTCTCCCTCTTGATTAGTCTTTGAGCTATTCTGCCTCCAAGAGGGGCGATTACGAATCCTCCCTCAGCAACTCTGTCCTCAACCCAAGTTGGTAATTCTGTAAGGGACCCTGTCACTAATACACGGTTCAACGGAGAAGGGAGCTTAGGAGGGGTGTGGTTAATTTCCCTCATCTTACGAGTGTGGAAAGTTGTGTCACTATCAAAATCCCTGAGATGGTTTCGAACATGTTCAATTACCTGCCTATTTGGGTCTACAACAGTAACCCCGCCGTCAGGCCCTACAATATGGCCAATTAACGCAGCCAAGTAGCCACCTTTAGCACCTATAAGCAGAACTTCATCGCCTTCATCTAATTCCAAGTGATGTAAAAGAGTGCATATCATATGTGGTGCTGAAATTGTTTTGATTCCGCCTTCATCAGTTTCAGTAAAAACTAGTGGCCTATCGTGGTAGAATGGAGTTGGGTCATAGTCACTAAAGGATTCAATATCAACTGAGAGCATAGCATCACGAATCGCTGGAGACATTGGTACATCAGCGGATTCAAGCCGCGCCAACAAGTCTGATATCTCACTCACGAACTAAGCCACTACAGTCCTCACACAAAAGGCTACGGGGTCGCGTGGTTCATAATGGGGTGGTTCTTCGGCCTATTAGTCGGGCTCGTGGTCTAGCGGTTATGACGTCGCCTTTACAAGGCGAATATCGCAGGTTCAATTCCTGCCGGTCCCACCACCTAAAGCGCTGGCTCGCAGAGTGAGGTGAAGTCAGAAATGGTCCAACACTTCAGAGTGACAATCCAGCCGAATATCTCTGGAATTGTATTTCTCGCTCACATCGAATCCCATCGGCCGCTACGCCAGCGGCCGATATCGAATGCGAATCGTCAAAAGCGGTCGCTCCGCGGGTCGGCTTGTGCCACAGGACACCTCAGTACACGCCGCCCGGCTCGCCCGACGCCTCAAGCGGAACGGCATGACGGTATCCACGGCGGAGTCCTGCACCGGAGGACTGCTCGCCTCTTCACTGACCGACATACAGGGCGCCAGCATCTGGTACAAGCAGGGCTGGATCACCTACTCAAACGACTCCAAAGTTAGCCAATTGGGCGTGAAAAGTGAGTTGTTCGAAGAGAATGAGGGCAACGCCGGCGCAGTGAGTGCGGATGTCGCAAAGGCGATGGCTGAAGGGGCAGCTCGAAACTCATCCAGCGACATCGCAATCTCGGTCACCGGAATCGCGGGTCCGACCGGCGGGACCGAAACCAAGGAGGTCGGCTTAGTATGGGTCGGCGTGAAAATCGGTGACGCTGTCGAAGCAAAAACCGCATCATTCGGACTGGGAGACCGGAGCAGCAACAAAGAGGCATTCGCCAACTTCGCACTGCGTACAGCATTGGAGGTCTGGGACGAACACTTCGAAGAGCCGGAGCCGACCCCCGAAATTTCCGAGGAAAGCGAACTTGAGGAAGGAGAGCAACCCGAGTTGGACGATGCACTCCGCACTGTCGACGGCGACGATGCCAATTGGGACCGAGAGGTCGAGTGGGTCGATGGCGCACCACCTGTGGTCGAACCTGATGAGAACGAGAATGCTG
>CAXEOD010000119.1:0-5079 GCA_963997805.1 uncultured Candidatus Poseidoniales archaeon
CAACACTTGGCGGCCGCCGCCCGGGCCAAGGCAGCCGGCCACGCCGTGCCCGGAGGGGTACAATGGCTGTTGCCCCGTGCCCATTACCGGAAGCACGAAAGCGTCTCCGTTGGCGCGGCAGGTCACCATATCGACGCCTGGAGTGAAGCAGATTTCGTCGTAATAGGTGTCGAACACCATGGCCGATGGCGAGTAATTCAGGATGAACTGCAAGCCGACTGCGCGTGGTTCCGTCTGGGTACTCGCCGCAAGCTGTAAGAAGCGGCTGACCTCGTCTCCCATGGCACCGCTGACCACACACACGGTGTCGCAAGACGAGGTTGTCGGGGTCCCGGTGTCGGTGTCGGTGGACACTGTATCCCTGTTGACCCCTACTATCTAATTGAGAAAGCCAAGGAATCTGGTGCGCCAGTTGAACTGATAACTTCTGCGAGGAAAGTCAATAGCGCCATGCCTAGAAATGTAGCAGCAGATGTATCAATCATTCTTCAGCGGAAAGAGATTCCATTATCTACTGCAAATGTTTTACTTCTTGGATGGTCGTACAAGCCCGGAATTGGTGACCCACGCGAGACACCAGCTGAACCGTTAGCAGAAGCACTGGTTGAGATGGGCTGCAGTGTTCAAACGTTTGACCCATTAGTTGATGATCGATTATTTCCAGATGAGTTAGCAACTTTAGTTAGAAGTGAAAGTGAGATTTCACCCTTTGACATTGGTATCCTAGTTACTGCTCACAATGAAGTACTGGGAATAGATTGGGCTAGCCTCGCTGAAAAAGCAAATCATTCACTAATTTACGATGGTAGGCGAGTTCTAGATGTTGAGATGCTTGAGTCCCTAGGATGGGATGTTTACTTGCTAGGTGCCCCAGTATAATCTATTTTTCAGACCATAGCCTGTGTGGTGAAGGTTCATGTTCTATATGTGTTCACGCAAGGTCGCGGTGTGTTGCCATGGTTGACCATTTGCCAAATCTTGGGCGCGAAGCGATAATGCTCAAGGAAATGGGTTATTCCTCAATTGATGAACTATTTTCGGACATTCCTGACGCAGTAAGAAGAGATTCTCCTCTTAATTTACGGCCACCACAAACAGAAGAAGAAATCATGGCTGATGCACAGAGACTTCTGGGTGCAAATATTGCAATAAATAGCCGGCCCAATTTTTTGGGCGCCGGATTGTATGAGAATTTCGTTCCTTCAATGGTGGTTGCAATGGCTACTCGCGGTGAATTTCTAACTTCTTACACACCGTATCAACCAGAAGTTAGTCAAGGAATGTTACAAGCATTATGGGAATTCCAAACAATGGTTTCAGAATTAGTGGCACTCCCTGTCTCTAATGTTAGTATGTACGATGCTTCAACTGCTGCGGCCGAGGCTCTAAACTGCGCGGTAAGAGTACACAACAAAAAAGCGACTCAGCAGAATGTAGTGTATGTTACTGAATGGCTGCCGGAGCATCGGTTATCGGTAATTGAGAATTATTCATGTGGCTCTGAAATAGAAATCCGCACTCTCAAATGGGATGAAAACGGAATGGTTGATTTGAAATCTGCAGAGTCTGCTCATGGTAGTTGTGCAGTATATGTGGAACAACCAAATCCGTTTGGGGTGATAGACGAAAACCTAGCAGAATTGAAACAAATTATTGGCGAAAATACGGCTTTGGTTGTTGGTGTGAACGCGACATCCCTTGGTTTACTTGAAGCACCTGGGAATTGGGGTGCTGACATTGTCGTTGCTGAGGGCCAGCCATTCGGTATTGGACCTACAGCTGGTGGTCCTATTTACGGGATTTACGCCTGCACTGAGAAGTATCTTAGACAGATGCCTGGCCGAATTGTAGGCAAGACTTTTGATGACAAAGGGAAAGACGCTTTCACTCTCACACTTTCAACTAGAGAACAGCATATTAGGCGTCACAAAGCGACTAGTAACATATGTTCAAATGAAACACTAATTGCTCTTATGGGTGGTATCCACATGGCTCTCTTAGGTCCTATGGGTATACAGAAATTGGCTCTTAGAAATGCGGCTGCTTGCCAAGTTACTATGGCAGGTGTTCTCTCTATTGAAGGAGTCGAATTACTCTACACTAATGGCACTTCATACAACGAATTCACGGTTGTTCTACCGGGTATATCCAAGGGTGCATTAGCACATCTTGACAAATTAGGTGTGACTGCAGGTCTTGCTCTATGTGATGTGATGTCAGGGGCCGATGAGACTTGGTTGCACATTACTGCTACTGACCAAACGACTAATGAAGACGTGTCTGCTCTAGTAGATGGACTGAAATCTTGGATTTCGTCCACAGTTATGGCGGTGGGTTCATGAGTGATTTATTTGCATTTGATGGTGCTCCTGAGGCAGGATATGCTCAGCCAGCGCCATTACTATCTGAGGAAGAAGCAATTGCTGGAATCCCTGAATCAATTCGGCGCAAATCATTACCTCGCTGGCCGCGCGCTAGTGAGCCTGAATTAGTCCGTCATTATACCTGGCTTTCACGGCGTAATTTCGGCATAGATACTGGCTTTTACCCACTTGGTTCATGCACGATGAAGCACAATCCTAGAGTCAATGAAAAAATAGTTCAAATGGCTGGGATGAATGACTTGCATCCACTTGCCCCGGCATCTCATTTGCAGGGGTTGATGGCGATTTTTTATGAGATGCAAGAAATGCTAGCACATTGTGCTGGTATGGATTCAGTAACTCTTCAACCGGTTGCAGGTGCGCAAGGGGAATTCGCCGCAATACGTTGTTTTCAAGAATATCACAGAAGCAATGGTGAAGGAAGCCGAGACAAAGTCATCGTACCTGATTCTGCTCACGGTACAAATCCAGCATCAGCGGCAATGTGTGGATACCAAATTATAGAAATCCCTAGTAATGAAAACGGCAGGCTTGACCTTGACGCCTTACGGGCAGTTGTCGGTGACGATACAGCGGCAATGATGGTGACCAATCCAAGCACTCTAGGAATTTTTGAGCCTGAAATCGCAGAAGCGACTGAGATTGTTCACAATGCTGGTGGACAGATGTATTATGATGGTGCGAATTTCAATGCAATTCTAGGAAAAACATCGCCGGGATTGATGGGATTTGATGCGGTACACTACAATCTCCACAAGACATTCTCTCAACCTCACGGTGGCGGCGGTCCGGGCTCTGGCCCCATAGGTGTGAAGAGTCACTTAGCACAATTTTTGCCAAAACCCTTGGTTGTAAGAGAGGCGGATGAACACGGATTAGACGGTTGGTCATATTCTTGGGAAGACCCCGTGAATAGCATAGGTAAGGTACAGCAGTGGCACGGTAATTCCGGTGCGGTAGTTCGTGCATGGGCCTTTTATCGGCGCTATGGAAGAGACCTTGAAAAGATGAGTGAGCATGCTGTTTTGAATGCCAATTATTTGCGCCATCGTATCTTGAATCCGAGTAAGGAGTTAGCTAGTAAAATTCCAGCGATGCCGATTGATGGTGCTCCAGCAAGGGTAGTGAAACACGAATTTACCCTCAGTATGTCTCCAGTGAAAGATGCTACAGGAGTTAGTGGGAAGGATGTTGCTAAGCGATTGCTGGATTATGGGTATATGGCTCCAACTCTGTATTTCCCAATGATTGTCCCAGAATGTCTGATGGTTGAGCCAACAGAAACTGAAAGCAAGGAAGTGCTCGATAAATTCGCAGAAGATTTCTTGACTATTTTGACAGAAGATCCGGAACTCGTCAAAACAGCACCCCACACAACTGATGTTAGTAGGGTCGATGAGGTGTGGGCTGCGAGAAATCTCGTGCTCCGTCACTCCCTTGGGGAGTGAAGGTCATCAAAGGGTGTGTTTCAATTACTATCGGTTGAGGTGAGCCTAAAGGCTCACGAGGGATGATGATGGAAATAAGGCTTCGTTTAGCACTATTTTTGGCACTTTTGATGCTAATTACTCCGCTGACACCATTGACATCCCTAGAATCAGTTCAAGCATCACCTGAAGAAAATGGGACTGCTTCACCACTTGATATTCTCAGTCTTGCCGCAGGTTCTCTCTCTGAACCGGCAATTGTTGGCGACGATGCTGGGAACTTCCATGTTCTATGGGTTGAAAACCAAACAAAATTGATGTTGGCAACAATTGATTCTGATGGCGCAATTGTCAACGGACCACAACCCGTTTCACTAGCTGGAGGTAACGTCAAATGGTCGCCACGAATAGAAATTGACGATGCTGGTACACTTCACATGTTGTGGATAAGAGACACAACATCAAACGATTGCTTGGCCTATTATGCCAGTAATTTCTCATCAGACGACCCAACAGATGGATTTTACAATCCCTCCGAGTATGCCTACAACTCTGTCGTCTGTAAAACTAATTTCATTATTGATAACATCGCAAATCCAAATCTTGCAATCGACTCACAGGGTGCCGCCCATGTCGTCTGGCAAGACAAGGACGATCCTCTAGATACACGTTTTGGTTTGCCAGGAATCAGATATTCAATGATGGTGGCAAACTGGACAACCCATTTGGCGAATAGCCCTATTTTTAACACTCTCTTAACTCCTCTACCAAGCAAGTCCACCTTCCCCGAAGTGGCAATTACAAGTGATGATGAGGTAGTGATTACTTGGCAAGATAGCCGTGGTAGCATGATTGAATTAGTTGTTTTACTTGATTCTTCAGCCGGGATGACAAGTGAATGGCAAGATATCTGTACACTGATGTATGGTGGTAGTGATGGACATGGGTGGACATCTCCTGGGCTACAGAATATAGCAGATATTGCTGGCGTGTCTCTTCTTGAAACAATTTATGGTCTTGGTGACACTATCCCGACACAAGCAAATTCTGGAAATTGTGCAGGCCATAACACAAATGACCGCTCACGCTCTACTATCCTAACACCTCAGGTTGATTCAGGAGGCATTCGTAAAGTTCACAGAACCATGTACAACGGCCAATCTCAAAATTGGGGTAACCAACAGGAGGAGTGGGGGCCAGGGACAACATGGTCTTGCCTGTCGTGGATGGATGCTCAAGGAAATACAGGGAATGCTGCTAATCCTCCT
>CAXEOD010000120.1:0-4912 GCA_963997805.1 uncultured Candidatus Poseidoniales archaeon
CTAAAGACATCATGTTTTCACTCATAACTTCGCTTGTATACTTATAAGCTTCGCTGAGCGGCATTTCTAATTGTTTATAAAAAGCCTCCTTACCTATTTTAACAACTTTATTAGATTTAGAAGCAATCGTCTCAGCCAATTTAGAAATTTCTTCCTCTAAAATTGAATTTTGAAAAGCGCCTGCACCAAATAATGCATACAATATCCTTAATGGCAATAAGGCTTGATGGCTCCGGTGAGAAAAGAGTCTGTGGTATCCGACAGTAATAGATAGTCCACAAGCAAAATACCATACGAAAAATATGCTCAATTCAACCCAAGTAATACCATATGTCATGCCATGCCATATTGCACCTATAAGGGCCAAAACTGGAGTGAGTATTAGAAAAATTGCATTAACCCAATTCAATTTTAATGGTGTATTAGTTCCGATTGATTCGGACATAACATCACAATAACCATTCTTAGTAATTTAATTGGTATTCTATTAGCCCTATTAACTTCAATGACCTAAGTGCCTACAACGGAGCAGTTTCATGAACTGAAATCATCAGCGTGCAGATGCAGCGATTCTTTCAACTTCTTCTCTCTTACCAATTGCGTAGGATGTAACATCCCCATTCGCAGCTTTAGAGATTTCAGTAACGATTCCCTGAGTCAGTGTTCGAGTACTCTTACGAGTTGCTTGAGTCGAACCTGTGGCTAAGTGTCGAATGGCGACATCAATTCGGCGCATTGGCGCACTGTCAACTGCTTTTGGCTGACTAACTGCTCCAAATTTAATTCGAGTGATCTCTTCCATTGGTGCTGAATTTGCTAATGCGTCTACAAACACTTGTAGGGGATTGGTATCATCTCTCTCTGCAATCCGGTCCAAAGCTGCCTCAAATGCTTTTGTAGCAGTTATTTTCTTACCAGTATATTTTCCAGTTCTCATCAATCCGTTGATAAATCTCTCAACAATTGATAACTTGCTCTTTCCAAACCAAGCGTTAGCGTGGCGTCCTCCTGTGTGAGGTACACCTACTGTTTTGAGATTGATGTAAGGTGCAATACCTGGGTCTTCACAAGATACAGTAGTAGCATCCCATTTATTGAACACAAGAGTACCAATTCCTGCGATTGGGGTTTCATTGACTACCTTCTCTTCAGCAGGTTCTTCTTCTACTTCTTCTTCTACTTCTGCTTCATCACTCATTTTTTCACCTCAGCGAATTGGCTTCTCTTTACGGCCTCTAACCATCTCATTAAGTGAGACGCCATTGACCTTGATTACCTTGAATCTAACTCCGGGGATATCTCCGTATGAACGACCCATACGTCCTCCGATTCCCTCAACCATGACTTCGTCGTGCTCATCAATGAAATTGATTGCTCCATCACCAGGTGCGAAGGCTGTCAACTTGTTTCCAGTACGGATTAAACTGATTTTTACTGCCTTACGGATACCTGAGTTTGGCTGCTTTGCTTCAATTCCAACCTTCTCAATCACAATGCCCTTGGCTTGTGCTGAACCACCTAATGGGTCAGACTTTTGTTTGAGCTTAAGAACCCTCTTTTTGTACCCACGATCCTTCCAGCGAAACCGCTGTCTATCTCGCTTCATTTTCGCACCAGCAAAAAGTCCTCTACCCATGGTTACACCTTGAAGCAGGCCGCCGTCCTACCCCGCATATATGAGTTCATCGGCATTGCATGCATAAGCATAGCCGCAGGGCAACGATTCTTACATGCTTCAAATATACACCCCCAACCTTCAAGCGATGTATCTAAGTCGCCATTACAATGGCATTCAGAGACCATCTCGATGGAGCAGTCAAGATTGACTCAATAAACCCAATTAATGAGATGAGATTACTAATTGAGTCCAACCCAAACGACGTTATAATGTTCACCAGTGTTGATGGCGCAGTAGGCCATTCAGCAGCGGCAAATGTATGCCTTAGGGATAATATGGTAAATCAATTTGGCATTCAACCTGCGGAGTTACTTAACACTCTAGAATGGGCAATGAATAACCGTTCAGAACCTGAAAAGTGCCAAGGTAATGCACCTGTATTAGAGAATTCCATTGAACCTGTAGACCTAGGGAAATTGCCTATCCCACATCACTACCCCCAAGACCGAGGCCGTTACATGTCTGCCAGTATTATCATAGCCGAACACGATGGAATACGCAATGCATCCTTTCACCGGCAATTTGTAAGAGATGAAAATCACTTAGTTGCTCGGTTGGTTCCACGACACCTCAGAACCATGGTTGATGAAGCAAGAGCACAAGGTGAAATAGTAAACATTGCAATTGTTAACGGAGCTGATCCTTGTCTTCTATTAGCCGCTGCAATGTCTTTCAACGAACCAATTGATGAACTAACAGTAGCCTCCTCTTTGTATCAAAAATTTTACGGCAGGGCAATGCAAGTTATCACTTTAGAAAATGGTGTAACAGTACCAGCAGATGCTGAGTATGCAATGTGTGCAACTATTACAAGCGAAGATGATGATGAAGGACCGTACATTGACATTACTGGCACCATTGATGATATTCGTAAACAACCTGTCATTGAAGTTCACTCTATCCACCATCGGAACAATCCTATATTTCATGCAATTTTACCTGCATTAGCAGAACATCATGCACTAATGGGTCTCCCCCGCGCACCAACTATTTTCTCTAGTGTTTCAAAAGTGTGTGATTGCCGAGACGTTGTAATGACATCTGGTGGTTCTGGTTGGCTTGCTGCAGTTGTTCAGATTGTACCACAAACCCCTGATGATGCTAAAAACGCAATAATGGCGGCTTTTAGTGGACATCCATCTATGAAATCCGTAACAATTGTTGATACTGATATCAATCCAACAGACCCAGTTAGAGTTGAGTGGGCATTAATGACACGGTGGCAACCAGATAAGGACACGGTAATCCTTAGTAATCAGCGAGGAAGTAGCCTTGACCCTACTAGAACTGAAGATGGATTGACCTCTAAAATTGGTTATGATGCGACCATTCCATTTGGTAGTGATAAGAAACCCTACACTTCTGTACTATAGGTTACTCAATAATTGGGAAACTTCAATGGTGGCAACCACCAGAGCAGGCCATGGCGAATAGTAGTGGCTCCTCATTACAACATCCTCGTCGTAGTCTAGGCAACAGACACCGGTCACAAGCCAAAAAGTTTCTTTCTTTAGCACAATCCACTCCCAAAATATCTGTTCAGAACTTAAAATGGGCAGAACAAAGTGCTCGACAAGCGGTGTTACATGATTTTACTCACGAAGAGAATTGGCGTCTACTAGCAGAAATCAAAACATTAGCCAAAGACGAAATGGGATTAAGGGCAGTTTTAGAGGACCTGTTTGCGGTATTAGGAAGAGACCCTGAACATTTACAACAACTTGCAGAAGTAAACATGCTTGAACACGGTTTCTCATTGCTATCAGCATCACTTACAGCAGATCCTCTTGACCCAGAGTATTGGTCACAATTAATTTGTTCGGATTTTTTGGATGAATTAGAAAACAGATTCTTCCACCTAGATTTAACTGATCCAAGAGCAAATGTATTGTTTGGAAGAAGATTAGAAAGAGTCAGAACTATTGATGAAGAATTATTTATTCGACTGGTTAGAAAATTACTGGCCCAGAGGCCTTTCAATCATGAAGCATGGATTGAACTTGGCCATTTGCATGAGAAAAGACATGAATATGACGAGGCCTGGTTCTGTTACGACCAAGCCCAAACTCATTTCCCTCAAATTACTTCAAGAGATAAGTTCAGAACACGAATGGGGAAACGCCTAGATAGTGATGATTCAAAATGGGCTAAGCCAGACAATAGTAGTCGCGTTCGATTCCTAAAGAGAATGGAAGTTCTAGCTCTCAAAGTAGCAACTCCCACTGTTAGAGATGAAAATATAGAGTCCGGAGAGGAAATTAATCTTGGTGATGAAGAAGAAAATATAAGATGTTTATTAGAAAAGGGCGAATATTCATCCGCATTCTTCCTAGCAAGAAGGTTAGTTACCAGCGGTGAAGAATGGGCAACCACTTATCTTGAACAGGCCCAAGAACATCTTACTGATTCAACATAGAAAGGACAGTGGCATCGGTCACCTCACCTGATTCTACTATTTTGCCACTAAAATTTTCCAATCCAATCGCTCTTTCTGCTTCTAACAATACAGCAATATCTGGTCTAGATTCGCCCTCAAACCCAAGGTTCCAGTTATCACTACACCAGTCAACAACTTCCTTTAAGTCATCAGGATGTGCCCAGCAAGGTGGATTTTCCCCCAATTCCCTAGGCGTCGCATTGCTAACTACTTCTGACATCCTAGGTGCTGACTCATCAATATTTGTAAGGCTTAAATCCATCCAAATTAATGCTGATTGATGTGCAGATTCAAACATTTCATTGTTAGAGCATGATTGGAATGCAACCCAAGCATGGCGTTGGCTTGAAACAAAATCTCCTAGTTCAAAAAGAATGCATGAAATTTGTAATCTACTGGTTGCAATTATTGCTTCTTTATGTGGACCTTCTCTGTTAATATCTGAAAGAATTGCTAATGCCATAATCCCTTCATTACGTGATGTGTGCCATTCAGCGAGATTTAGAGTGGCAATTCCGTGTGCAATGCTTCCTTCCTCAAGTGCCTTTAATCGCTCCATAGCCCATCGTAGGTCAATTCCAGCCTGTTCTTCTTCACCAGCAGTAAATCGCAATAATCCCCATTCCATCCGCGCTCGAGCCTCAAGAGTATGATTACGTTCAGTAGAACTGCGGCTTGCTTCAACACTATCTTTCAGATAATTTTGAGCATTATCGAAATCATTGTTCATTTGAGCAAGACGGAATTTAACGAAAAAAGATTCAGCATCAGAAAGGAAAGTTTGAATTTTTAAGGAA
>CAXEOD010000121.1:0-4714 GCA_963997805.1 uncultured Candidatus Poseidoniales archaeon
CGCCGCGCGCGGTTGGGATTTGCTTTCATACAAAACCGTGCGATCTACCGCGCGTGAATGTTATCCGCCGCCCAACTGGGCCTTCGTCAATGCCGATGCCGGCGATGGCCCGGTTTATGCAATGGGCGATTTGCCGGAAGACCCCGAGGCCATCAGCTCGGCGGTATGCTTTGGCATGCCGTCGATGCCGCCGGAATTTTGGCGGGAAGACATCGCTCGCGCCAAGTCGGCCATTGGCGACGGGCAAATGCTCATCGTCTCCGTTGTCGCCAGTCCCGAGCCCGGCTGGAGCGCCGCGCAAGTGGCTGACGACTACGCCCAATGCGCCGCGTGGGCCGCCGAGGCCGGCGCGGATGCGGTCGAGGCGAACTACTCCTGCCCCAATGTTTGCTCCGCCGAGGGACAGGTGTATTGCGATGCGAGCCTGAGCGAAGCCGTCACGCATACCATTCGCGGTGCCATCGGTGACACGCCCTTGCTGCTGAAGATTGGCGTGTTTCCAAACGCCGAAAACCAACGCGCTTTCCTCCACGCCGTGGCCGGCAACGCCACAGGCATCACGCTCGTCAACGGCATTTCCCGGCCCGTGCTGCATGCCGATGGCCGGCCGGTCTTCGGCGAGGATTACATAAAAGCCGGCGTGCTCGGTCGCATCATCCACGAGCCGTGCGTGGCCGCCGTGCGCGACGCGCGCGCGGTGATTGAAAAAGAAAATCTCCCCCTCGCCCTCGCCGCGGTGGGCGGTGGCGGCCTGACCGGGGATCAGCAGCAGCAGGTGGTGATGGTGGTGATTCCACATCTACAAGTGGAGGTTCAGGCAATGGCGGGAGCTCATATGGCAATGGAACTGAAGCAGGTTCTGCAGGGGGTTCAGTAAGACATACTGGCGCATCAAATACCGTAGGTGGTTATGGGGGAGTAGTAATCACAATTATAGCAGGCAATGTCGAAATTAATGGTACACTTTCCAGTGAAGGTGGAGGTGGAGATGCAGGGCCATCACCTGCAAACAGCGGTAATGGAGGTAATGGTGCTGGAGGTGGCTCTGGCGGTTCAATCATTGTCAAAGCAAACACAATTTCAATTGGGCAATATGGCTTAATTTCTACCTCTGGAGGCGATGGCGGGGACGGTGCGGACGGGCACTGTCAGCCTGGCAATCCATGTCTATTCCTGTATCATGGAGGGGATGGTGGGGGTGGTGGAGCAGGTGGTTTCGTTACATTGATTACCACTTCAGCCGGTTTGTCGAATTCAGGTAGTGTGTCTGCAGCAGGAGGGTCCGGTGGTGATTATGGACTCAAATATGGCACTGGTTCAGATGGTATTGCAGGTGATGATGGAGGAAATGGCACAGTTTCAAATTCGACTTTTAGTGGGTTTATTTCCACAGGCAATGTTAGTTCTGATGAAGGATGGTTCCTCATTGAAGATCTTGGTCCTGGAGATGATGAAGTAGAGCAATTTTCCTGGTTGAATTCATCTGCATCTATTCCTAGTGGTTCTAGCCTAGATTTCTTTTACAATTACACTATGGATAATAGCACATGGTCAGGATGGGTTGAAGGGAATATTACTCATCAAATGATGCCTAGATTTACCAATCTTCATCTTCTTTATGATTTTCAAAGATCATCGAGTGGTGGCGCTCCAATCTTGCATTCACTAACCTATGGAATCACCTTTTATGATTCGTTAGAAAACTTGAGTTTAGAATTAGAAGGAAATCCGATTTTAGGTCCAATGCCCGAGTACTATGGGCTCATCGAAGAAGGTGGTAGTAATGTTACTGCAACGGGAGTCAATCTTTGGATCGAGGTCCCACTTTATGGTCAAGCAGTAACAGATTTTCACATGTGGTTAGCAATTTACAATACTTCTCAATCAACTGGAAATATCGTTGGTAGTTTTGATAGTGGTGCTTCAATGAATTGGAGTTTTTCAGATATTGAAGCAGGAGGAATTGACCTAATTATTCCTGCTTCATTAATCAACAATAATTGGCCAACTACTGCCAATAATACTGTTGATCAAATAATCTGGTCAAGATATAATTTTTCTTTATCAATACCAACTCAGACTAGTTATGATATTCAACATATTAGCTTCTATCATACAGTAGCAGGTGGCATTGATTTCACCTCACAGATGGAAGCACATGCTCTTTCGACCTGTGGTTCTTGGTATCAGGCTACATCATCATGTTTGCAGGAATTTGAGATAACTAGTTCCGGAGATCCACCAGACGGAGTGGGGTGGAATCAAACACTATTACTTGATAATCTGAACATTGTTTGGGTTGATGATATATCACCGCAAATTTTCACATTGTCTCATAGAGTGAATACTGTAGATGGGGCTGATGCCCGTTATGACGATAATATCGTAATTATTGCTGATGATGTCATCGGCGAAGATGACTTACAGGGCCGTATTTGGGTTCATGATAATCCGGTTAGCAATATTAGCGAATTGTCTTCAACTCCAAATCAAACTCTTGTTTATTCAACCCAAGTCAATGGATATTGGACAAGTGTTCCAACTACTACATATGATCCCCTATTAACTCATGAAGTATGGGTATCTCTTGAAATGACAGATGTTGAAGGGAATACCGCTATATTATTGAATGGTGATTCCGTAACAATACTTCCAGCCTTGCCAGAAGTTGGAAGTCTAACGATCACCAATACTGATGGAGATGCGATTGGTTGGATGTGGCCTGCAAGTACGACTGATGGAATCGTATTTTCCGTGGAGGATTCGAATAATCGAACAGACCTTGATGTTGAAATTGATTTGAGTGGCCCTTCGGGTATTTACACAATTTCATTGCCATGGGACAATAATACTAATTCCTATACATCAACATGGGTTTCTTCTAGAGCGGATATAGGTGATTGGGATGTTGAAATTGTAGCTTCTGAATTCACTTCGGGAGAAACCGACTTAGATGGTTTGCAAGATGGTGTAGATGCTCGGTTTTCTATTGTGGATATTACCTTGCCAGTAATTGTTTTCGCAGTCTCATCTGATGAGGGTAGTCAAGGAAGAGTAGATGTTGAATGGCTTAGCGAAGAAAATGAAACTATTAATTCATGGGTTGTTATTTTGAATGAGACCGACATCTTCATCAAGACTGAGGTGATTCAGCATGATACTGAAAATAGTGGACATGCAATTATTGCAACAGATCGATTTGCCCCAGGAGATTATTGGGCAGTTGTTCATGTGAAGGATGACCAAAGCAATGAAGTTAATCAAACGATTTTCTTTGTAAATATTCCAATGCCATTACCTTTAGTAAATACGTCGAATATCAATTTAGAGGTTATTGGCGAATCGATTCATGCAAGTGGAAATGTTGTTTTCAGAACAGGAAATGGAATGCTGATATGGATTGTTGATGGACAAGAAGTTGAGAATATTTCAATCAGTGATGGAATTGTTGAAACTAATATCTCACTAAGTCAATTGACAAATGGCACTCATGATGTTGAATTATTGATTTGTAGTATTGGAGTTTGTGAGTATTGGAACCAAACTGTAGATAGTAGCCCTTGGTGGGCAATTTCTTCTACTCATCTCTGTGTGGATGCTAATTGTACAGTTACCAATTTAGGAACAAGTACTATTACAACTAGAATGATAATGAATTCAAATTTCTCTTTCTTCATTTGTAGCGGAGAGAAAATTGTAACCACGAATGAAACAATCAGCCACAATTGCACAATTACTGATTCAACACCTGCGGGGAATCATACATTAGATTGGTCTCTTGAGGTTCAAGATCGTTCAGGATATTGGCTTTTGATTGAACATTCTACAACGACTTTCTTCATCGAAGATCAAATTATTCAGGAGAACGAATCTAACGATCAGAGTGATTCAACTGTTGATGAGAGTAAATCGGGCAATGATGCATCATCATCTTCAACAATATATTGGATAATAGGTTCAATTGCATTTGTAGTTGGAGCGTTTCTGGTCTTTGCAATGTTTGGTAGATCTAAAGATATTGAATTCGCTGAAGGGAATGATGATTTTGAATTTATCAAAGCAGCAGAAGAGCCTGTAGTTATACAACATCTCACTCCACGAATTGTAGATTCATGGGAAGGCCTTCCATCTAATGGCAATTATCATAATCGCGATGACGGAATGTGGTATCAAGACTCTGAAGGCGGTTGGTGGTGGCAACACCCTGATGGTAGATTCGAACTGATTTGAAACGCTGGGTTGACGGCTCACCGCTGTTAGGTCTGTTTGATTCACTAGTTGAGAGATTCAGTTCGATATCGTTTCCGCTTTGATGAGGAAGATGTTGATGTTCTCCTTGATGGTGACCTTGGCAGATATTAACCAGGTTGCTCAATCTGACCCTCGCACTTTCGTATGAGCGGGGGAACTTTCCCTCGTACTAACGCCTGACCACTGTGTCCTTCAGTAACTCAATCGTCTTCTGGTTCCTTCTCACTTGCATATATTCATTCATCTGCCACCGAGTATATCTGTCCTCGCTGCCGATGTCGTCTCCGTCTGTACCCCGCATGGTACGGGCACACAAGCGTCCAGACTATTCGACTCGGCCAAAGAGATTATTGATACAAGACCCCGTGGGATAAACGTGGAAAGGAAGTTTCTAGTTGTCCTTCTGGTTGTCGCCATGTTCTTTGTTAGTGGTGCCAGGCATTATTTCCTGCTAAGCAACCTT
>CAXEOD010000122.1:0-4713 GCA_963997805.1 uncultured Candidatus Poseidoniales archaeon
GACGACTGTTAGCTGATATGTCGGACATTGAGAATCCGTGGGCTTGTGTTCATGGCAGGCCAACCGTGATGAAATTAGATGTCAATACGCTTGACCATCACTTTGGACGCCATGGTTGACTTGATTATTGTGCAAAGTGTTGAATTGGTGAATCACTTGTCAACAACTGATGGAATCAACTACGCTGGCCCGTATCCTTTGCTGTTTAGTCGCCTTTTTTCTCACGCTAATATTTATCTTTAAACTAGAATCAAATTCACTAGAGATAGTAATGACGATAATTTTGATGCTATTCGCACTTTATCTTGCTTCTTGGCTGTACCGAATAATTCGGTATCAGTTTACAGAGAAGTGAATTTCAATTTGTTAACGAAATCTGGGTCTGAAACTGCATAGCAGTTTGGATGCGATAGAGTTGCTCCGACTTTGCTTGCTAAGCATGCTGCGGTCATCCAAAGTCGATGGTCAGCGTGAGTTTTGACAATTTTATGTGGTGCACTTGGTGTTTGAGCGCCCTCAATTTCCAACCCATCTTCTGTTGGCGTAGCAGTTAATCCGAACTGTGCTAGCAGTTCTGCAGTCTTCTCAATTCGATTTGATTCCTTGTGGCGAGCATGGCTAGCGCCGGTGATTGTGCCACCATTTCCTAGAGCAAGAATTGCTGCTAGTGGAGGTAATAAATCGTTTGAGTCACGTAAGTCAATTTTGAATTCATCAACGTTAGACAGCATCTGGTCACCCGCGCAGGTGGCCAAGATTTCAGCCCCAAGAGAATCATCATCTGATGGTAAATTGGTAACCTCAACTTCAACACCGTGTACCGATTTATAGAGAATTGCAAAAGCCTCTAGGCTGCGGTCGCTTGGAATCTCAACAACATCAGGACATTCTACAACCCAAGATTTTAGGTTGATATGTGGCCGCCAATCCATTTGGTTTTCGGAACCGGTTTTTCCGGCGAGTTCGAAAGATAGTTGTGCGTGTAATCGTGAAACTCCTTGACCTGCTAAGTTGACCCTAATTTCTCCCTCAAGTGCGGGCATTGAGAGGAGAAGAGATGAGAGTGGTTGGCTAGAGCGGGAGACGTCAAGTGTCACTTCTCCTGGCTCCATCGGGCCGTGTACAAGGTAGGGTAGAGACTCCAAACCTGTGCCATGACTAACTTGGGCACCAAGGTACTCCAAGATGTGCAGTAGTGTTTCTGAATGGCGCTTTCGCAGTGTATGATCTCCGTCTAGCATTATTGGGTAATTTAGCCGGGCAGCGGCTATAGTTAGCAGGCGGAGTGAAGTACCAGAATTCCCACAGTTTAGCACTGAAACTGGACGTTTGAAGCCATTTACTCCCACTCCCGAAACCACCCATTGCGACCTACTTTTTTCTATTGTAACTCCTAGTTGGTCGAGGCATCTCGCCATTGATTCAACATCTTGCCCAGGTGTCCCTGAGAAATTTAACGTGACGTCTTTTTCGCCTTGAGCCGCAAGCAGTAGCCAGCGAATCATATGACTTTTTGATGGTGCTAGTTGCCACTGGGTTTTGGTTGTAACATCTTGAGCTTCGATTGGGACAGAACCACCTGTCGCTTCTCTGCCGATAACCGCATGGTACGGCTGCCAATCCTCAAGTCCACCCATTATTCTCAAACCTGCGAGAGGGTTTGCCATTCAAGCCCTTTGCACCGCACACGCGAAAATTTCAGGAGGCTGCGGGTAGGGTAACTGCGAAAATTTCGCCATTACTTCGGCCGCCACTTCCCTCAAACAGCATCCTAAACGTCCAATCTCCGCTATCACTTCCAACGGTTGCGGCATCTATCACAAAGTAATCGCCGGTATTGACTGTGAATCCAGCATCGCGGTCTTGGAATGAGACATTTTCGCCAGACACACCGTAGACATCAGCATCCGATGTATAACCTGAAATTGCGATAGTGCTGATGCTCTCTGGTGGGATTAGTTGGAACTTACATTTGAAAGTCTCAATTTGAGCACTCATTTCAGTAATTGTGACCACTTGGTAGCCATTATCAAGCATTCTAACGCTAGCTTTGGCAGTTGGTACGCCCTTGTTTGGTGCTTGCACACCTGAAGACATCATCAAGTAGACCGCACTGGTTAATAGAACGGTAATTGCAAGGAGGAGAATTGTTGCAATGACTGGAGAAACCGCCTCTTCTGGCTCTCTCGTAAGTCTTCTTGCTCGGTTCATCTGTCCCCTCTCACGCTACTCTGTCCACTGTCTCTGGAGTTATACCTTCTTCGGCAGTGACACGGAAGGTGTAAACTCGTAGGTTTTCAGGTGCATTCCGGAATTTTCTAACCACCATTCTGGTTTCGAAATTGTTAGCAATCATCTTGACTTCAAAATCAAATACGATATCACAGATAAGAGATAGTTCTCGCTGTACACTTTCTGGTATTGAACCGCTTGAAGCAGAAACTAACAATAGTCCCCGATTTAGTTGAGTATGAGCTTGCATTATTCTAATCATTGAGATAACTCTTCTAGCTTCGTTTCTTTGGAAAAAGAAATCAAGGTTATCAATTGCGCACCGGAAGAATGGTCCGAGTGATGTGATTTGACTTGCCATCGCAACAAGATAATCGGTTGAATCTTCTTCAACGAATCTGGTCTGAGCAAGTCTCTGAATATCTTGCATTGTAAATCCTTCAAGGCGGAATCGACTTGCTTCCATGTCCTTCTCAAGTACCTGCTCATTGTACTCTTCTCCAAGAGTCCTCACCTTGAGGTCAAGTGGCCATCCATAGCGTCGAAAAACCTGTAAAATCTCGTTTTGACTTTCCGCAGTTGATACTAAAACTGTGTTTTCTGGGTCTTCAGCTACTGAAGTGAACTGCTTCATGAACAAGTCCATCCCAGCACCTGGCTCTCCAATACAAAGAATTGTAAAACCGCGAGGGACTCCTCCTTTCATCATCTTGTCAAATTTTGGTGAGCCGATGCTAGCAATTTCTCCGAAGAACTCAACATCCTCAGGATCAAATTCAATTCGTCGTGCCATAAATCATCACCTCAGGAAATAACAACCTGTCCCCGGTCTACCAAATCAGTACAGTACAGGTCAAGGTTCGCAAGAACACTTGGAGGGGTTTGGTCCGGTACAGTTACTACCGCACTCAGTACATCACGCGCACGGAAGGTATTGATGAAAATGTGAAGATATTCCGCAAGCATTTTCTCTTCATTGTAAATTGCCAACGCGTTTACTGAATCTAGAATGACGAAATTTTGTTCTGTAGGCATTTGGCGCAAATGAAAAAGGGTCCTGAGAAGAATGTTTTCAAGCATAATCGGGCTGTCAATGTATGAAATATTGGTGAATTGATTTTCAGTGCCACCCAATAATGCAGATGAGACGCAATCAATGAATTGAATTCCTTCGGTTGGGATATCAGCTTCCTGTAAGGTGGCAATTAGTTCAGGTGCAGGGCGGCTAGCAGAAATGTAAACTCCGCCCATTTGAAATTCGTTGATGAGCGGCTCAATGAGTGACGCTGTAACTAGAAAGGAGTTACTTGAACCGCAACGAACTTGTAGCGAAGAATTCAATGTAATCTCGGTGAGTTGTTCGGCAATCCGCTGGTCTAACTCAATCATTATGTGTCAACTCCCCACTTCAGCATCGGAGTCATCATAACCCCCATAGGTGTCAATTCCAAAGCATATTTTGCACGAGAGTGGTCAGTACCTCGCATCTTTACAACCTGTAAATATCGTAACAAGTGCCCCATCCTATCGATGTCACCCATCACCATTATTCCATCTAAAATTGCTTCTTCAACACCGAAAGATGACCAGTGTGCCTTTGCACCTGCAGAAGTGATTTCAGCAACTAGGAAGGATGTGCACCCCTGAGTGGCTAGAGTTTTTCCGAGAGTAAATAGGAAGTCGCGAATAAGTTGGTCATTTGGAATCTTGTAACACAATGTGGTCACTGAATCAATAACTAGGCGAGTCACGCCGATGGTATTGACAATATCAGTGATCGCTTTCACTAGTGAGTTGATATCGTCTCGGTCAAAAGTTGCCTTTGTTAATCCGAGCCATGAGTAAACGACATCCATGTCAAACACATTGATGAGTCCTTTATCGACCATTTCCATGTCAAAAAAGGTGTATTGTCGAATATTTTCAAGTAATTTTACAGATGGTTCAGTCGCTGCAAAATACGCACATGCTTCTCCCATTTGGGCACCATGAACAAGGAATTCCATAGTCAACGTAGTTTTACCAGAACCACAAGTTCCTCCTATCAGCACAGTTGCTCCATAGGGTATCCCGCCACGGGTGATTTCATCTAATCCATGAATGCCAGTGACACATCGGTCGCGTGTGTATTGTGCTCCCCCCAGCATGCCTATCAACGATGCAAAGTCCGACCTCCTCTAATAACTCGTTGCCAAATGAACACGCCTTTAGGCGTGGATGTAACAAAGTGAAATCTAATCAAATTTGATTTCAAAGGATTCCAGGTGTTCCCCCAGTAGAGCGGCCCCAATTTGAGGAATTAGAAGTACCACCGCCAAGATAATTTAGAGCAATATCGCTGTCAATGCCCCAACTAGCGACCCAGTCAACCTCCATTTTAGTTTCAGTGTGGGCTAATCCAGGGTAAGTCCATGTGAGAGTTAGTGTATCATCCAATTTGATGAGTCCATCAACGGCCCCTCTTCCTAGAATCCCTGAGAG
>CAXEOD010000123.1:0-4696 GCA_963997805.1 uncultured Candidatus Poseidoniales archaeon
TGAGTTGTCCCATCCAATCTACGCTTTCTGACATACCCTGTGCATCTAGTTGAACTCGAAGATCTGCTAGGTCAATAATCGCGATGCTACTTCGGACACGTGGGTCTTGGACATCCATCCCCATTCCAGCCATGTGAGTTCCCAAACTGTCTTTTCCTTGCTCTAATGTTACATAGATACCTGAGGTTTTTCCTTCCATCACTGCGTTGTACAACATAGAGAAACCCAAACTTGATTTCATTGAGCCTGAAACTCCAGCAAGAAGTACGATATGGCCTTTAGGGATACCCCCCTGCATATTCTCATCAAGTCCCGATATGTAGGTTGGAATCCGTTCTTGTGTACCGCTCACTCTTATTCCCCACCCCCGCCTACAATGGTCCGCATGATAAACGCGCTCCCCATCCCGTGTAGAAGATGAGCCGTTGCAAAGTGCACCTTGCGAGTGCCTCAAGCCGCCGATATGAATGGCTAAAAGTGCGACTTGATGCTGATTTTGTTGATTTTAGTGCAGCAGGATTACTCAGTGCTGAGCAACTACCACCAAGTGGCTTGGATGTCAGAAGTCAAGTGCAGAAAATTCTAGCATCAAAAGTTGAATCGGCTAAGATTGAAATGGCAATTCAGCAGATAGGAGAAATTGCAATCCCAGATTTTATTTTATTAGCAGATACCCTAGTTGAAGATCCTGATGATTTACAACAGTCATTAGGCCAACCAATTGACCGTACCTCTGCAGCTGGAATGTTACTTAGGCTAAGTGGAAGAAGGCACAATGTTTGGTCTGGAACCACCCTTTTAATTAGGAAAGGAGATAGTTGGGAGGAGAAATCCTCTGTTGAACACGCAACGGTTGAAATTAACCAGTTAACCGATAATCAATTTGGTGAGTTGTTAGAGTCAAAAAGTTGGGTTGGGAAGGCAGGTGCATATGACCTCGCTGGGCAAATGGGAAAATATTCTAGCCTAATTTCAGGCTCAGAAGTGTGCGTGCTTGGATTTGCACCTTCAATCATTGAGGAATTTCTTGTGCTTTTACAAGATAATTAGCGAATGAAGCAAAAATCAAGTAGTGTTTTTCATCATTCATTCTTCTTCACTCACATCATCGTCTGGCATTTTCAATTTGACAATGATAGCCGCCAATAACGCTACGATGGCTGCAACAATACAGGCCCCAACCATACCCTCAATGAAAGATTCTCTGGCGGATGCAATCAGTAGCGCACCATCTGGATTTCCAGCCGTTAACATTTGCTGACCAACCGTCATAGCCGCAGGAAATGATTCCTGAATAATCGAAGATTTTGCTGATGCTGATTCGGGGATGACAATTGTTGATTGATAAATCTCGTTAAGCACACTGCCACCTATGGCAATCCCAAGAGCACCACCTACTTCTCGACTCGAATCATTTGTAGCACTACCCACACCCGCTTTGGATTCTGGAATGGAATCCATCACTGCTGTTGTTGATGGAGCCATGGTCAATCCAATACCCAATCCTAGGAGGAAGAATGTTGCAGCAATTTGTAGATAACTGGTATCAATATTTACCAAGGTAAAGAGGGATAATCCCACTGCCACGAGACACAAACCAGTGGCTATTACATTTGGCCGACCGAATTTCGCAACTAATCTATCGCTATTGGCTGCCGCTGGCATCAAACCAAACGGCAAAGGAAGGAAGCGGACGGCAGCCGATAAAGGAGAATGACCTCGTACTAATTGGAAGTGTAGCATTTGCATAAACATGAATGAGAACATGACAAAGAATGCCATTGAAATAGCGATTAGACCAATTGTAAACCTCTTGTCCTTGAAGAATTCTAAAGGTAGGAGAGGGTATTCAACTTTCTTTTGCGAATACACAAATAAGAGGATTGTAACGAAGAAGGTGGTAAACGCACCGACCACTCGAATATCTGTCCAACCTTGGCTAGGCCCCTCAATAATTCCATACAAAAGGGAACCTAGAACAAGTACCGATAAAATCGCCCCACCACCATCGAGAGGGCGTTGTTGTTCATCCTTTGAACGAGGTACAATAATCGCACCCGCGACTAATGCAATGAGAATGACTGGGACATTAATCAAGAACGCCATTTCCCAATTGTAATTTTCAACCGCCCAACCCCCAACAAGCAGACCAATAGGGGCACCTACTCCTGCCATTGCGGCCCAAATACCGATGGCTTTTCCGCGTTCATTAGGTGGAAAGACCACCAACACCACTGACAACGTGGATGGCATTACCAACGCCGCTCCCAACCCCATCGTTGCTCGTGCAAGGATGACATCAGTGGATGAATCAGCAAAGAATGCCGTCCAAGCAGATGCAAATCCGACAATTACCAAACCGATCTGTAGGGCACCTTTACGGCCAAATCTGTCCCCTAATGCCCCCATCACAAGAAGGGTTCCACCAAATACAAGGGCATATGCATCCATTATCCATTGCAATTCAGAATTATCTGCGCCAAGGCTAGTAGAAAGATTTGGAAGTGCTACATTTAGTGTGACATTGTTCAACATCACGATGACAAGACTCAAACTCATTACGCCGAGAATCAACCACCGATTGTCAGGGTACAGAGATTTTGAATCATCCACAAATCTCTCCAAATGAGTAGAGTATATTATTTGTTACTTCAAGTCTTGTTGGTTGTTTATTCTGATTCGGTAGGGAAGTATGGGTCACCGCCATTATCATCATCATCACCATTGTTCATGTTGGTGTAGTACATTGGGATTCTATGCCAATCATCATGATTTAAAATTGCATCTCTAACAAGCCAAAAGAAGAAATCAAAGGATGCAATGAACAATGCAATTACTGCAATTCTAGTAACAAGTTCAGAATTTAATGAGTCAAAGTGCCCACCTACGTTCAATGCCAAACAAATAATTGAACCCATCAGGATGAACATCATGATTACACTAACCCATTTAGTTTTTCTATTTTCTATCTCAATGTGATTATGGTCTTCATGCAAATACACCGATGAACCCCATGCTGCTTGTACCACTATACCGAAAATTAACATAAATCTAGTATAGAACATGCCTATTTTTTCTTCAATATAAATTGCTTCATAAATACCCATTCCTGCAGTTGCTAACAGCCAAGAATGTGCTGAAAGAACTTGAGCACTACATTTTTTTCCTGCTAACACATTTTTCCATATTCGGTCTGGTCGTGAAACAAAGAAAACCCATATAATTGGAGCTGAGATACTCGCTTTTACATAATTATCTATTATTGTTCCTGATTGGTATAGAAATTCAAGTAGAATGTGAATAATCACGAGCACAGCAAATACCGCGAAAGCTTGGGTAGTAGCCTTGGGGCTCATCAACCTCCAATCTAATCTATCTTGGTAATGGCCAAGAATGAAGGCAAATGTTGCCATTAACCAAAATCCATCTAATACAACAGTCAAAAATAAGGTGTAGAACCAATCAATGTGCACGAATGTCCAAGTTAGAATAGTGAGAACTCCTATTATTGGTAAAGAAAGCAATGTTCCCCTAGACCACCACCCTACTGTCCCATGTGCCCCTCTGGTTAATTTCCAAGCGAGTGGGCCCATCAAAATTAATTGGGTTCCCAATAGTGTAGCACCCATTTTTGCTAAACTTTCTAATGTATCAATGTTAGAGGTTATGATTCCTATCATAATGAGGAGTTGGCCCGAGATGTTCAACACGACAATAGTTGAGATTAGAGAAGGATCAAATGGTGCAGTTTTGTAATCAAGAGGGAACCGGTCAAATCCAATCCCCATGGCCAGCGCCATCACCCACCCTAATATTGGTAGGGTGCCAATTGCTAGGATTCTTATATTTGAGTGAAGAACTGGTGCTTGGTTAATCCAGGCAGTATCACCAATGAATGTCCAATACAGTCCAACTACAAAGAATATTTGAGTCACCGCGGAAACAATGAACAAATCAACATAAGAGCCGGCTGCCCAATTGTATGATTCCTTTGAGATGCGCCCCATACAAGATACTCAGGGTACATTCAGCATATAACTAGATAGCCGGATAAAAATTTCAAAAATAGTTGAATTTCGGTTCATTTTATTGATTTAACAACTTCTGAAACGATTGACAGGTCCACTTTTCTTGACAAATCCCCTCCTTGTTTAAGAAAAGTTCCAACAATTGCACCATCTGCGTGTTGGAGGTACTCGGGGAGATTATCAGAGGTTGCTCCAGAGCCGACAAGTAAAGTTGCGTGGGGTGTGGCAAGTCTGACCCGCGCAAGGTCTTCAGGAGAGGTTGGTTGGCCTGTTCCACTACCTGAGACAATCAAGGCATCTGCCAGTCCGCGATTCCAGCAGTCTTGAGCTTCCTGTTCAAGCATCCATTCTGAATCCATAGGCGTCGCGTGTTTGACGCCAACATCTGCGAAAATAGCGATGGGGTGGGTGGAATCAGGGCCGTGACCAAGTTGTTCACGTAGCCGCAGAGTTTCCGCTGCCTGGCCTTCAATCAAGCCTTGGTCTGTCATCATCCCACCAACATGAATGTTGACGCGGATGAAATGCGCTCCACTAGCAACAGCAATAGAAAGTGCAGCAGCGGCATCGTTTCTCAGGACGTTGACACCAACAGGAATTGTTTCAGGTTGGGCAACTTCATCAAGATGGCGTGACGCGCCTCTTCGACCTCGTCCCCGCCAACGGAT
>CAXEOD010000124.1:0-4687 GCA_963997805.1 uncultured Candidatus Poseidoniales archaeon
TCAATCTCGTTGGTCGACAATTCACCCAGACTAGAGATGGAATCCTAACCATTCTTGCATTAGAAGAGAAGCGTTACGTTCAGATGTTGAGGGCTGGTGAAGCTGCTGTTCGCACTGCACTCAAAGACGTGAATTCAGATGCCGAAGAAATTGACGATGAAATCTTGTTCAATCTTGCAGAAAGCAGAGGGCTTCAGCCCGACATGGTTGTTGAAATTGCAAAATCTGCTGGCTGGCCTAACCTATCGGTCAGACTTGGACTCGCAGCTGATATGGCGGCTCGCCATGCAACCCAAACTAAGGAAACTGCACGGAGGAAGAAGGCACATGGAATGTTACCTGATGACATCGATTTACCAGTAACTTCTCTAGATTATTATCAGGATACAACGAAATCAGAATTTAATGCTGAAGTGCTACACTGCAAGCCACTGTCATCAGATGATATGCAAAAATTGAATCTGTCAAGTGAAGTTGTTGGAGTTCCAACTCATGGAATAGTTCTGGACCGAACTTTGTTTTACCCCGAAGGTGGGGGGCAATTAGGAGATTCTGGTACACTGGCTAATGGCAAGACAGTAAAAGTTCTAGACTCACGAATAAATGAAGGGATAGTCGTACACCTTACTGACGGACCCCTAGATGGAACAGTACTAGGGGCAATTAACGTTGACCGGCGGCTACAGTTGATGGACCATCATACATCAGTTCACATTGTCGGCGGATCTGCAAGAGCAATTCTAGGACCACACATCTGGCAAGCAGGTAGTAACAAAGGAGAACGGTATGCACGTCTTGACGTAACCCATTACCAACGCCTTACTCGCGTGCAACTAGATGAAATTGAGGACCACGCTAACGAAATCATTAGCCAAGATTTACCAGTAGAAAAATTAGTTTTAGACAGAGTAGATGCTGATTCTCAATTCGGGTTCGAGTTATATCAAGGGGGGCCACCAAAACATCAGCAAATTCGCGTCATCAAAATTGGTGAGCACGATGTTCAGGCTTGCGGAGGTACGCATCACGACAAAGTGGGCCAAATTGGCGATATCAGGATAATTAGGAGTAGTGCGGTTCAAGACGGGGTAGAGCGTCTGCAAATTGTGGCAGGAGAGACAGGGCGTGAATACGCCCGCAAACAAGAGGCACTTTTAGGCGAAGCATCTGATGTCCTCGGAGTAAATGCAGATGAACTTCCTACAGCTGTTCAACGGTTCTTTGATGAATGGAAATCTCAAAAGAAAACTATTGAAAATCTTGAGGCTGAAATCGTCAGACTAAGGACTAGTGGCGGAGGAGATGATAGTTTCGAAAAAGATGGGGTCCGTTACGTCATAATGGAAGGTACTGGAGATATGCGCCAACTGTTAGGAATGGTTGGGGAATTAACTCGAGACAAATCAAATCCAACAGTAGCAATCCTTGGAACTCGGGAAGGAGGAGGTAAACTCCTAGTTGCAATCACTGAATCTTGTGTAGCATCTGAAAGACATAATGCTGTTGAAATCCTTAATTCTATTTCCATCCACATATCAGGCGGAGGCGGTGGTAAGCCAACCTTTGCTCAAGGTGGAGGTTCAAACCCAGATGGCCTAGATAATGCGCTTGATGCCGCAAAACAGTTACTCGGACTTCAGTGAGTAACCCTTACCACTTCTTGGAGAGATAGTATATGTCTAACTACCCACCAACTCCTTTTCCCCCAAGCCAAATACTACCATACAAGGATTTACTCATTCTTATTGGTGTAGATGGTGAAGTTTCAACAATTGATTGTAATACATTGGAGCAAAAAAGTGAGACTGTGAAGCCTTTCCCCAGCTCAATAGAGGCTGCATGTATTGTTGATGACAAAATGATTGCAACTTGGGTTCTGCCTGAATTGTCGCTCGCTAGAATGGCTGCACTCCCATTAAATGAAAAATTCACCGATGGGGTAGACATGAGTCAATTACGACTTAAGCAGATTACCAGAGGGCAAGATGTTGCTGTAGCAGGCGCAGATTGGAGCCATTCCTTAGATGCGGAACCACTGGGAATAACATCTAATGATAGCCGAATTTGTTTTGTGAATTATAACCGTGGAGTCTACTGTATTGATTCGCAATCAAAAGAGATTTGGCGCATTGAAGAAATTCAATGGTTAAGCCAAGAACACATCCCAGATGCATCTGTCATCCATGCAGTCACAACAGCCCCTCATCCAAATTCCAAAAATCAGCAATGCATTTGGTTATGGGCACATGGTTCAGGATGGGTCGCCTTAGAATGGGACACCGGTGAAATAATCGCACAAGGTAATTTGCATCATCAAGGAATTCTTGACCAAGTAAGAACTGATGGAAAGGGAGGTTGGTTAATCGGTTTTGATAGCGGTGAAATTATCAGATGGGATCCAGAAAATGATACTGAAGATGTTATTCAAGGTGGGCCATTCTGTGATGCGATTTACTCAAACAGAGGTTGGGAGATAATCGCTTGGCGCGAGGACATAACTTGGGATGAACAACAGATAAGTCGAACCGCAAGAAAGGACTTGGGTGTGTGCTTTTACAACCACAAATTAGACGGGTTGCTAGTCTTGAAGAATTTGGGTGAATGGGTGAAATTTAGCAATTCTAGCTGAGTTCACTCTTCTTCAGATGAGGCTTCTGCTGGTACTTCTTCACTAGGTTCGGTTACGACTGGAGCAACTGATGGAGTAGCATCATAACCACAGCGACCGCAGGTTGTGCGGTTAGAATGATTTGCTAGAAACACACCTGGGCCACATATTTTGCAATGCTTATTTTTACGAATTAGTTTCCCATCTTCAACTGTGTATAGGCTTGAACGGTTTGACATTATTCCTCACCCCCAGAAACATCTTCCTCAGTTTCAATTTCTGCTGGTGGCGCAACATCTGGCACCTTAGCAGGTGCTTTTTCAGCTGGTGCTTTTTCAGCTGGTGCATCTTCACCAGCAACACCATGCCTATCAAGGATGTATTGAGGTTCAATCTGCATTGCTTCTGGTGAATCATAAATGAATGCCAGTCCAGTAGTCAAAGGTTGACCAAATCGTGTAATTACATCTTTCACGATGACATTGGATGCTGATGAACCTGGTTCAAGAGAAGCAACCTTGCTTCGCAGGTTACTCCGACTTGGAGTTGCTGATTGTTCATGTCGCAACTGAAATCTAATTTCAATACGACTCAATAATGAGTTTTCTTTCCTATCTACTATTTCCATAATAATTCCTCCTTCAGCGTACGTTTACCTTTAGTGCGTAGTTTCCGGCCCTCTCAATGTTGAGTATTGAAGAAATTTCTGAGCGCTTTGGGTTGAGCACCACGACATACCCCTGCCAATCTGAACTGAGATGTGCACCTGGACAAAATGGGCATTCAGGGTTGGTTGGTTTTACCCGCTCCATATCATCTTTCAATTCTTTAGCCAAGGCCTTGTACTCTTCATCAGAAGGGTCCAAGCCATTCTTGTTAAGGAATACAAGTTGAACTAAGGCTTTCTTGGATTTAGCAATTAGATCATTGTTTGACTTTAGACACCATCCAAGGTTACCTGTAGCAACTTCGATGATTCGGTGACATTCGGCACAAGCAAGTTCAACTTTCTTTGACAAATTATTCACCGCCATTTCCTAACCATGCGTGAGCACCAAGCCCTGGTTGCTTGCAGGTAAGTCCAATCTTTGATGAGCGAGGGTCGTGAGTGTTCAGTGAGAGTGTAACTACACGGGAGCGTAGAGGGTCTGCGATAGAGAGTTGAGCGCCTGAACGACTACCGGTAATTTTCCCTTCATTTTGGTTGATTTGTACCGGCTCTTCAAGAATTTGTGATTTGTGTAGTAGGCCTTCAAGAGGGCCAATTTGAACGAATGCGCCAAATTCAAGAATCTCTGATACTGCGCCGTCAACAACCTCGTTACTATCAAGACGGAAAAGTACAGCTTTGAAACGAACATTCTGGTAAATAGCACCATCTCCATGAATGATTCTACCTCGTCCAATCATCTCGTGATCGTAGGTGACGATTACGAAATTTTCATCATCATCAAACTTACCTTCGAACGCCTGATGTGCTAGACGGTCAACGTGTTGACTCAATGATTGACCCTCGCGGATATACTCCGCGGGGATTCTGATAGTATCTTCTCTGACTTCAAGTGTGTACATCTTTTTTCCCTCCATTCACCGCTCGCCGAGAGGTTCGCCGTGGAACGGAAGGGTTCACAACCCTCCCGTCCCTCACAGGCGACGCCTCCAGAAGAGAGGTTTCCAGTGGCTTGCCGACCTACTCCCCCTTTATCAGCAAACCGGTTTCAGTGAATTGATTACAGGGTTGAATATGCTGGAAAAGTATTATATTTTAGCTCGAAATAATTGTTACCTGAAATGACCTTCCGATTTGATTCTACAAATTCAGTATTGGTGTCAATTATCCTTCACTTGAATTTGATTTCATTGGATTTCATCGTGACCCCCGTAGGGGTCACGTACCCATACAAACAGGTTTTACCCTCAGCGGATTTGGTGAAGGTTGAAGTAGCGGCCAAAGGGCAAAGTAGTATGTGATTGGGCCTGCCGCGATGAATTTGCGGACGAAAACTGCTTTCATAGCGTTATTCGTCACCTTCTCAATGGTGCTGCAAATGGCACCACTAACAAACCACAATCCACAAT
>CAXEOD010000125.1:0-4508 GCA_963997805.1 uncultured Candidatus Poseidoniales archaeon
CATTCCACTCGCATGGATTGCCGGCAGCAACCATGCTTTCAAGCGCAGCTCTTCCCATCATGACTGGCACCATGTCATCATTTACCCCATGACCAAAAAGAATTGGAGTTTCGCGGTTTTCGTCACTCGCTTCAGCCTCATAATTTTCTGCTAATACCTGGTATGCTGAAAGTATCATCATCCCCGCCAACTTATCTTGAAAGCGAGACCCAACATGTAGGGCTAATGCTCCACCCTGTGAAAATCCTGCAAGAACAATATTTTCGTAAGGAATTCCCCTTTGATGTTCTTCTTGAAGTAACTCAACAACTAACTTCGCACTACTCCTGATTGTATTTTCGTCCTCACGGTCAGGTGACTCCCAGTCAAGGGATTTTATATCATACCAGGCAGGCATTTCCATCCCCATATTGATAGTCACAGCCATAATTGGCGCATGAGGGAAAACAAAGCGCGTGTTAGGGCATTCAAGCATTGGGACTACGGGTTCAAAATCATGTCCAGATGCACCTAGGCCATGTAACCAAACTACTGTTGATGTATGTTCCATTTCTGGCTCGACTACCACTGTTTCTAGGACTCCCATCACTATCTCCAAAGGGCATCGCCCCGGGCCTTACTCTTATCCACTTTTCGTGAAGAGATGTAAGGATATCATCGGTTGACACTTATCTACGATTTCCTGTGAATGACCGATTTGCTCATGGGCCGAAGCGACAACCGGTAGATAATGGCAGAGGTCAAGGTGGTTTTACTGGGTACCGCCCAAGATGGTGGAGTTCCTCAAGCGGGCTGTGTGAAATCTTGTTGTATGAATGAATTTGGCGGCCCAACAAGGCATCGTAATCCGGTTGCACTAGGATTGACAGCGGCAGATGGAAGCCGTCACCTCATAGAGGCTAGTAGGACCTTGGCAGACCAACTGATTCTTTGGTCAACAGTAGATGGAGAGCCTCACGACAAGCTAGATTCAATATGGCTCACCCATGGACACTTAGGTCACATCGATGGGCTAGGGTTGTTTGGTTACGAAGCATGGGGTGTTGAAGAAAAACCTCTTCACGCATCAGAATCAATGATTCGAGTGGTGGAATCAAGCCCCTCTCTTGCGCCGCTTTTTGACAAAGGGCATCTCATCCCAACCCCTTTTTATTCAAGTAAAAAGGTTCAGTTAACTGAAGAATTGAGCATTACACCTTTGAAAGTACCACACCGAGACGAACATACTGATACCCACGCATTCCTAATTGAAGGGCCGTCAAAACGTCTGCTATTCTTGCCCGACCATGACTCTTGGATGGAGACATTGGAACTTCACTCTGCTGCTAATCCCCTTGCTTGGTTACATTCTTTATTCGTTGATATAGTACTGTTAGATGGAACTTTTTGGTCAAGTGAAGAGTTAGGAGGACATGCTAAGAAAATTGGCCACCCGCCGGTAGAAGAGACCCTTGAATTACTTGGGATAAGGGGACCAAGTGACCCCCGAGTAGTGTTTATCCATCTCAATCATACTAATCCTTTGCATGACGAATCATCTGCTGAAACAGCTAGAGTAAGGGCCATGGGCTGGGAAGTGGCTAGGCAGCCGATGTCCTTCAATCTCTAACTTGAACAGTCACAGTGTCAGAAGTGCTCGCCTGATCATTATCGGTGACAGTCAAAGTGAAAGTGTGATTGCCTTTTGGTAATTTGACCTTGATAATAGGTACCTCACCAATAACTCGATTAGTCACATCTCTCCAAGTGTGAGTAACTATTACCCCATCTTCATCAAAAGAGCGTGACCCATCGAGAGTTACTACGGCTGTGTCATCTTCATCTGCTTGAACAATCAAATCCTCCCCAGCGTCGGCTACAGGAGGCATATTCATTCTATCTGGGGCTCCTGAAAGAGCGGAATCAAAATCAAACTCTTCCTTTTCTGTTTCATCTGTTAGAGTTATTTCGGCTTCTAGCAAGCCGATCAAATCGTCTGAACCAACAGAAGTTGACTTACCACTAGAAAGTTGAGTCATTTCTGCCTCAGTAAGGAGTTCTGAATAATCATCTTCTCCACCGTATAATGCTTCAACTGTATTTGCACCCCGTTCACTTGGAGAAGCAGTTGAATATTCTTGTAAGTCAGAATCAATATCGCTTCCGGATTGCATCAAATATGTCTCAGCTTCTGAATTCAGAATTAAAATCTGGTTATCTCTGGTGTAATCATTCTGATTATCACCTGCAACGACAATTAATTTCCCATTATTACTAGCCATAACCATCTCAGTGAGCCCAGTGTGTTCAACCTGCCATTTCTCCTCACCTTCACCATCAATTAGGTGAACTTGAAACCAGGTTGCAATAAGTAGGTCTTGGCCAATAGGAATTAGGTCGTTGATGCTGTAAGGTGACTTGAATCTAGTAATTTGAGAGCGTTCTGAGTTAAACTCAATGACTTCTCCATCAAACATTCCGCAAACAACTCCCGAATCAGTGGGGCTCAGAACTTCACAACGTTGTCTAAGGGTCACTCTTGCTGCCTCTTGACCCATCGGGGTCCACCATTCAAGGACAATTTCCTCTTCATCTCCCATGGTGACATCAAGAGCCTCGCGGGCGATACATAGGTGGCCATCAGCCAAGTAACATATTGCTGTGACTCGCTCTCCTTGCTCACCACGTGATTCACGTTTGAACCGAACATTTCCATTGCGGTCAATAATTGTCACATTTCCTACATCATCGGCAATTGCAGCTGTATCTCCCTTTGGTGAAACTGCTAGACGAGTCAATTCTCCAGATTCATAATGAGTTAGTAGACGCCCGCTAGAGGAAAGAAGATGGAGTAAGCGAGCCCCATCAATAACTGCCACTAAATCGCCTGATGGAGATACTGCTAGATGGTCACAACCACCTCCAAGACGATGGCTCCATCGATGGCCACCAAGCCTTTCATGACCGTGTAATTCTCCTGAGTGACTACCCACGACTATGGTTCCATCTGGGGCAAATTCCAATTTTGATATACCGCCTTCTATGGTTTTTGGGTCAGATCGATTTTCACCATCTATATCACAAATCGTTAGTTCTCCACCTTCTTCTCCCCAAGCAATATACTTCCCATCAGCAGAAAAAGAAACCGCTGTCACGCGGGATTCGGGCTTTAGGATGCTGGCAGGGTCAATGGTGAGTGGCATCGCTATCAAAATCAAGAGGGAATCGCTTTGCTTTCATGCTATCGCCGAATCAAATTCGGCCCTAAGTCTCAGTTCGTCCATAGTTTCCTCACTCCAACCCACCAATGGTTCAAGTGTTGCCATTGGTACATGCCCTTCACTTTGGAATGTTTGTGGTCCAAGATTATCACCTACTACTGCCCACACGTCGCCAATGTATCCTGGCCCTGGTGCGGTTGCTAAATAGGACTTCAAATCATCATTAATTTGAGATGGGTCCCACAATTTTACTAGGTCAAAAAGTTCTGATTTAGAGTCGGGAGAAACAATCAAGCGACAACCACGTCTCATTACTAGCCATGCTGCTAAGTAATCTCGTTCATTGTTTAATTCCGTGATTACAGATCCTTGTACTCCAGTAGGTAATCCCCCTTGGCAAACGATTTTCGTGCCAAGTATTCCAACTTCTTCTGGCATTAGAGAGATCCTAACTGGCCATTCAGGGTTCGAGAGATTCACTTTCAGATGTGGGGCGCGAGCCAAGATAGCTGCGCCTACTGCGCCAGCAAATGTCTGACTGGTCCATTCCTGTTTCTCGCCATGTCGTTTGCACTGAACGGCAAAAGTCGCCCCTTTCTCAGTAGGTGCAAGATGAATCACTGCGTCTGCAACTACCTCAGCGTCGACAACAACTGATGTGAAGGGGTCAGCTGAGGTTAATCCAAAGGTGTGCCGAATCGCATCTTCGGCGGCTGACTCCTCCCCTTCTATCAAGTCAAGAAATAGCATTCCTTGCCATGGGGATACCTTGACTTTAGCACCGCGAACTTGTGCTTGGATGACTAGGTGTTTTTGCAATGCTTTACGCATAAATTTACGAACTTGACGAGATTTCAGAATGATTTCGCCCATTCTAATAATCCAGCGCATCATATCACCCCGTAAATTGGCTCTGACTTTTCCGCATTAATCTTCATTGTGGATGTCCATTGAGTCAATTTCTTCAGGTTCAGCATCACCATTTCCGTTTTTTGCTGAGTCATTTCGCTGTAATTCTAGCAACTCTAGATACTCTTCCGTGATATCTCCTGTACAGTATTCTCCAGTGAAACAAGAAGTATCAAACTCATGCGCTTCTTCTTCTGAAATAGTGCAAGCAGCGATTAGGTCATCTAAGTCCTGATAGACCAAGAAATCCGCGCCAATGTCCTTTTCAATTTCACTGATAGACTGTCCATGTGCAATATATTCATGCCTAGCGGGCATATCAATCCCATACACATTTGGATGCACTGTGCGTTGATTGTGTTGCGCGTGATCTCACCGCCGGTCATGAACGCGTGCGAT
>CAXEOD010000126.1:0-4362 GCA_963997805.1 uncultured Candidatus Poseidoniales archaeon
AAGCCTGACCCGTGGCCATTTAATGCAGATTCACGGGGCTCCAACTTTCCAAGAGCATTTACTGTGAAATCAAAGTTTTTATTTTGAAGCATGTTAATAAGTTTTCCCTGGCACGATTTTCTCATTTTTCGATCGTGGGGACCGGACCTTGCATTGCACCCCAAATAAGTAGTGAAATCGCAGGTGGCATCATAGCATCTCCAGCGGCTGGAATCTCACTCCATCCCGGTAAACATAGAGCAACGAACATCATGGCTTTTGCATCAGCCCCGCCATGCAACATTCGCAATTGATAGCACATTTCGAAGAACAATAAAACTGCGCCAATTATCAACATCTGCCCCCACAGGTAAGAGGCTTGGATTTCACCCGTAGTAGAGCAGAAATCGCAGTCAACAAGGGAACCGAAACCTAGCCCATCCATCAACGGTGTTAGGTGGCGCAGTACTCCGAATACAAGGCCGACAGCCGATACGAGATACCAGAGTGAAACCAGTATGTCTTCAGGTGAGCCACTTCGTACATCATCCAAAGTCGGTCGACCAATAACTGCGGTTGAAGCGTATGCCACAACTGCTGACGCGGTAAGCCAAATTGTCCAGTCAGCTTCTAAAGCCCATAACTCAAGACAAAGGAGGAACAATGCAGGCTTTGCCCAAGAGATCCACCAGTCGTTAGGAACGCGGCGAATTTTGAGGTCTAGATAGGTCGCTCCACCAAGACACAAAACGAGGGTAAGGATGCGCGCGTAAGTGAGGATTTGCTCGGGTGTCGCCATGTCCTTCGGGTTCGGTCACAGGTAAGTGCCATAAATGAGGCGCGGCTCGGCCCCGTTAGAAGCATGCTTTCAGGGACTGACTCATATGACCATAGAGACGCGAATAGAGCAGATTTCCACTGTAATTCTACAGTTAGATGATTCAAAAGTGCCACGAAATATTCGTGCCGGCGCCAAAGAAGCAGTTGAGAAGTGGTTGTTGAATAAGTCCAAGGATTTGGATGTTCGAATTGCCATGGCTCAAAACAAGTTAGAAGAGTTGTCAGAAGACCCTAATATCCCGATGGAATATGGTGTGTTGGTACTACAAGTGTTGACAGCGCTTGAACAACTGCTTGGTGAAGTCTGAATTTACAATAGTTGAATTAACTGATTCCCTCAGTTCACTTTCACTTTCAGCCCACTCTCCTACAGAAATGTAGGTAGTGTGGCAGTGTTTCATTCGGTTCATGCAATCACCAGTTGTTAGAAGTATAGTCATGCCAGATGGAATCGTCACTGCACACGCAGATAGAACATTATTGTTCAGACCTTCAAAGGGTCGTGAACAGAAGATTAGAATGGCGGCCCGAGCAACAGTAATGCTAGCTTGTCATGGGCCGCAAAAAATCGTTTTTCGGCTATTAGTCGGCGATGCAAAAGGATCTGTCCATCTATTTTCATTACCTGAATTGAATCTCATTGAGAGCCATGAATTAGGTAAAACACCAGTTACAGCCCTTGCATTGCATGAGCCTAGTGGGCGCAAAAGGGTGATTGCAGGGTTACAAGATGGGGCAATATATGCTCTAGGAGAAGGTGTCCCATCGGGTTCATTGAAATTATTTTCACTTGAAGGTTCAGTAGGATTAATCCATTCAACTGATGAAATTCTAACCGTTCATTCTGGCTGGACAAGAGAAGTCCGCCATTGGGATGGGGATGTAGTCAGTCCAGCCAAGCGTTGGTTCAAACCGCCTCCTACACCTAGCAAAAGAGTGAGTCAGCAACTCATTCTGCCAAAGGCGGTTCGGGCGTAAACCAATTGCAAGTTGGAGCCGGACGAGGCCATTCTTGTGGCCGCAGCCCTTTATTTTCAACAATTTGAGATAACACCTGTTGATGTTGTTCAAGCTCCGCTAACACCGCAGCATCCCCAACAATGGTTTCACCATGACCGGGTACTAACTGTTTGATTTCCATTTTCAACAGGTACTCAATACTCTCCAATAGGTCTGGCAAACATCCTGTAGGTAGATCCCATCTTGAGATTTGCCCTTTCTTAGGAATCAAGTCTCCAGTAATCATAATTCCCTCACTTTCAATCCAGAAGCAACACGAGTCAGAGGTATGCCCCGGGGTATGTATAACTTCAATAGAACCATTTCCCAAATCAAAAACATCGCCCCCATCAAATGGATTCACATCAACTGGAGGCATATCGGAATTGAAACGAGATGCCCATGTAGTGAACATATCACCACTAGTCAATGCACCTGAAGCGGCACCATGAGCGTGGACAGAAGCTCCCCAATGGTCGGCAAGATGCCGAGCCGCTCCAGCGGTGTCATAATGGCGGTGAGTGAGGAAAATTTTGCTGACTTGTCGAAAGAGTTATCAGTAATGTTTGGGAAATCTTTTAAGTACTACCAAAATAAATTAAGAACTGCAAAAAAACGAAAAAACAGGTATTTGTTGATTGCAAGAAATGTTGGGTATAATAATTATTTAAAGATGAAGAAATTTCCGATTTTTAAATTGGGCGTTTATGGAGGTGGTTTTATTGCGGAGCACAAAACAGTGCGTGCCCATCCAATTGGTAAAATTGCAGAAAGAACTATTGGTTATGATGATTATAGGGGCGAAGCTGGTATAGAGGGGGCATTTGCAGATTTTATGCAAGGTGAAAACGGATTGCGTTGGAAACAGAAGATTGCAAAAAATCAATGGAAACCAATTTCTGATGTCAATGAAAAGGAACCGATTGATGGTCATGATGTCATTACAACGATAGATGTAAATATCCAAGATATTACACATCATGCATTATTACGTCAATTGGAGTTTTTTGACGCAGAACACGGTTGTGCGGTGGTTATGGAAACGGCAACCGGAGAAATAAAAGCAATTTCTAATCTGGGAAGAACCTCAAAAGGAAAGTACTACGAGAAAAGAAATTATGCCGTTTGGGAAAGCCATGAGCCGGGTTCTACTTTTAAGCTAGCAAGTTTAATGGTGGCTTTAGATGATAAAGTTATTGATACTTCTACTGTTGTTGACACAGAGAAGGGGAAGATATATATTCACAATAGAAAAATTGAAGATTCTAAAAAAGGAGGTCATGGAAAAATTTCTGCGGCAAGAGTTTTTGAGGTTTCATCAAATGTCGGAATTGTAAAATTGATTAGAAAGTATTATGATCATCAGCCAGCAAAATTTATTAGTAAATTAGAGAAATTTGGCTTCACAAAGCCAATAGGTTTTAAGATAAAGGGTGAGGGATTGCCCATAATTCCTAGACCAGAAGATAAAAGATGGAGTAAAATCACATTAGAATGGATGTCTTGGGGGTATGGGGTATCTGTGACACCGATGCAAACATTAATGTTCTATAATGCAGTTGCCAATAATGGTGTAATGGTAAAACCTCGTTTCGTAAACGAATTAAGAAGGCATGATAAAACAGAAAAAATTTTTGGAACTGAAATTGTAAATCCTAAAATTGCTTCTGATGAAACTTTAAGGAAGATTAAGAAAGTGATGGAAAATGTTGTTATTAAAGGAACTGCAAGTAATATTTATTCTTCTAATTTTTCGATGGCAGGCAAAACAGGAACTGCAAAAAAATACATTCCAAGACATAAAAACGAAAAAGGAGAAACGATTTCTGGACATTATTCAACAGAGCATTATGTAGCGTCTTTTGCAGGTTTTTTTCCTGCTGATACTCCTAAATATTCTTGCATTGTAGTTGTGCATGATCCTGATAAAAAGAAAGGGTATTATGGAGCAACTGTAGCGGCGCCAATCTTTAAAGAGATTGCACAAAAAATTTACACAACAACCCCTATAGATAACCAATCTGTAGATGATAAGGTTGATTTTACACGTATAGAAAATCAGTATAAGAAGTATAATAAAGTTATCAACAAGGAATATACATACGTGCCAAATGTAAGGGGAATGTCTGGTATGGATGCCGTTTCTTTCTTGGAGAATATTGGATTGAAAGTAAAGTTTACTGGTGTAGGAAAAGTAAAACATCAATCTATAAAAAACGGAGAAAGGTTAGTAAAAGGAACAACGATTATTTTAAAATTATCATAAGCTGAAAAATTTAAAAGACATATTATATAAGGTTTCAATTCATCGAGTATTTGGTGCAACAAGCATGGATATAAATCAGCTTGTTTTCGATTCTAGAATAATTAAAAAAAATGATGTTTTTATTGCTCAAAAAGGATCAGCTGTTGATGGACATTTGTATATCGATAAAGCGATTTCTTTAGGTGCAATTGCAATTATTTGCGAGGATTTTCCTTCGGATAAAAAAGAAGGAATTACCTATGTTCAAGTGGAGAATGCCAATGTTGCATTGGCAATTA
>CAXEOD010000127.1:0-4331 GCA_963997805.1 uncultured Candidatus Poseidoniales archaeon
TTTATGGATTTCTTGACTAATAATGAAGATAGTTTCGTTAGTGACTCAATCTCTTGGGTTACTGGTTTATTGATAAGCACTATTGGCTTTGTGATATCATATTTAGGCAAACTCATAGGTACAGTAATTTCGTTTATTGGGGATATGATAGGGTCAGCTATTGATTCAATTGGGCGAACTATTCAATCCTATTCTTCAAATGAATATTGTCAATTGAGCTTAATTATGTTCATTCTAATTATTATGCTAACTAGTCCTACCAAGGAGGGTTTAAGAAATATCAAAAAACTGTCAAATTATGTTTTTGAATTCATGATTAGTATGACTATTTGGGCATTTAATCCAATAGGTGTATACAAAAACAAATCAATGATTGATGATGAAGAAGAATAGAATTGAATGTTTGACCCTTTCGCTATAACAATCCTCACCCACTCATTCGGTCTCATCAGTGTATTCAGTGATTCGAATCCCCAGATTTCCTCGACGCGCTTTGCGCTGCATGATTCGGTCCATTTTCTGATGAAAGACGGCTTCTAAATCAACTTCCATCGCCAATGCATTGCCAAGAGTCAGAATAAACACATCTGCTAACTCTTCTGCAGCTTCTTCCGCTGGCTTACGCTTTGTTATGGCCGCCGACAACTCCCCCAACTCTTCAATCATTAGTGCAAGTCGGTAACCCATGTCATGACCATTATTTTCGGGACTAGCAAAATCGTGTTTAGCATGGAATTTCGCAACCCTGCACATCATCGTCTCCCACGACCCATCAGGTGAGCCTGTTTCTTCCAAGCCTTCCTGATTTGGGTGTGCCATCCACTCATTCACGTCACGTGCGCGCTCGCTCATACCCAACCGTCCTTGTGGTCGGGTGAAAATCATTCGTGCGCGATAAGAGCGGTCAAACACTGCCAAATTATGCCACGCATATCGGCCGCTTTAGCCTCAACAGAGTCGTGATCTATGGAAGCGTTTGCATCCCCAGGTGTCTTTCCAGCGGCCCAGTTACTTGAGGCAATTAGCCCAACATGAGGAATTCCAGTTTCAGCAATTAATCTAGCCTCTGGAGATATGGTCATACTTGCTGCCGTAGCACCCAAACGGGAGAAAGCCTCGATTTCTGCTGGGGTCTCAAACTGTGGACCATTCACATGTGAAACCACATGGTCAAGGGTAAGTTCCTCGTCACTTTGCGCACTAAGAATTGGTCGTAAAAGGTCACGGAGGTCACAAGGATAGTGGTGTGTCATGTCAGCATGGTGTGCATCTTCTTCTGAGAAAGTCACAGGCATACTCACAAAATCAAGCGTGTGTTCTGCCATACCAACTATCCCTGGGGGGAAATGTGGGTCAATCGCTCCCACTGATTGGATTGAAACGATAACATCGGGATTACAGGCTTGTGCCGCCTTCACATTTGCGTGATAATTAATCAAGTGAGGCGGCGTTGTTTTGCCATCTCCGTGGTGACGGTGAACGATGAAAATCTTAACTTCATCCAACGCAGACCGGGCTAGCCGCAGCGGGCGCAGCCCGCCATTGAGAGTCATTACCTCAAGAGGCACATCACCATAATCAGTTTGTGCAACCAGTGAATCAGTCGCTGATACATAACCTGTGTTGCCAAAATCTGCATCAGCAACTAGTTGCTTCATGCCAGTACCGCCGATAACGGCGATACGTTTCATCCAACATCACCTCACTCACTAAGTCTTGCAATGAGGTCTGCTTTCTTTCCGCCAACAGGCTTTCCTGCTGCCTTGAGGAGTTCTTTGAGTTCTGGTACCTTTAGAGATGAAAGGTCTTGTTCATCAGCACTGTCATCGGAATCTTCGCTTGAGTCCTCAGCCTCTGCTTCGGCCTCTGAATCTTCAGCAGGCTCTGAATCATCAGAATCCTCTGTGGATTCTTCTTCATCTTCTGAACTGTCATCATCGTCTTCACCGGCCAATGCCTTCTCAAGAGCCGCTTCCTTCTTGGCTGCTTTTTCGGCATTCTCGCGCTTTTCTTCTTCGTGAATCTCATCAAGAGTTAATCCCTCTTCAACAATTACTCCAGATTGAACTAACTGTACCTTGCGAATCATTACGGTTCGTGTTGGTTGAATAGTCTTGATTGCATCAACAAGTGAGGTTTCAACGGCTCCACTTAGAAGAGCATTCTGAACTTCTAACCAAGTAGAACGAGCAGTAAACTGAAGCAAAGTGTCTCGCATCAATTTTCGCATCTGACTTTTCTGACTTGTCTTGATGCGGTTGGTTGCAACTACAACTGGCTTTACTCGAATGTAATATCCATCAGCAGTTACGCAATCGACTACATCATCCACCTTTCCACTCATTCTGCGGATTTGACGGCGGACGTAATCGCTCTGTAGCGCATGTCCAATATACTCGGTTAGAGCATCTTCACCACGAGTGTCAATAACACGGAATCTGAGCTTGACGTGCATCTTTGAGAAGTCACCATCAACATCATTTTGAGTAGTCTCATAGATTCTACCCATCAAATGTTCTGGGGTTTCCCCAAGTGTTTCCCCAATGACCTTGAATTGCCAGGGTTGTCGAGGTGCTCGGATGGTAAACCACCGCTTTGACTTCCACTTATCTCTCTGTTTTCTCGCTGCTGCGCGTGCTTTTGCTCCTTTTGCGGCCATTATCAAACACCTGTGGTCTTACGGGGGCTACCCCATTAGCATCCCGCCGACTTTCAAGCAGTATTTGAACGGGCCGGCTCACCCGTAGGGTGGGAAAATAAGTATCCATTCAGGAGATGGACAATTTCCTGATAAAAATCCTTACTATCAACTTTCAATCAATATTTACAATATAGGCCGGCATTGTCATTTATCGCATCGCGCCGGCCCAACACAATGACACTTCCTATCCACCGCCTTGAGTGGACAGTTCACGCATCCGGTGTCAGCGATATTGATGTAATTGCAAACTCCTTATCGTGGTTAATTGGCGATGAGGAATTCGTTGAAGTTGAAAAAACCCAATCATACCACAATACGCCGATGTACATCGTGCACGCTGAGGCAAATAAAAGGTCTGAAGCCCGACGATCTCTACCACGTTTAGGGAAATCATTGCTTGATGAACTCTTAACAAGTATTGAAGGTCGAATTGATGAAGAAAACTGGCTCCATTTGAGACTAAAGTTAGACGACTTGGTATGTGGGAACCCTACTCTAACTAGCCCGCGTGACCCCTGTGAGAGCGTAAAAGGAAGGATGAAACTTGAGGTCTATCCTGGCGACGTTGTAGAAGAAGTAGCTTACCGATTATTGACTGAAGCGGCTGAAATTGCGACTAGGAAAGGCCTACCTGAAATCCCTAACCCTGACGGTGCTAATGATTAACTTCATAGAAGAGTGGCCTGCACCAAAGGTTGAGAGGAATTACGATGACTCACGTTGTAACCACCGCATGCGTTGACAAGAAGTACCAAGAATGTGTAGCAGTTTGCCCTGTTGAAGCGTTTAGAGAAGCAGATACTTACCTTGTAATCGACGCTGATGAGTGCATTGATTGTGGTGCTTGTATTCCAGAATGTCCTGTTGAAGCAATTTTTGCTGACACCGATGTTCCTGAAGAAGAAGAGGCTTGGATTGAGCGAAACGAAATCGAAGCACTTGATTTGCCAATCGCTGAAGGCGATTCACCAGTTCTTGCTTGATGCGAAGTCGGGAATGTATTTATTCACTTGATTGAATTCAAACATACATGGGCATTGATGTCTCATTAACCTCGCCACCCCAATCCACAATCGTTGGAAGTTGGGCATCGACATCTAATGAACCTGAACCAGGCCCTCAAAAAAGAGGGAGGGTCATACTTGCATTCATTTTAGCCGGGATAATTCTCGGTGCTTTTGTACTCATTGAGTTTTTGTTGCCGTTTGAGTGGGACGGCGAAATTTGGGACGATGGTGAAGAGAGCATGAATTGGCCACACGACCCATTCCAAGCAGCAGTTTATTCATTTGTTGCTGAATACGAACTCGGATATGGCTCAGCGGTTGGGGCCTATCATGATCACTATGATGACTTAACGTACGAAGATGTTGCCTTAGAGTTAGAAGAAAACTGGCAACATGATGGTAGCGCAGTAGATTATGCTCAAGCATGGGTTGATTTGAACGCTGAAGAATATGGTCAACAAACTTTCAATTTGAGAGAAGTATTCAAAATTGATGAAGGAGGTCTTGGATGGGTAAATGGATACACAGGCGGAGGGGGAGGAAGTCCTGATTGTGATGAATCACAGAATTCAAATGATGAAACAGGTTCTAATTCCTCTTACTTTGAGATAAAAGAAAACCCA
>CAXEOD010000128.1:0-4311 GCA_963997805.1 uncultured Candidatus Poseidoniales archaeon
CTTTTTCAATGGATGAACATAGTCTTCTTTTGATAGTTCTGTATGCGGTCTCATTCTTTTGTTCACTAATCGTTTATCGTATAGATAAGGAAGCACGTTCTGGTGAGATATATGCTAAAGAGAAGTTGGCTTATCATCGTGATATGGACCAATATTTAGAATTAAAGAGAGTATATTATGAAAACGAAGCAGCAAGAATTGCTGGCAATAACGGCGATGATGATTAACCATCATTTAGTTTTGATTTTACATGAATAATTTGCTTTATTGGTAGTGCAATCTGTTCAGTTTGCCAACGCAAACGAATTATGGTAAAAGTAGTCGGCGTAATCTGAGGCGAGGACTTGACCTATCAGCGGACAGGGTTAGATGCGGCGCGCCTCGCTATGCAAGAAATGGCTGACGGCGGCGAAGTAGTCAACCTAATTCTTGCACGCCGCGATTCAGATTCACCCGATTTGGCCACCTTACTAGGCACGGCATCCTCACTTGGAGTCGATGTCATTGAAGTCTCGGATAACGACATCTCACGCATGGCAGTAGGGGTGGTTGTTGGCCAGGATATTCCCGAAGCTCTAGCGCTGGTTGGGCGTATCCCAAACGGTTCGTTTGAAGAAGTACTAGCAAGAGGTGGTCTTGTCTGGTTGCTCCATGGAATAACCTATACTGGAAATGCTGGATTTTCCATCCGAACCGCTGAGATAAGTGGGGCTGACGCAGTGATAATTGATGGTGATTTTTCACACGATGAAAGGCGAAACGCGGAGCGACAATCGGTGCGCGCACACCGATTTATTCCAACACTATGGATGGATTCTTCTGAAGTGGTAACTGCCGCAAAAGCGGCTGGTTTCAGAATCATCGCAATCGAGGATGTTGGCAAAGTGGAGCCATGGGATTGTGATTTGACTGGCAATATCCTATGCGTAGTTGGTAGTGAAAGGCATGGGGTTCCAGAATGGCTGTTAGAAGCGGCTGATGAAATCGTCAAACTTCCAATGACAGGTTTTGTTCCATCCTACAATCTTCAAGTTGCAGTATCTGTGGTTGCTCTTGAAGCGCTTAGACAACGGCGGTAATGTCCATATTTGTTGTTGAACGCATTGATTCGGCCCTTTTTTTTCAGGAAAGGTGAATTAGGGGGGAGCATTACAACATTACATGGCAATGGCAGAACGTGGTTCGTTCATGTGGGCCATTGTATCAATTACCCAGATTTTCTTGGCAATCAAATTGATGGATGATTTAGATCAGTGGTTAACCACTCTGATTGGGGCCTCTGGTGCTGCTTGTGTCATGGTTGCAATTGTTGTTTTTAGGGAAGAGCAACGAAACTTACTACTAAACCCAATGAAGAAAATACAGAAAGAGGTTCATTCAGAACAGATAGCAAAACAGGGGAAAGGCGCTTGGATTGGGGTGGCTATTTGGGCGGCAGCTATGATTTTTGGCGCCATTGCTCTGTGAGTTGAGTATATGCTTGACGATGGTTCTGATGAATTATTTGAAGGCATTTGGCCATTCATGAAACGGGCTTTGCTGTTGTTTATGCCCCTGTGGGTCTACTTGATTTGTTGGAGTGCTGGGCTAAACTTGTTTTTATCAGCGATTATCGCAGGAATATCATTATCTTTTATTCAGGTCTTTGAGAAAATCAAATTGAAACGACATTTAGAATCAAATTCGGCCGGAGATAATCTCATTAAGTAAGGCTATGAGTCAACGCTAGGGTTGTTTCATGGGGATGTTTGATTGGTTGACCGAACTGGTAGGGATTTCCACACCTTCAACGCTTGAGTTGATATTCCTTGCTAGTGCTTTTCTAGGTACAGCCTTCTTTCTTATTTTTATGGCTTTGATGATGCTAGGGGATATATTAGGCGGCGTGTTTGATTCGGTATTTGATACCGATATCACAATGGATTCTGATCTTTCTTTTGAATTATTCAGTATTCAAGGGCTTGCAGCCGCAATAATGATGTTTGGATATGTTGGAATGTTCACTCTCACTGCAACAAATGAAGAGGTTTATGCAGTAATTGCTGGTGGTTTAGCTGCTGCTACATCCATGTATGGCGTCGGTTTGATGTTGAAAGGAATCAACAATCTTCAGGCTGATGGAACTATGAAATATGAGGATGCCATTGGTCAGCGTGGCCAAGTTTATTCACGCATTCGCACTAATGAATCTGGTGAAGTGCAGGTTGCCGTAGATGGCACACTTCGTACTTTGACAGCACGGGCAAAAGACAAGTCCTTACACATCGATACAGGGGAATTTATCAGAGTCATTGACGTCATTGGTTCAACGCTAATTGTTGAAATGTTAGATGTCGAAGAAGAAATAGAAAAAGAAGAGGAATGAAGTGGGAAATATGGCAGCATCAGGATGGGCAGTAGCAATAATTTTTGCATTAGTTTTACTAATGTTTTTCATGTTTATGATGGTTGTAACGCGTTACAAACGTTGTGCATCTGACGAAATTTTGGTAGTTTATGGACGGGTAAAGGGTGGTAGGGCATCACGTTGTATTCACGGTGGTGCAACCATGGTTTGGCCATTGATTCAAGATTACAAGAAACTTAGTTTGGTTCCAATGACTATTCTGATTAATCTAACAAATGCACTTTCGCTACAGAACATTCGAATTCACGTACCGTCTACTTTCACTGTCGGTGTCAGTACAGACCCGCTCATCATGAACAACGCTGCAGAGCGCCTTCTTCATCTTAACAAGACTCAAATTGAAGAAATGGCTTCTGAGATTATTTTTGGTCAACTACGTTTGACGGTTGCTGGAATGACCATTGAGCAGATTAACCAAGACCGTGATAACTTCCTTGAGCGCATCACACTCAATGTTGGTCATGAATTGCATAAGTTAGGATTGTACCTCATCAACGTTAACATCACTGATATTACAGACGACTCGGAGTACATCGAGAGTATTGGAAAGAAGGCAGCAGCCACAGCAGTTAACGCTGCAAAGGCAGATGTCGCAATTGCAGACCGTGATGGTGCGATTGGTTCCGCAGAAGCAAACCGTGCTCGTGACATTCAAGTTGCAGAGAATGAGGCTGAGGCTGAGAAAGGAAAGAAGGCCGCCAAAGCAGACCAACGTATTTTCGTTCAGGGCCAAGAAGCACTGGCTATTGAAGGTGAAGCCATTGCCAAGGCTAACATTGCAGAATACAATGCTGGATTAGCTGAGAAAGAAGCCGAAGCAATGCGCCGCTCTGAAGTTGCTCGAAGAACTGCAGAGATGGAAGTTCAGAAAGCACAGTACCTGCTTGAGCAGGAGCGTCTGCGTGCAGATGAGATTGTGCGTGAAGAGATTGCCAAGACTCAAATTGAGATTGCTGCAGAAGCAGAAGCAGAGCGACTACGCCGTATTGCACGGGGTGAGGCAGATGCAATCCTTGCACGTTATACTGCAGAAGCAGAAGGTGTGCAGAAGGTTTTGGAAGCAAAAGCAACTGGTTACAAGAGTTTAGTTGCAGGTGCAGGAGGAGACCCAAAGGCTGCAGCAACCCTACTCATGGTTGAGAAGATTGAGACCATGGTGGAAGCACAGGTTGAAGCAATTAAGAATCTAAAGATTGACAGCATCACAGTTTGGGATTCTGGTGGTGATGGAGATGGAAGTTCAACATCCAACTTCATCAGTAGTCTGGTAAAGAGTCTACCACCACTTCATGACGTAGCCGCCAATGCTGGAGTTGAACTTCCAGAGTATCTTGGAACCGTGTCAGATAAAGAAGATTCTGAATAATTTTCAGATGATGAAGATGAAGGGTGAAAACCCTAGATTTGCTAACATTTCCGGTGTTAGTGCTGGCACTCACTTACCAAACGATTGAAGTTTGGTTGGCATTCGCCGCACCATGCGTCCACGTGCGTTTGCAATGTTAGTGCTGCTCACGATGATAGCACCAACCTTAGCTGGTTGTTTTGGCAAGGATGAGCCGCCAGCAGTCAAAGAGCCATCAGTGTTTGATTTTGACCAACCAATTGCAAACAATACCTTCTATCATTTTTCAAATTGGACAAATGCGTTGGATATGTCCAATGACGAGTTAAATCTGTCAGGAAACATGACACCAATTTGGTCACTAGGGACCTATTATGGGACTGGTTACGATACTTTTGAACCAACCATTGGAGTTACTTCTTCAGGAACGATTGTCTTCACAAACCACAACGGTTTGGGCATGGGGACTCACATTATTCGTAGTCAAGATCAGGGTCAGAACTGGGATGACGTTGGTCCATTTTTAACTGGGGCCACCGGTCAAGTTGCCAACTCTAAC
>CAXEOD010000129.1:0-4253 GCA_963997805.1 uncultured Candidatus Poseidoniales archaeon
TGGAACCGATGACGTGGATGACGAGCCTGTCGACGAGCCTGTCGTCGATCCAGATCTCTCACTGCCTGAGCAGAATCCTGAGGATGAAGGTGGTCTGCCTGGATTCACTAGTGTACTCATGTTCACAGCAATCGCAGGGGCATTGATGCACTTGAAACGCAGACGTATTGAATGAGTGAAATTTGTAAAAAACTTCACTTGGTTTAGAACAGCCCTTCTACGAGCCCCATGAATCTCTCTTTTTCAGCTTGCTCACCACGAGATAGTTTCACCTTCATCCCATCTGCTTGCACCAATGCATCGGCTAGTCCTTGAGCGTCTGCCCACTCAGTTGCAACCCCAAGTCCCTCTGATTCACAAATCTCTGCCATGTGACAACCCGCATTCACCACACTAGGTCTACCATAGGATGCAGCATCAAACATCTTAACTGGAACTGCACCATCCATGATATTCCCTCTAAACGGGGGATACATCGCATACATTACCGAAACTTCCCCCATCATTTCAGCCAATTGAAGGCTGTCAAAGGCACCAAACACCTCTGCTTCTAACCACCCTTCGTTCTGCCCAATACGCACCATTTCAGCAACTTGAACAGCTGCGTTACCATCACCTGCAATTAGTAAACGAGGACGGGTTTCCTCTGGAATTAACTTTACTGCCTTAAGCAATAATTCAAACGATTCAACTTCTCGTACACGCCCAAGATAACCTACTGTGAAATTTTCTGCGGGGGAGAGTACTTCTTTCTTGGGTGGTCTATTTTCAACAACAATTGATTCAATTCCGCGTTGCCCCAACCACGATTGAAAACCTGCTGATGATGTCACCACAGCATCAACATTAGTCGCATCTTTCAGCATTTTCTTTTGATATCTAGATGAAACTACTTTACGAATTATAGAACTAGGATTTGGCATTAACACCCAAGAATGGTGCAAGTCGTGCATATCAAAAAGAACTTTGGCTCCTGTAATTGCTAAACCAACTGTAAGAGTATCAGCGTCATGGCAATGAATCAAATCTACATTACCACTATTTTCGCGATTTGCTTCTTGGATATCCTTGATGACTTTACGACGGAATTTGCGCAAGCCTTGAACTGTTGACCAGGTCCCTCCATACGGGGTGTAACCGACTCGATGGCGAATGATTGTAATTCCATCAACAACTTCGCGTTCTGTGAGTTCTTCCAATCTATCAAAGGCATGAATCGTGACATCATGGCCCGCTTCCACCAACCAAGCTGCCTCGCGAAGCACCCTTGGATCTGGATTGCAACCGTTAGAAACAACTGCCGCAACCCGTACCATGACATATCCCAAGCGCGGACGCGTGATGAATACTACTACGAATTAAACCGGCACAGTCATAGATGATGTGTGCATTGTAATTACCAAGGGAGTCACATGCGGGTAGCAATCAGTGGAGATGAAGGTTTCATCGCCCATTACCTCAAAGAAGAACTCGGCGATGAATGTCAAATTCTAACTCCAGACATATTAGCAGATGAAGATATGCTCCCAGCAATTCTTGCCTCTTGCAATGCAATTGTTCACCTAAACGGACATTCACCAGACCAAAGTTTGGAAAGGTCAGACCAAGAAGTCTTGAGGTTAATGCGAGATGAAGCGCGAGTCATTCTAAAAAATGTACAATCTCACCAAGGAATTCACCTAGTATTGGTGGGCTCACTTCGGGTCCACCCAAACCCTCGAAGAGAAGACGAGTACTATTCTTCAGAATCACCACTTTCACCCCGTGACATTGCTGCTGAAGGGCAACTATGGGTAGAAGAGAGTGCACTTGAGCACGCAATGGACACCCATCCAGTTAGTATCATACGAACCGCCAATGTGCAGGGGATTTCGCCTGCAGAAAACAAGGGACATGGCGTGGTTCATCACTTGTGCCGTGAAGCAATGTTTGGATTTTTCAATGTACCAGGAACGGGAGAAGAGGTGAAAGATGTGATTCATGTAAAGGACCTAGCTAGTATGATAAAATCAATTTTAAATAATCCCCCACCAACTAGAGGGGCTGTTGCAGTTGGTCGTGGTCAGGGTGTTCGAATGAGTGAGTTGGCTGAAATCGTATCTCAAGCAACCGGGGCATCACCACAATACAACAGTCAACCAGGGGAAGAAGTCTGGGGAATTGTTGATGGTTGGGAAATGGGACAGCGAATTGAGCATAAGCCAGAGGTATCTATTCAAGATATCATTGAGGAAGCACTCTCCAACCAATGAGAATACCGACCAAGACATTGCCTGAACCGCGAAGATTGGGTTACTTTAGCATCAATTCTTGATGAAAGAACCATCACCTTGCATTGCCCACTGACCACCGTCAGGTGCATTGTACCAAGTACCACCAGCAGCATCGGTAACATAACTTCCACCAATTGGTAATTCTGCATAGGTTGGAACTGTTTGTAGCCCTGCCTGCGCCATCGGTGCAGGTGCTGCAGGTTGAGCATCCACATAGCCACCTGCTGCAATCTGTGCTGAATCCTTATCCCAAGCATCCATGCTGTTGCCACTTTTCTTTCGGCGGCCAATCATGACCAACATTGACACAATTACTAGAATTAGTACCGCGCCAACAGCACCAAGAATCAAACCATATTCTTTGAGCATCGCATTCGTATCACCTGCAGCGAGGCGCTGCTCATGGGAACAACCTGTTTCTTCAATAAATGAATCACCTGTTGCTGTTTCGTCACACGTATCATCAGCATTTACGACTCCATCAGAGTCGTCATCTTTTTGCCACTCTGTGCAACCATTTTCGTCAACTGGTCTTATAGAATCGGAACCAGGGCAATTATCAAGCCCATTAAGAACAAAATCGCCATCATCATCTAACTCTTCCCAAGCACACCCAAGAGTGCCGTTAGAAACGTTCCACAACCACTGGCTTGGAGTATCTGGACAATCGTCTGAATTCAATTGACCGGGGTTATCTCCACGGCCGTCGCCATCACGATCATTCCATTGACTAGAGTCATCAGGGAATGCGTCAACGTCATCAGTGAAGGTGTCTCCATCACGGTCATCAGTACATCCGTCTGAATCGGTGTCAAAACCTTCAACAGCTGCAACCTCATCACAGAGATCCATTCCGTCAAACACTCCATCACCGTCTGTATCAACCTGAGTGAATATACCACAGCCATCTCCATTGATGTTCTCTCCTTCTGGTGTTTCAGGACAGATATCTGGCCCACTAGAGCACACATTTAGAGTTGAGGAGATGGTATCGCATATGCCATCATTGTCATCGTCATTGTCTTCGGTTTCATCCCGGCAACCATCACCATCAAAATCGGTTTCAGTCCAACTGATTTCCCCTTTTGCACAAGCATCAGATGCATCATACACTAGGTCATTATCGTCATCATCATCTTCATCCATATCACGGCATCCGTCACCATCGTGGTCAGTTAATGGAGTGGAAACCCATCCAGCCTGAACAAAACAGCCATCTACAGTGTCAATTATTCCGTCACCATCGTCATCATCGTCTTCATCGAGGTCACGGCAACCATCACCATCACGGTCAGTAGTTTCATCTGAAAGCCAACCAGTTGCACCGGGGCTACACAAATCAAGAATGCTGTCAGAAGAATCAAGGTCGTGGACACCATCGTTGTCATCGTCCCAATCCTCATCTGAATCTCTGCAACCATCTTCGTCATGGTCAGTTCCGACAGGGTCACTTACCCAACCAAGCATCCCTGTAGGACAATTGTCAAGAACCGCACCCAGTGAATCGAAATCGTTCACACCATCATTGTCGTCATCATCATCCTCAACTTCGTCGTGACATCCATCAGAATCGTGGTCAGCAGAACCGTTGTGATTGAAACCACCACTACCATCTGAAAGACCCCAGTTAGCATAGTCGCGAGGACAATTGTCACCAGCGGTGTCATCAATTCCATCATTATCATCGTCATTATCTTCTTCGTTATCGTGGCATCCGTCCATGTCATTGTCGTTAACAACATTAGATGTCCAATTCAACTTGAAGGTAGCACCGGTGCAAGGATCGCTGGTATCAACAACACCATCTTCGTCATCATCATCATCTTCATCGATGTCACGACATCCATCCATGTCAATATCATCAGACCAAACTGAAGCATCCCAATTAACTGCAGGGCCGTCACAAGCATCGTCATCATTTAGAATTCCATCCTCATCTAAATCAGGGTCACAAACATCGCCAATACTATCGCTATCCAT
>CAXEOD010000130.1:0-4204 GCA_963997805.1 uncultured Candidatus Poseidoniales archaeon
GAGCTTTCATCCACCAACCGTTCCAGGCATGGTGAACTATGGGGTATTATTCTCACTTTCGCGAGGTTATCCCCCTGAACAGGGCAGGTTATCCACGTGTTACTGAGCGGTACGCCGAGGCCTAAGCCTCTAGACTCGCATGGCTTAATCGAACTCCAATAGCGGTCGCCTCCGGCAGGATCAACCGGATTTCATGTCGGCCGAAACCGACTTTCAATCTTTTCAATCCCTAGGAGACATGGTTCGCTAACTGTTACTTATTGGTTTTGACAAGGTTATTTTGCACCTTATTTTGTTCCTTTGCACACATCATTGTGTGTCATTACATGTATCACCTCTTCACCACAAGCCAAGCTCGCGGTTGCATTACCTCGGCTACAGCGTATGCGAGATGGTGTTCTTCATCGCCCATTGCTGGACTCAGACACCAACGCCGTGCATTGCTGTAGCATCCCGCCGACCTACCGTCCCTATATCAACCTGACCCAATAGACCGGTTTTGAGCCATGACGACAATGCAATGCAGTACCACGTTTTTAATCTAAAATGGGATGGAAAAAACTAACCTAGATAAGTAGCCACGGAGTAAAGCTAACTTGTTCGGAAACCCGCACGAATAAAAGGGTAAATTAACAATAAACTAGGGGGGTAATCATCAAAAAAATCACTGATTTCCTAGTAGTTTTACTCATCGTCAAACAATGCCATCGAGCTTTGAAAATTACTGAAATCACTCGGTGCTAAACCGTTTGTAAGTGGTCAAAGCGAGAGATTTTACTATGTGAAAATCACTCTGCGCCGAAGAACTCTCGCATGAACGGATGCATTTCCATTGCCTGCTCTTTCTGGATTTGTTCATACGTTCTGAGGATGATACCTACGGCCAAGAGCAGTCCGGTTCCAGAGGCATTTCCAACAGTTCCTAGCAAGTCCGCACCGGCCGCCAATAGACCCACGAACGCGCCGGAAAACAGGGTGACTGGTGGGATGTATCGCTCCAAAATGCGCTCCAATACCACCGGATTTTTCCGGAATCCGGGAATCTGCATACCCGTCCGTTCAATTTGTTTAGCCACATCCTTGGCCGACATATTGGTAGTTTCAATCCAGAATTTTGCGAACACCATGGACCCGGCAGTCATGACAAATACATAGACGAATACGTGTAACAAAATTTGCCACAGTTCGTGGCCAAAGCCATCACCTCGTTGATCTAACAGTGGTAACAGCCAGGACTGCACACCACTTACCATAGATGCATACCAAGCAAACCCATCTGAAGCAGTTGTCGAACCGACTTCATATGAGCCAAGCCAAGGCGCAATACTCCAAGCCCCATTAGCACCTAGTAAAGGCACAGTAGAGAGCACTGGGTGGCTCCAGAACAGCAAAGTGAACATATTGAGGTTAGCGAGTAAAGCAGCCATCAAAATTACCGGAATGTTACTAGCATATACTAACCGAATCGGGTATTTTCCGCGATGGCCTCTGACTTTCCCGTGAGTCAGCGGCAATTCCAGTTTACTCGATTCAGCATACGCTACAATCAAGAATACAATAATCGACGAAAATAAGGCTATCAGCGGATTCGCGTGATTAAGTAATATCGTCTCGAAACCGTTCTCCGAAACCAACTCAGAATTGGTTGCAGTTCGCAAGGTATAGAATATCATCGGAAGTACACCTGAAGGCGGGTTTTGCATGCTATAAGCACCAGCAGAAACCGGTAACGGCGACAGAGTTCCAACGAAAGTTGACTGTGCCACACCAGCAGCAATGAATAGAGAAATACCAGACCCAATACCCCACTTACTGACTAGTTCATCCATCAAGAATACGAGGTAGGAACCAAGGAATAATTGTAATACAATTAATGCGTTTGACCAGCCCAATCCAAACATCGCAACGATGTTCTCGTGAGGGTCTAGGAAGCCGTACACTTGAGGAATAGATTCAACAGGAATCATCAACAAAACGAGAATCTTCTGTACACCTTGGTACAATTGTTTGTCTTCGGAATCTTGTAAGTCAAGATTGATGATTTTTGCTCCAGCGAACAACTGCATGACAATTGATGCAGTAACGATTGGCCCAATTCCAAGGTGCATAATTGAACCTGATGCACCAGCCATAATTGCTCGGAATGAGGAAAAGATATCCATAGTGGAGTCAGCCAATCCCCAAATCATGACATTAGTCATCATGAAGTAAATGATGAGAACGATTGTCGTGGTCATCAACTTCTGATTGAAGCGAACGTGACCATCTGGTTTGGTGATGGATGGGTAAACATCAACGAAACGCTTTAGCGCGTAAAGTCGACTACTTTCCTCTCCAGTATACGCAAGACAGGCTAATGCTAACGCAGTACCTAATCCGAGTAAACCTATTCCGACGAATAGGAACCCAACTTGGCTATCATCTTGTAGTGCCCAATAAAAGAGCCCTGCCATTATGGAAAGCCACATCAGGAACTTAGCTGCTGAACCAAAGAACTTGATTTGCTTGATTCCATCGGGAAGGTCTTTCTGAATAGCCCATAGAACCCAAGCCACGTACGCTACTGCGACCGCAATCATTTGTGCGGCGTAAACCATAGCATCTCTATCAGCGCCAAGAAGGTCTTCCTTCTTCCACCAAAATAGTGCACCAAAGTAAATGACTGAAATGGCTGTTATGCCGAATGCTGAGGGCTTACGTACTGCCATATTTTCTCACGCCTTCTATTTCTTCATTTCAGAGTTTCTAATCGGGGAGAGAGAATCACTCCTCTTCCCGCTCGTTGTCATCATCACCAGAAAGGGTGACTGAACCACCTGCGGCCTCAATCTTTTCAATCGCCTTTGCACTTGCGTGCTCAACAGTTACTGAGATGGCTTGCTTAACTTGACCACTACCTAATAACTTGTCAACTTGGTAATCGCGTAAGTTTACATTTCCATCATCATCAGTCATGTCAGAAAGTTGACTGACATTTGCAGTGACATGGACTGTGCATAGAGATGGGTCACGATTGAACCCGTGCATACCCCAATGGTTTGGCATATACTTGATTCTAGTCATAACTTTGTGTTTGTTTAGGCCAGCATTACCACGCCCTCCTCTCTTACCTGCACCACGTCCAGCTTTCTTGCCACGGCCATGGTATCGGCTACGTCCTCGGAATTTATTTGTTCGTGATGGCATACTTCTCAACTCCTCAAATCATTCTCCCAGCGAGGGCAATAATTGCCTCACCGCGATATCCTAATGCCCCACCAACTGTGAAGTGGCGTTTGATTCCGCCCCATCCATTTGCTCCTCGTGGTGGGTGAAGTCTGAATACTGGCTTCATGTCAGTGATTGTCTTAGTTGATGAATCCCCTGAAACTATTGAAGATGCAAACTCCTTGATATTCTTGAAATCAGTCTCTGCTTTGACAACAGCATCTGTAATTGGCTTATCACCCATCAATCGCCCTCTTTCAGCAATTAGATTTGCGATTGTTGACTCGTCAACCTGTCCCCAAGTGATGTAATCCTTAGCCTTCTGAAGCATTCCTGCATAAACATCATTCTCAGGAATGAGAACAGCATGGTTTACACGAGTCAAATTTAGATGACCCATTGTTTGTTTGATTGAACGCTCAACACCGATGTTAGATCGTACTCTAATTACTAACCAAGTCATTCGTTCACCCTACCTGTAGACATGAATAATTTCTTCTTCTGGTCAGCACTAACCTTGGATTTGTTGAGGTTTTGCAATGCATTGTAAGTTGCGCGAGCGAAATTGATTGTTGTTCGGGTTTGTCCGTGAGTTCGTGAGTAGATATCGGTAATTCCAGACAAACGAAGTACAACCTTACCCTTTGAACCGATGACTAAGCCCTTACCAGCTGGTGCTGGGATGAGGGTTACTCGGGTAGATCCTGATCTGCCGGTAATCTTGAATGGTACACTAGAACCTGCACCACCACCTGATTCCCAAGAACCATTACCACGCATCACTGGGATGATGTTGAGTTTTGTCATCGAATACATGAAGTAGGACACAACATCTGGGTTGATCCAAAAATTATTGTTGGACACGAAAAAACAGTTGTCCTTTGATATAGAGAGAAAGATAGAATGAATACATATATTATAGAAGGGGGGATCGGAAAACAAGTTGCCTTTACTGCGATTATAGATGCACTTGTGAAGAAAGACAAGGAGAAGATTC
>CAXEOD010000131.1:0-4192 GCA_963997805.1 uncultured Candidatus Poseidoniales archaeon
GACTGAGAACCGCAATGGAAACATTGTCAATATCAAGATTAGAAGCACCACCATTTGAACCATCAAAAATTAACAGTCCAATACCTGATTGAGAAACTTCCAAACCATCTAGTGAGAGCGAACCACCATTTTCAACTCCATTACCTGAAGCCGAAACTGATACCGACTCTGCTGACGTACTACCACCCTGAAGAATAGAGAGGCAGGTAAAATCTACATTTGCACAACTAAACCCAGTGATTGAAGCGCTACCACTTACATCTGCACCGATAAACGAATACTCAACCGTGGTGTTGTCAAAAGTTGCTGAACCTGCGACATCAAAGATTGTCCGACCTCTAGACACTGTCACCCAAGATGCATCAATATCACCACTTGATGAGATGAGGAAACCATCCCACCATCCAGTATTACTGTTGAATCCACCTGGATTGTTGTTATTCGTAATTGAAACTGGATTGGTTTCTGTACCCAAAATATCTACCGTGCCATCAACTGTAATGAGGTAGTCACCTGTTACTGTAATCTGTGTTCCAGCATCAATAGTCAAGGTTCTAGACGCTGTGACTAGAACATTATCATCAATTGTAACCGAACCAGACCAATGAGTATCTGCTGAAATGACTGTTGCTTCTGTAGCAATAGGAAATGCTGCAAAAAATGAAGTTATCATCAATAAAGTCAGAGTCATTGCTCTCACTGAACTACCGCTCATGCATCTCCGATGAGGTGCACCCCCTATCAATCTCTTCGGCTCACCGTCTTTTCGCCTTTTAGCGAATTTAGATTACTGTTTTGGCTTCTTTGACGGACGCAGACCAATCGTTCCACCTGCTTGTTGACTACTTGAGGTCTGATGAACCTTCACCCAACCGATATGCGAAGGAGAAGAAGCACATCTGGTGGGCCCGTCCGGATTTGAACCGGAGTCTAACGGCCCCCAGCCGTCAAGTATTGGCCAAGCTAACCTACGGGCCCGGTTCTCATTCAGGGTTTGCGAAAAATAGTGAATGGAGCGACTTCGTCAATCAATTCTACGTGTGAAATGAACATTCTGCGACAGCAGTATCTCTCCACACCAAGTTCATTCAGAACCTCACTGGCTTCTTCGCCATTGTCGATTCTTAGTTTGTAATCAGACCAATGTTGGCCGATAACATTTCCACAACTGAAACATCTTACTGGAATTAACATATTTTTTCACCTCATCTATACGACTTCTGCCACTTCTTGCGAGCACCCTTACCTTGTTGGTGTTTTGGCTCTTTGCGCCTTGGATCATTGACTAACAAACTGCGGTCAAATCGCAAGAACTCATCTCGGAGTTCCTCATCATCACCTTCAGCGCCGCCATTGTACTTCACCAAGCCACGTGCGATTGCAGTGCGGATTGCGTCAACTTGACCCATCACACCGCCACCAATTGTGTTGACATTGATATCGACGTTGCCTTTTCCAGACTCTTCACCAATTCGCTTCATTGCTTCAGCGATAACCAAAGGTTCCATCGCCTTACGACGACCAAGTTCTGGTTCAAAAATTTCAATTGGTTTACTGTTAACACGGACTCGGCCTTTACCTGGCTTTACAGTCGCCCGAGCAATTGCAGTCTTGCGCTTGCCGCTAGTTTCTACTGATAACTTCTTTTTTCTTGCCATCAAAAGTCACCTCCGACTCGTCCTACAGGAGCACCCAGATTCTCGGATACCTTGCCTAATCGCACATACCTCTGAGGTAGTGGTCTAGTCAATTTGGCCATATCTGCTCTCTCATGACCTTCGGGGAGTTCCCCTGTCACAAGATGGTTCGGGCAGCCAATTACCACACGCAAGTTGCGCAGAGCAGCACGTCCACTACTCTTTTTCTGGTAAGGAAGCATTCCTCGCACCGTTCTCTTTAGAATCTTATCAGGCATACGTGGGAAGAACGGTCCCTTTCGGGCGTGGTTCAACTCGTACTTCTTTCGGTAGGTTGCAAACACTGCCTTCTTGGAGCCAGATACAACAGCACTCTCAGCATTAGTAATGATCACTCTATCTAGAGTACCATCCTTTTGGCCGTTAAGAAGAATCTTTGCTACATGGCTAGCCAAACGGCCAATTACCATGTCAGTAGCGTCAAAAACGTAGGTTGTTGCCTCCTCATCCAAGGATAAACACCCCCGTTCCTTTTGGATTCTTATCCATTAGTTCAGCGATCGTCATTGTTTTGCCGCCAGCAGCCTCGATTTTTTCCCGTGCTTGAGCACTGAAGCTGAATGCGGCTACAGTCTGCTTCCCACTAACCTCGCCACTACCAAGCAGTTTGCCTGGAATGAGAACAAATTTCTCATCCGCTGCATACCTGCTTAGGCGACTTAGGTTGGGTTGCGACCAATTGCTGCGGCTCCTCTCAAGCCGCAACGCCACATCTCGCCACAATGCTGCACCGGTGTTTCGAGACTGAACCTTTAGCTGATCAATTAGATCAATCAGGGCTTCGTTCGTCTTCACTTTTTGTGCACTCATAGTAACTCCCTCGATGTATTGGGCGACTCGGCGACCGGCCGGCCCGTTAAGAACCCACCGCGCGGGTTTGGCAAGGCCCCTACGGGGCCAATGGTCAATGCCGATCTGAGGCGCTTGGGGAAATGATTGAAACATATGGCCGGAATCGGAGAGCGATTGAAATGGCAGACTGGCGTGAAATCATCAACGATGCACTAGCGGATGGAGATGCAGATCCCATCACCTTATTCCGTAAATATGAGGAGGCTTGTGAAGCCGCGATTGAGGAGGCTCAGGGTCGTTTAGATGACTCATGGACTGAGCCAAGTCAAATGATGGAAACAGTGTATGGTGCAATGGTTGCATACTCAAATCAAGTGCTGGCAAGGCGCACAGCAGAAGATGTTGAGGCAGGTAGTTTAGACCACGCATTTCGCACCGGACAAGCGTACGGAGTTTCGTGTGTGTTGAACCACATTATTGACCGACTAAGAGACCCTTCTAAGACTAGCCAACTCGCTGCGCTCGACGCGTTTAGTGACAAGATGCATGATGACTTGCTGAAGGATGTAAATGACATCGGATTAACTATTGAATTATTAGATGCAAAAGGGCGAGTCCTAGACGACTGATGTCTGTTGTATCAGTAACACAAAATGGCCTGTCAAAATTATTATTTATTTTCTCTACCCATCCCCCCATGATGTAGAAAGGGAAGTTACTTTAATTTCCACAACCTCCGAGGTGTCGTGTCTCTTGGGGGTTTTTAGATGGGAGAAATGCTGCATAGGTTGTATGTTTCTCCATATCCACCTGAAGAAGAGATTGCCAACGCCATCACCCATGGGTTGGGCGTCATCCTTGCAGGAGTGGGCTTTTACTTCCTCTTGATTGAGGCAAATCTGACAGATAATCCATGGAAACTATGGTCAAGCGTGGTGTTCGGTCTGTGCATGATTATTTGCTACCTCTTCTCTACCTTGTATCATGCCTCTACGAATCCTGAATTCAAGCATAAGATGAGAATTGCAGACCACATTGGAATTTATCTACTGATTGCTGGTTCCTACACCCCCTTCGTCCTGGTGAGCCTGCATGGCTGGGTTGGGTGGACTTACTTCGTTATCATATGGGGTTGCGCTGTAGTTGGAATCACCCTCAGAATCGTGAATATGCGGGTTCCTAACTATGTCTCAGCTGGACCTTATCTCATCATGGGGTGGCTGGCCGTTATTGGAGTTAAACCACTGTTTGACTCAGTGGGATGGGACGGTTTGGGCCTAGTTCTACTTGGCGGTATTTTCTACTCAATCGGGGTTGGGTTCTACTTGTGGGAGAGGGTCCCATTCAACCATGCCATCTGGCATCTGTTCGTGCTCGCTGGAAGTATCAGCCATTACTTCGCAGTGTTATTCAAGGTCATCCCTTCTTGAAATTCATTGATTCAGAATTGTCGAATCAATGGGCTCGCAGTGGGCGGCCTCAGAGGATACGGTGAGTTTAAACGCCGCCCCCAGATCCAAAAACCATGTCAATCATAGCAATATACAACGAAGCCTGGGACACTGGAAACGTCGAAGCCCTCGCAGAAATCCTTCACGACGAGTTTGTCTTCAACCCTCACGTCGGTGGCGTCACCATGGGCAAATCCGATGTTTTGGCTTTCGCTGGTAACAACGCACCAACTTCGGAAAACAACAGGGTCC
>CAXEOD010000132.1:0-4108 GCA_963997805.1 uncultured Candidatus Poseidoniales archaeon
AGAGACAGACGTGTTCGAGCTTGTCGCAAGCTGTCGCAGCAGTGTCTTGTCGTCAATGGACGTTCTGAACCCGACGCAGGTCCGATTGTCTGAAGCGTTTGGCAGTGACGCTTTCAGAAACGTCTGAATCTCTCGACGCTCATCGTCTGATGCGTCAGCGAGAATTGCGCGGAAATTGGGGGCGGAAATCCACCACCACCGTTCGAACAAGGGGTATGGCGCGGCTCTAAAATCCATTTTCCGAATAGCGAGAGAGCGCAATGCAGCCGCACTCGTGCTTTTGGACAGTGATGGTCAGCACGATCCGAACGACATTCCCGTTCTTCTAGAGCCGATACTCTCTGGTGAGGCTGATTTCGTCATTGGCTCTCGCTTCGTAGATGGCGGCTCTGGAGATGATATGCCATCCTATAGAAAGTTGGGCGTCAAGGTGATTACTGCAGCGTCTAATCTCACTAGTGATTTATCCATCAGAGATACTCAAAGTGGATTTAGAGCGTTTTCACGTAACGCATTAAAAAGAATTAAATTTGATCAAAATGGTATGGAATCAACATTAGAGATGCTTGAACAATGCAACGAATATGGTTTGGCAGTTAAAGAAGTCCCAACAATTATTCGCTACGATGTACCTAAAGGTTCTAGATTCACAGCAATGAGCCATGGATTCACCGTGCTTTCTTACGCGTTAATTTCTCTATCTCAGAAAAAACCGTTCCTAGCATTTGGATTACCGGGCGCTGGGCTAGTTACCTTAGGCTCGGCAATCGGTATGAGGGCCCTCAACCGTGTCAATGATTTCACTGGAGGAACAATTGACCTGAACCTAACAGTAGGACCTGGTTTAACTGCAGCTTGGATTTCAATGCTTGGAATTAGCCTAATATTTACTGGATTAGTTCTCCAAGGAACTCGTTCCATCATGAAGCGGTTGATTGTTCGTAATTTCGGATTAGATTAAGGAATCCTCCAACTAACCCTCATTGTCATATTGAGGCGAACTATTGATGGTGTTCAAGGCAACACGAAGGCACAATGGTAGAGGAGGAAGCGAGGTCGCAGGGCGACTTTGACATTCGCCATAGACTCTCATCATTGAAACAACACCCCGTTTTAGTCACCTACGTAAATATCAGTGACCGATTTCGTGACCGAGCAACACTGATAGGTGACTGGACTCATTCACTCATTGAAGGCCAAGCAAGACGTTTTTATCGTACTATTTTCAGATCACCAGGCCCGATTGTCGTCGTAATGATTCTTCTTACATTACTAGTTGGCAAAGATGCAATGGATTTTGGCCAACAAATCAATGGTGATTTAGAAATATACCTTCCAGATGGAGCTGATTCCACGGAATTGCTACTTGATGTAAGGGAACAATGGTCAACAGATATTGTATTACTGTATATTCATACTGATAACGCAATAGATGATGAATCTAGACGTGGAAGTGAAAATATCACAGATGTCGCTATACTTCAACAGATAAGTTACCTTGAAGGCGACGATGACAATAAAGACATGAATCGATATGCTAGAGGGATTGATTGGAATAAAGAAGATAGAGGAACCGAAGATGGAGTGGTATGGGTTCTGAGTGCTTCACAACTAATCAAAGAAGGGAACTCTGCACCTAATCGATTTGCTTGTGCAGTAGAAAAATATGGTCTTCCAATCGTAACCTCATCCGATTGTCAAATTATAAATCAAGACCCACGAGACACCTACGTTATTCCTAACAACCAAGACCAAGTTAACAACACAGTTGAGAATCTTGGTAAGGCACTAGAAAACCTCGTTGTGGATTCTAATGGAGATGGGATATGGGACACTGCGGTAGTGGTCATGGGAATACGCTTTGAGATGGAAGGAACCGATATTGATCCGCGAACCGACCCTGACGGCAACGAAATTCTTGACCATAAGGCATTCATCCAGCATGTTAAAACTGTAATTACCGAATGTGCAAGTAATCCTGATATTTACAATCAATTTGATGACCCACTTTGTGGCCGTGATTATGATGGAGTAAAACTCTCAAGTATGAATGAAGAGCGCTGGGAAGATATTCCTACGCGCCATGCAGTGACTGTTACAGGCCTAACACCTGTTCTTCATGATGTATCTGATGCAATTTACTTAGCATTAGAAGATATGTTACCAATTAGCCTAGCATTGGTTTGTTTAGTAATGATTGCACTACACCGAAACCCCAAGGTAATTATCATCTGTGGCACACCAATTATTCTTTCATTAGCTGTGACTTTTGGGACTACTGTAATTCTAGATATTATGCTCACTCCAATGATTATTGCTGCTGGTCCGATATTAATCGGCTTAGGAGTTGACTATGCCCTTCATTTAATCAACAGGATTGAAGAAACTAGAAACAAATTGTTAGAAGAAAATGCTGAAGCCGTTGCTCGAGCCCGAAGAGATGGTGAAGTTGTTGAAGGGATTGATCCTTGGGATAAAAAACTGTACTTAGACGCCACGGTACATTCAATGATGACAACTGGCCATGCAGTTCTACTCTCAGCCATAACCACAATAATTGGATTCAGCGTCCTCGCTTGGGAATGGTTAGTACCTATCCAGCCAATGAGAACAGTAGGGATTACACTTGTTCTTGGCATCACCTGCACCTTCTTTTTCAGTATCATTTTAGTTCCTGCTCTAGGTTGGCTAGTTCGCTATAGAAAGACAGGTGGGAAGAAAGCAGAGAAAGTTTGGGAAAAGATAGGAGAGGTCCCAGTAAGAGGTGCTTTTGTTGTCATAATCGTAGCATTCTTGATTAGTGGTTTAGGCGCTTTCTATCTTAGTGCAGAACTTGGAAAAGACATCACTGGTTCAAGTGACGAAGTACCACCAGGTTTGGAGTCATACGAAGCATTGGCCGAGTATTCTAGAGTGTTTGAAGGTGGACAAACAAACATGTTCATCATTGATGCAAAGGACCGCGGCCGAGTTGAAAATGTGGCCCCTATTCGCCATTTAGAGGTATTGGACGCGATAGAATACATGCAAGAAGAGAAAATTAATCATGTTGAAAACACTACTTCAATTAGCCTTGTCACCATTCTCAAAGCAGTTCATATTAATGTAAATCTGTCTGGTCAACAAATGTATGACCGCTCATTATGGGAAATATTGCACTCACCTTGTTGGGATGACCCTGCGCAATTAGAATGCATCATTTCTGGTGATATCGTTATCACCTCAGCAACATCAAGAGAGGTTATGATAAACATCGCTTTTGACACTCTTTCTTACGAAATTCGGTCCATGTTAATGAATGAGCCATTAGATAATTTGGGCGAGACAAAAACATTGGTGTATGTCAATCAACCATACATTTCACTGGGTATTGCTGGAGAATTAAGAGACCAACTAGATGCTTATCTTTCAGAAGGGGGATGTGATGATGCATTATCATGTAATGCAATGGGGGTTGAAGGTGTCAAAAACTCGTTATTAACTGGTGGGCTGCCGGTTTCATTAGACATAAATAAAGGAGTGCACAATGCTCAAAGGGACGCGACTATCGCCACAATGGTTGTCCTATTAATCACCATGACAATTCTGTTTAGAAGTCCTAGACTTGCATTCTTTACGATGACTGCTGTGGGTGTGGTGGTTCTTTGGCAACCCCTTTTGATGCGGGGTGGAGATGTGAATGTGAATGTATTCACAGCAATGATTAGTACCATTGTATTTGGAATCGGAGTAGATGATTCTATCCATGTGATGGATCGGATTAGGGAAGAAGGTGAGACCCCTGGCGGTATAGTCAAAGCAGTCGCAAGGACTGGGCAAACTATCTTTGAAACCACGGCGACTACTTCTGCTGGATTAGCTGCTGGCCTAACACTAGCCATTCCCGGATTACGTAATTTTTTCACCCTCATGATGATTCTAATTTTCCTAGCCTTGCTGACTAGTGCAATCCTTCTACCAGCAATGATTGTGGCTTATCGTCAAATTATTGCGTGGGTAAAAGGTGAAGGAAATTGGCAGGATTATGACAATGTTGCTACTCTTTCAGAGTCAACAATGGATGCAGAATTAACCGGTTGACGCCAAGCGACAGGTTAAACTTCATCCG
>CAXEOD010000133.1:0-4058 GCA_963997805.1 uncultured Candidatus Poseidoniales archaeon
AATGGGTCCAATGTGCTTTGACTATGGGTTCGGCCCGTTCAGATGGATTTGTACATCTGGAGACTCAGAAGATCTTACGATTAGTGATTCTATAGCCAAGGAAATTCTTTCAGATATGGCAACAAATAGCCCTGATGATATTAAACAGCAAATGCTGGATAATGTGAAATGGATTGAAGAAGCTGATTCTAATAAAATGGTAGTTGGCTCTCAAGCTAGAATTCTTTACGCTGATGAAAGGGGTAGAAGGAGAATTGCAGAAGCATTCAACGAAGCAATTTCTTGTGGAGAAATTTCAGCACCTATCGTAATAGGACGTGACCACCATGATGTATCCGGTACCGATTCACCATACCGCGAAACCGCGAATATCCGAGACGGGTCAATGTTTACCGCCGACATGGCTGTGCAGAATTTTGTTGGAGACTCATTCAGAGGAGCAACTTGGGTCAGCCTTCACAATGGCGGAGGAGTTGGATGGGGCGAAGCCATTAACGGTGGTTTTGGACTTGTACTAGATGGCACTAAAGAGGCATCAATAAGGTTGAATTCCATGTTAAAATGGGATGTGAATAACGGGATTGCACGGAGAGCATGGGCACGAAATTCAGGTGCACTGACTTCTGCAAAACGGGCCATGGAATCAGATTCAGAGTTAGATATTACCATCCCAAATATAGCCGATGAGGATTTAATTACTAGATTCTTTAAAGATTAATTGTACAGTATTCCTTTGAGTAGAATTAATACCACAACCTAAGTCGGGAACAACATGGATTTAGTGCTAGATGGCAATCGTCTGTCTATTGCAGATGTTGAATCTGTTGCTAGAGAAAACGTCAAAGTTTCTGTTAGTGATGATGCCTGGGAAAGAATTCGCAAATGTAGAGAGATGATACAGAAGAAAATTGATGCCCATGAAGTAATGTATGGGGTCACCACTGGTATTGGGGAATTTAGTGAGGTCGTCTTATCCCCAGACAAAGTGGAAGCCTTTCAAAAATTCTTGGTATATTCTCATGCCGCTGGAATTGGCGAACCTATGCCAATAGAAGTAGTACGGGGGGCAATGCTTGGAAGAATAAACGTCCACTGTCATGGTAATTCTGGAGGTAGACCTGAACTAACCCAATCACTAATTGATATGCTCAATCACGGAGTAACACCTGTTGTAGCAAGTAAAGGAAGTGTCGGAGCGTGTGGTGACCTTTCACCAATGTCACAAATTGCAATGACTATGATGGGTGAAGGAGACGCCTTCTATCAAGGTCAAAGAATGAATTCTACGGAGGCTTTGGTTTTAGCAGGTCTAGAACCCTTAACACTACAAGCACGCGACGGCTTAGCAATAATCAATGGCAGTAATATGCTAACAGCGATGGCGGCATTAACATTATGTGATGCAATTAGATGGTTGAAATATCACGATATTTCTGCTGCAATGACTCTTGAAGCCTTGAATGCCAATATGACTCCTTATGACAATAGACTTCACGAATTAAGAGGTTTTGAAGGGTCAATTCAAACAGCTGAAAATTTACTTCGATTAACTGCTGATTCACAGATTCTTGCGTCTGCTGGAAAAAAAGTCCAAGATGCATACTCTTTGAGATCTACACCGCAAGTTATCGGATCATTGAAAGATGCGATAAAATATGCGGTAACCCAAGTTGAAATTGAGTTAAATGGTGTAGGGGATAACCCTGTATTCCTTGTAGAGGAAGAGAAAGTTATCACAGGAGCAAATTTCCAAGGCACTCCAGTTGCACTACCTATGGAGATGGTAGGAATAGGTCTTTCGATAGGTGCAGTTCTTTCTGAAAGGAGATTAAATCGTTTAACTAACCCAGCACTTTCTGGAGGTTTACCACCCTTTCTAACTGAACAACCAGGATTACACTCAGGCTTGATGGTAGCCCAGTATACTGCATGCGCACTTGTAGCTGAAACTCGGATTCTTTCCCACCCAGCTGCTAATCAGAGTATTCCAGCAGCTGCTGACCAGGAGGACTTCGTCAGTATGGGGATGACAACAACTCAAAAGACTAGACAAATTATGGAAAATTGTTTTGGTGTGTTAGCTATTGAAATGATTGCCTCATCCCAAGCCATTGATATCCGAGATGCTACACCTGGGAAAGGCACTGCAATTGCTCATAAATTAATTCGACAACAAATAGAACACTTAGATGATGACAGGGCCTTATTCCCTGACCATGAAACGATGGTTAATATTCTGCAATCTGGTTCTATGCTAAATGCTGTAGAAGATGAAATTGGCACTATTAATTGAGAATTACCTGGCTTCAGCCAGTAATTTTTCAATCTCAGATTCAACATCATCTAACCCTGTTAATTGCATAATACGGAAATGAAGTTTAGTTGCAGATGTAGTAAATCCTAATTGTTCCAACTCTCTAATTCTTCTGTCACATTCAGTAGCCCTTCGAACTTTTTCTTCGAAGGCAAAATATCTTTGATATCTTATTACCCTATCATCAACAAGAATAACTGGTTCTAACTCACTAACATCAAATCCCATACGTTTCCATTGCTCAAGACGACGTTGGAGGATAGCTCTTGACAGGCTTTTTTCTGGGATTCTGCTTAGAACTACAAATCCTGGCTCAACCTCAATGGCTATGCTATCATCTATTTGTTCTTCGATGTCAGCTTTGCCAATTGTTTCCTCAACCACCTTTGTTGAGTCTTCGGTACTCTCTGGAGAAGAAATAGGAACTACACTTTCTTCGGTGATAGTATGTTCAATGATTGCAAAATTTGGAGCTTCACGTCTAATCTTCGCAACTTCTGTAGATTCAAATGCTAGAGGCGAATATGGTAGAACCAATGTCCAATTTGTATCCACTAATTCATCCGCAATAGACTGGACAAAATGGATCAATGAATCAAATCCATGTAAATCTGCTAAGTATTCAACCGCATCAAGCCAAATGATGCCACTTTCTGATGAAATAGTCGAATTTAGGAAATGATTAATTTTCTCTAAGGCCGGATCTAGTGCATATTTATCTTGGCGACTTGTAATCCAATGAAATCTAATAGATTTTAAATTAATCCAACGAGATAATCTTGTTGGTGCGAGGCGAGATAAAACCAATACCGTACGACTTGAATTAATCATCTGTTGTAACCATACATAACCCTCTCTAGGGTCATCCAACTGGATACCATATACACGCGAAGAACCAGGTGGCCATGTAACTGACATCTTCCCCAATAGGACACCCTGCACTACCTGTTATTGACGCCTTCGGCGTAACCACCAAATTATGGACTGATAGAGAATATTTCAAGATTATCTCATGAACCATTATATCGTCAGAGAGTTTGGAAACTTTGAAGGCGAGAGCAATGCCAAGTGAAGAAGATGAATCAAGAGAGTATATTGCCACCGCTCAATGTGGTGCATGTCAAGAAGAAATTCCGGCAGATTCGGAAAGTTGCCCCAAGTGTGGCGTATCTTTTTCCGGGGTAAAAGAAGTTAATATGGGTGAATGCGGTTCTTGTAAAACAATTGTATCTCTAGATTCGAAATCTTGCCCAAATTGTTCCATTGCATTTGTACTTGATGATTTGCTTCAATCTGTTAGTTCTTGGATGAAATCAGATGGATTATCCGTAGAAGATGTCTTTGGCAAATGGGATCACAATGATGATGGAGTTCTGTCTGGTTTTGAGATTAAAGAAGGATTAATTAAGGCGGATATTGCTGTTCTTCCCAAAACGGAAATTGAACGCTTCATACATCAATTAGATTTGGATAATGACTCAAAGATTTCCCTAACTGAATTAAGCACTGCTTTAATGCTTGATGGCCATGAATCTAGTGAGGAAGATGATTCTGAAGAGACCTCAACTGAGTCAGAAGATGAACCTGAAGAAAGTTCCGATGATGAATCTGATGTGAGCTCTTTCCAATATCTCCATGACGAAAATGATTCGGATGATGAAGAACCTGAAACTGATGAGGAAGAAGAGACGGGTGACGATGAAGTTGAGGATTCTGACGAAGAAGAAGACGATTCTGACGAAGA
>CAXEOD010000134.1:0-4007 GCA_963997805.1 uncultured Candidatus Poseidoniales archaeon
CTCTGAATCAATACTATTGGGTGTGCTGGTGAAAGTTTCACCAATCTAATTCAATTGTTCTCTGAGTTAGAATTATGTTGTCGCAGTCAAATCGCTTCGTGGTATAGCGGAGCGCTCATATACGGGTGGTAAGTCGGCAGGTCGTTCACCATGAAGCGAGGTTCCCGTGCTTGGAAGAAGTTGGGTAACCAACGGTGGAAGTGGCGCAAGAAGAAGCTCCGCCGAAGAATGCGAGCTCGCCGACAACAAAAGCAGTGATGTGACCTCCTTTTAGGTGGGTCTTAATCCTCAATTAATTGATAATGTGGTTACCCTTTGACCTGAGTATTGATGGGCTCATCCGTGTCATTGAAATACAACAGGCCGGTCGACCGCTTCATCATCAAGGGAGTATAGTATAACTTGGCAGTACTGCGGGCTCCAAACCCGCTGATCAGGGTTCAAATCCCTGTGCTCCCACCACTTTTCATCTTGTTAGTGTAATTGTTCTTGGATAAAGCAATCATTGCTCATAATAGGTCCATTCTTCTTCGCCATGGTTGCGGTAATACCAGTGTCCCGTACCTACTGGATGCTCTTGCCATTCGTAATCGTTATTTTGGGTATCTAGACCTGAGGATTGTTCCGAAAATGATTCTCCTTGTTCAGGTATATCAATTTGTGAATCAGTAAATGTTTGCTCCTGTTCTTTGTATTCATCCAACATGTATTCATCCTCATCTCCTTTTTTACGAACACGTAAAATTGCTATGGTCGCAATTAGTATCACCATGAATATACCAACAATAGTTGCTAATTGCATGTACTTGAATTCGCCTCCAAGATTATTCAGTTGCTCATTATCATCTGTTTGATTCGTATTGTCATCATCAGTGTTATTGGTTCCAGTGTTATTGGTCCCAGTGTTATTTGTTCCAGTGTTATTGGTTCCAGTGTTATTGGTTCCAGTGTTGTTGGTTCCAGTGTTATTGGTTCCAGTGTTATTGTCATCAGGCGGTGCAGGACATCCTTTTCCAGGAACACCATTTTCAACGCCTGCAATGGTAGGACATTCGTCAGGGTCATTTCCTTGTTGGTTGTCTCCCCAACCATCTCTGTCAAAATCGTGCCATTGAGTTACATCAGTGGGGAAGAAATCAGGGTTGTTGCCATTTATGTCATCACCGAATCCGTCACCATCACTATCTGTTGTTTGAGTTGGATCTTGTGGGAAGGCATCAACATCATCGAATGTGCCATCACCATCACTATCTATCTGGCTGTTTGCACAACCATATTCATCAATTGAAGCACCAATTACGGTATTATCACACAAATCATTCGCGTCATTGATTCCATCACCGTCAGAGTCCCTTTGGCTCGGCCCACATCCATTTTCATCAGCAATTTCAATATTAGATGTGTCAGGACATGTATCATTCAGGTCAGGCACCCCATCTTGATCAATGTCACTTGTGGGGTCAGTGCACCCGTCAAAAGTCACAATAGTTCCAACAGGTGTATCGGAACAGTTGTCAGAATGGTCAGGTACTCCATCTAAATCACTGTCAAGATTATGCCCGATGACTGTGATACACGCTGATTGATATTGATTATTTTCGCCGTATGCTTCGATGCAGATGATATTCGATTCAAGTTGTAGATTCAATATTACTATTTGTTGGTTCCATAGGGTAACACTGCTCACAGAAATACCATTCAAAGTCCAGTTGCCCTCTGTTGCGTTGTTTATGATGTATCCAATTGTAACTTGGTCAGCAGGTACAGAACTGCCATTTACTGGTGAAGTTATCTGCACATCAAGTGGTGGTGCAACCATTGTGAAGCTGGTACAGACATCAAAGTGTTGCCCATCCAGTCCAAATGGCCTGATACAGATTGTATGAGTGCCCCAAGGCAATATTGGGAATGTACGGGATGATTGATTCAGTTGAACTGCACCAACATCCATTCCATCAAGCAACCAATTTGCTGAGGTGACATTTGCTGTGGAGTAACTGACAATAGCATTCTGTCCATAAATGTTTGAACCATCTACTGGAGTAATGATAACGACAACTACTGGTGGATAATCTCTCCAAATATTGATACAATCTGAATCAACTAAATTGCTCAACCCTAAACCTACAATGCAAATTGAGTTATTTCCATATTGTAATCCGGTAATTTGAACGCTTGCTCCATTGATATTTAGAGCGCCTATATTGATGCTATCCAAAGTCCAGTATCCAGAGGTAATGTTTGATGATGTATAGTAAATCATCTCGCTTGTTTGAGTTGCAGGAATTGCATGGCTAGCGGTAGGCCATGTGATCTCAACATCTGGGAAGTAAGGTGTCATCTGGAACGAGATACAGTAGTTCCCTTGTTGGTTCCCAACTCCTGAGACCTGCGCACAGAGTTGATGCCATCCCATCGTTAAGCCTGTCAAAGTGATCGAGTTGTTTGATATATTGAATGTCTCTAATGAGTTGTTGTCTAGGTACCAGTCTCCGATTGAGACCATTAGGTGTGTATAGTTGATTGTTAGGTTGTACCCTACCTGAGAACTTCCATTTGCGGGGTTCGTGAAATCGACTCTTGTCCGCGTACAGTTAGAAGTCAGGGTATTCATTGCAGGGCTTGTCCAGAATGGGCAGTAGTTAACCCAGTTACCACCGTTGTTATCGTTGATGTCTTCAATGAGGCCATCAATGGTTGTACGATTGTTACTTCCCCAATAATTGTAAGGTGCTTCCATTCTATTGTTCTGGTAAGTATAATCTATTGCTGTCCAACCATTTGTGGGTGCAAATGTGTTGTTAGCAACGGTCCATTTACCAAATGAACCCGAATCTGCAGTGATGAATGCAGTTCCTCTTTGGCTAGAATATTGTGAATATGGCCACGCAGTTGCAGTAGGCGTTCCAGTTGCGCTGAAATTTGAATCACGCAATTCAAGATAGTTAGTGAAAGCGCTTGATGATCTCAGTTTGAGTGAGGTGTCAATGAATGTTCCTCTCCACCAAGTTGGTCTACTTGCTGTTGGCGTACTCCAATGACTTGACGTATGAATTTCTACATCACTTTGATTGAAAACCCATCCATCGTAAATTGGTCGGTGGCTTGGGTTACAGTATCCGGCTGTGCTGGTATCGGATGACATCATGTTTGGATCTCGGAGATAGACTCCACTTCTGTAGAAGTTTACGTCATCCCACCATTCACCATTGCATGTATCGTACCATTGAATTACAGAACTGAAATAGACTCGGCTGATGTTGTTGAAGGTTAGATTTTCAATCTTGTACCCATTCTGATTGTATGAATAAGTGTCAGCTTCAACATCGATTTGATTTCCATTTTTAAATGTGGTATTGTCAATGATTACATTCCCATTTGTTCTAAAGAAATATCTGAATTGGAACAGGTTTGAATGACCTGTAGAAGATTGTCCAGGCGTATACCAATAGCCACTTGGCCCAGAAATGGTCGTATTTTGTAGTAAAAGAGGGTCATTTCCTTGTGAAGGATTTTGTCCTCTAATCCCTGCCCAATATCCTGAAGTTGTAGTCCAAGAAACTGCAGGGTTGACTCCTATGAAGACAGGATTTGTCGTAGTTCCTAGTGAATGTATTTCTCCATGAACAATGATGGTTGAATTTGTGGTATTTGCCAAAACCTGCACTCCTGGTTCAATAGTTATTCTAACACTGGGAGTGATTGTCCAAGGTCCAACTAGATAGTATGGTGAATTGTTCAAAGTCATTGTTTTGGAGAAAAATAGTGAGCCTGATAACTCTCTATCGAGCGGTATATTTGCAGGACTAGTTCCATTCCAATCCAACTGAGTCATCGCTGCACTGGTCCAAAATGGGGTATAGTTAACCCAGCCTCCACCATTATTGTCAAGCATATCCGAAATCAGCCCATCAATTGCACTTACAGAGTTTGTTCCCCACCAATTGTATGGGGCTTTCATGTGGCCGACTGAGTAAGTATAATCTATTGCTGTCCAACCATTTGTG
>CAXEOD010000135.1:0-3882 GCA_963997805.1 uncultured Candidatus Poseidoniales archaeon
ATGATGGATGAATTTGTGGTATTTGCATAGACCTGCACTCCCGGGTCAATCGTTATTCTAACTCCTGGTGCAATTGTCCAAGGCCCTACTAGATAGTATGGCGAGTTATTCAATGTCATTGTTTTTGAGAAGAATAGAGTTCCCGACAACTCTCTACTAAGAGGGATATTAGATGGGCTAGTCCCATTCCAGTCTAGTTGATTCATTGCTGCAGAGGTGTAGAATGGTGAATAGTTCACCCATCCTCCACCATTATTGTCTAGCATATCTTCGATTAGATTGTCTATCGCTGATGTGCTATTGGTTCCCCACCAATTGTATGGTGCAGCCATATGCCCTACGCTGTAAGTATATTCAATTCCAGTCCAACCGTTTGTGGGTGCAAATGAATTGTTAGCAACATTCCATTTACCATAGGAACTAGATTCAGCAGTAATGAATGCAGTTCCTCTTTGGCTAGCATATTGTGAGTATGGCCACGCAGTTGCAGTTGGTGTCCCAGTTGCATTGAATGTAGAATCACTTAGGATAAGTGGTCCAGACCAACCACTGCTTGCAAACAACTCGACACTTGTATCGGTGAATGTACCACTAAACCAAGCTGGATTAGATGATGTTGCAGTATTCCAAGCACTGCTCGCTTGTATCCTAACATCACTTTGATCGTAATTCCATCCATCAAACATAGATCTGTAATTGTTACAATCCCAGTTAGTTGTCGACATATAGACTGCATTACTTATGTATAATCCAGTTCTTATCACTGACACCTCGTCTCTCCAATTCGCATTACAACTGTAATAGAAATTCCCCCCTTGTATTGATGCGTATGAGATATTGTCCAAGGTAAAGTTGGTAACTGTGATAGATGAATAACCACTATTTCCTCTGATGTTTACTTCTCTTCCATCACGCATGGTAGTATTGTCAATGACTACATCAGCACCTTGTCTGATGAAGTATTCAAAGTCAAACAAATTAGAATTTCCAGTCCATGATGTTCCTGGTGTATACCAATAATTGGTTGGCCCAGATATGGTTGTATTTTGTAAGATAAGTGAATCAGAGCCTTGGTTTGGTGTTGCTCCCCGAATTCCATTCCAATATCCTGAACTTGGCGCCCATGATGCAGATGGGTTGACTCCGATGAAGACCGGATTTGCAGTAGTTCCTAGAGAATGTATTTCTCCATGAACAATGATGGATGAATTTGTGGTATTTGCATAGACCTGCACTCCCGGGTCAATCGTTAGTCTTACACCTTGTTGTACAGAAACAGGGCTGTTGAGATAGTAAGGAGAGTTGGCAGCAGTCCAAGTAGTGTTGAATGAGATAACCGTCCCTACATTCGTATCCATACGCGGAGATTCTTGTTCTAATTCAGAAACCACATTATCTGAATAATTATGTTCAAAATCCATCATCTCAGACCACGATATGGTAATCATCGAGAAACAAACTAGGATTAGTAATAAATTACCTCCTTTCTTATTTGTTGACATACAAATCAGCCCATTTTTCAAATCACAATTAAACCATTATGGCATTGACTCATGATAACCACGTAATGTAATCCATATCAATTATTCGCCATAAAAAAACTAACAATATTGATTAGATATTTTCCTTCTTAATTTTGTTTTGTTTGTAATCTTGGCATCGTGGGGTTTTCATGCACTTCCTGTGTCGGACCACTGTGAACCGGACACGTTCGTGGGCATATCTTCTCGTAATGGTGATGGTTTTACCTTTGGTTGGCTCAATTCAACCGGCGCGGCAATCACCTTTTGAGACCAGTTATTCGGCTCAGATTATGACAACAGATCAGACCTCTGAAATACCTAACCAAATAGCGATGCCAATGTTTGGTGAATTACCATGGTGGGAATACACGACTCTTGACTCAAATCGAAATCGTATTCATGATTCTCTTGAAACCGCTACCGGCCCAGTCAATGTGGGCCTCTCATACGACCACACCCCTACCCTTGCAGATGAAGCAAAAGTTCAGGCACTCGGGCACACTGTTAACCAACTTTTACACTCGGTTGATGCCTTACTTATTGGTACAGTCAATGCTTCTGATGTGCGGGCATTGGCACAACTTGATGGAGTGGTAATGGTAGAGCGGTACGGTATTCTCACGTTCTACGGAGACATTCAAACTCCAGCAGTTAAGGCACGTAATTCATCCTTCTATCCTGTTGGAGCGTGGGATTTGGGAGTTACTGGTGAAGGAGTAAATATTGCTCTTACAGATACAGGTGTTGATGAAGAGCACCCTGGCTTAGTTGGTAAGTTCGTTGCAGGGTATGACGCTGTGTGTTATTTGCACAGTGACCCTTCATGTTACTTTGAGGTCGTACGCCCAACAGATGGTACTTTCAATCCTGATGATGGCAATCAACATGGTACCGCTTGTATGGGGATGGCATCTGCAACCGGATTGGAAGCAGATGGTAGCCAATCTAATTTTACTGGCGCCGCACCAGATGCAAAACTCATCGATGTACGCATCGGAACCGATGTGGGAGCCGGTCCATTCGAGAATTATCTTTTGGAGCAACAATTCTATGAATCTGCGATGAATGGTGTTCAGTGGATTATTGATAATCGCGACACCGCCTGGCAAGGGGCCGATGAGCAAGATTTCGGAATAGACATCATTTCACTATCTTGGGGGATCACTAGCCACGAAGGTGGTGGTTCAGATGGCGAAGATATGCACAGCCGAATCCTCAACGAAGCAGTTGAGGTAGGAATTACCCCGAGTGTTGCGGCTGGAAATGATGGCCCAGACAATGACGGTTTTTCAGGGATGGGCTCCTCTAGTCTTTCAGTTACGGTTGGTGCTACTGACGATATCAACACAATTGCTCGCGGAGACGATACAGTTGCAGGTTATTCAAGTCGTGGACCACGCCGAGATAATGGTGATAGCAACCCATACAATGAACTGAAGCCAGAAATTAGTGCTCCTGGGACTAACATCATCCAAGCAGAAGGTTGTGTGACCTCAGGGCTGTGCAACAATGTGTTCGGTGATGCATCTCAAAACACCTACACCGGACGAGGTTCAGGTACGTCATACGCTGCCCCTTCTGTTTCTGGAGTGATTGCCCTTGTGATAGAGGCAAACCCTGACCTTGACCCTTTGCAGATCAAGGAAGTTCTCAAGCAGACTGCTGAGCGCAGAGGCCCTGCATCTGCACCAGATGTTGACCCATACTGGAATCGAGATTTCGGATATGGAATGGTTGACGCTTACGAGGCGGTAAAATTGGCACAACATCTGAACCAAACAGAACAATCTGCTAGCGTAGACCCTTACTTGCAGAATCACCTTCTTGATTACAATGTGACTGGTTCAACAGCAACAATCGTTGGCCATTCATGGGGCCAGCAAGGTGTTGTAGACCGCGTTGAATTTCGCATTGGTGATGGCGAATGGAGCGACGCTACATATGAGATTGCTGACAACTTATCAGCTGGAGAGGCATTCAACTGGACGGTTGTGCTCAACTTAGATGACCTAAGTAAGGGTAATCAGAGCGTTGAGATTCGTGCTGTTTCTGGAGAGATGATTTCTATGCCCGTTCTTGTTACCGTTGAGGGTACAGGCCTTGGAATGGAAACATCTAGTGGCGGAGTTGTTCTGTACGCACTTGGTTTGGCAATACTTGTGATGCTCCTAGCCGCAGTTCTTGGATGGAGAATGCACCGCGTCAGTAGTGAATTGTCTAAAGATTCACTTAACCTGAGTCAAGCATCTGTAATGGATGCTGAATTAGTAGTAAGCGAAGAAGCATCACCAAGCGATGATTTTGAATCCCTAACAATTGCAGAATTGAAGGAATTGTTACAACAAAAAGGCCTCTCAAA
>CAXEOD010000136.1:0-3797 GCA_963997805.1 uncultured Candidatus Poseidoniales archaeon
CAGACGTGTGCTCTTCCGATCTAATCAGATACTGTCTATGTAGCGGCGATGAATGGTGCCGCTGCAGGTGGCGGGTTGGGTCTTGCATTAGCAGCTGATTACCGCATAGCAATTCCACAAACCAAAATTGCTGCTGCTTTCTTTTCACTTGGATTGAGCCCTGATGGTGGTACTACGTGGTTGCTACCTCGGCTCGTTGGTCAACAGAGGGCTAAGAAGTTCTTTTTCAATAATGAAACATGGACCGGTGAAGAAGCATTGGAACTTGGTGTAATTGATGAGTTGGCTGAACTAGACGATTTGATTTTGCGTTCTCTGAAAGTGGCAATCTCTTGGGGCAAGTGGGCTAAATCTAGCCGAGCGGGAACTAAGCAATTACTAGACAGCCAGTTCTACAATGATTTTGAAACACAACTCAGCCGTGAGCAGGAAGGAATCGTGGGGGCAAGTCAAACAGAAGATTTCTCAGAAGGTGTTGACGCATTTCTTGAAAAGCGCAATCCTGATTTTCAGTGAACATTGAGTAATTCAATTTCAATCAGTAAAGGTCGCGTGCTGCGTGGCAACGACCAATTAATTCACTAATCAACGGTATTTTTGGATCATCCTCATCGCGAAATTTGAATGTAACCCGTCCAGATTTCCTCGCCAACAAAGACGATGGAATTAGGTCTGGAAGATATGCACTTGGAAGCACGAAAACACTCACATGCGAGTGAAAAGCCACAACATTACAGAAAGAACGCCCATCCTCACGAGTAAGCCGAAAGTCACCAACCTCATCTCTTTTCACCCTAAGTCCGGGTGCATTTCTCTTAACTTCTTCAACCAACAATGACCAAAGATAGAGCATTTTTTCATGCGCCATCTCGTTCAACCTTCTCGCCACTTGTCCAGTCGTAGAATCCCTTCCCGCTCTTCTTTCCTAGGTCACCGGCTTCTACAAGTTTCACTAGTAATGGGTGAGGGCGATATGAATCATCACCAAACGCTTCTGCCAAGTTGTTGAGAATGTCACATCGGACATCCAAACCGACAAGGTCAGTCAATTCCAATGGACCCATTGGGTGCTTGTAGCCAAGTCTCATTGCAGTATCAATATCTGAGGCTGAGGCGACTCCGTCAGCTAGCATGCGAATAGCCTCATTGCCGATGACGACTCCAAGGCGGCTAGTAGCAAAACCGGGAACATCGTTGACTAGGATGGTGGTTTTGCCGATTGCATCACCAACTGCTCGGGCAGTTGCTATGGTTTCGTCTGAAATTGAATCATGGCGAACAAGTTCCAGTAATTTCATGATTGGAACTGGATTGAAGAAGTGCATACCTATCACTTGTTCAGGGCGTCCAGAGGCCTTGGCAATATCACCAATTGATAGGCCAGATGTATTAGTCCCTAAAATCGCATGAGCGGGGGTAAACCGACCTAAATCAGCAAATATTTGTTGTTTTAACTCCATGATTTCTGGTACCGCTTCAATCACTAGGTCAACATCCGAGACTGCTTCTGCCATGTCGTTAACAGCGGTCAAGTTCGCTTGCCATTCAGCCTTTTGTTCAGATGTGGTTTTACCACGAGCAATCCCTTTATCCCAAAAGGAGTCAATTCTAGCCATTCCTGCTTCTAATCCATCGGGAAAGGCATCAAAAAGGCGGGTCTGCCAACCGGCTTGGGCACACACCTGAGCGATTCCAGCACCCATTGTCCCAGCACCAATTACGGCAACAGAGCGAATCTCCATGTCATTGCCGAGCCACCCCGACGCCATTAGAATTGCTGATGCTTCTGAAATCAAGCTTCCCGGCCATAAGCGGCCAAAGCCGCTTGAAACAATCTCTGCCGTGGCACATCATGTTCCAAGAAACAGGTAAATGGAGCCAACTCCTTTAATAGTTCAATACTAGAAATATACGCGCCATAAGTGAACGCATCAACCTTGTCAGTTGTTGGGATCCCAAAGCCTAACTTTTCTAGGCCTTTGCGTGTATCCTCATCCCATATCGTGTAGGTGTGGTGCAAGAAGTGTAGGTATCCTGAGATTCTAGTCATATCGGCACTAGCTTCATCAGATAGGCTCTCAAGAAGTAGTGTGTCCGGGTAACGAATTGCGTACAGCATGAGCATAATCTCTCGTTCTACATCTACTTTCCAGGCGCGTGGTTCAGTGCCCATCCACTCGTCAATCATATCCAACATATGCCCGGTGTAAGGTCTGTACACACGATACAATAATTCCTCATATCCAGCATCATTCTGGCTTGAATGATGATGGTGCGCCTCAAATAATTCGGGCACTCGTGCAAAGAACGGTTTCAAACGTTCTCGGTTCACATTTAGCAGGGCGAATGCCTGCATGGCATCATCACCTCAGTCCTTCCACTCGCGGTACTGAATCCATTCTTCCTTGAAGTATTCATTGAGTTGAGCTACATCTTCATCATTTGGCAGATTCTCATGCAGGTATTGTGTCCATGCCTCTTCGTCTCCTTCAAATGGTTCACCGTGAACATCTGTTCTGATATCTACAAACTTGCCAACACTGCGGTTGAAGTTATCAGATGGAATGAATAATTCAGGTTGGCCTTCGTGGCGACCTTTGTTAATTCGCTCCATCTCCTTTGCAAGTTCATCAAAGTAGTGCATTCGACTCTCTTCATTTAGGTGTTCACGGTCGGCAGGAATGCCCGCCTCTCGCTCATCATATCTGCCTTTGATTCCGTAAACATAAGCCCATTGTGCTGAGGTTGATTCATCAACTCCAAACAGGTCCAACCCGGTTGAAACCCATTTGTTCATGTATTTCTGTAACAGTGCTACAGGAATTACCCCCTGCTTGACGATTCTGCGCAAGCCATTTGCTCCAGTGCCAAGATGAAATGATTCTTCCTTTAGCATAGGGCCCATGCTTGCTGCAAGAGGTTTGAATGAGGAAGTGCTCAACATCTTCAATTGGTATTTGCCATCTCGGTCGATGAAGTGAGTGAAACAGAAGAAATCCAACCAATGGTCGATTGGAGCATTGAAGGAGCCGAGAATTCTTGTTCCTTCCTGAGCGTTTCGCTCAAGCAATTTTGAGGCTTCACGAACGCCGTGCTCACCGAAGAAAGTGCATAGCAGGTAAGCCATTTGCCAACCGTGTCGCTGTTCTTCGCACATTATCCGTAATGCAGATTTTTTGTCGTATTCGGTAGGTGCGGTTTCGAGCAGGTGATTTTGTTGTTCTACACTTGCGAATTCGGTATCGCCTTGGACACTTACCATGCTGATGATCGCATCGCGAATGCTCTGTTGTGGGATTTGCATACGGCGTGACCATTTTGGCATTCCTTCAAAATCTCCAAATTCGATTCTTTCTCCTGCGGTATCCCAATCGAATTTGATATCAAATCGATAATCGCCTAACCAAGAAGGATCAAAACCAATACGAGTCTGCCATTCACTGAAATCTTTAATCCATTGTTCGAAGTTTGGTGTGTAATCTTCAACTATTTCTGTTTCCCACTCAAGGAGATTTTGAGCGATGGTTTGTACGAAAGATTTTTTGATTTTAATCGAGTAGACTCAGAGAAGGACAGGTATTGTGTATAACAAAAGAAGAAATCAACTAAACGCTCAGGATTTAAAACAGACCTATGAGCAAGTGTACAGCAAAGATCATAAATTTTTTTTCTCCAAGTATGTCAATGGGGTTGATATTAGTGAAACGAAAGGATGCTTCGGGACTCTGTCAGTGTATCAATATTTAATAAATTCAGCACGATGTTCCGATGAAAAGGATTCCCGGCGCTCTCGTAGG
>CAXEOD010000137.1:0-3767 GCA_963997805.1 uncultured Candidatus Poseidoniales archaeon
CAGTTCATACAACCATCACCATCTATTCTAGGGAGACACAACAGTCCATCCGAATCATTAATATTATTTACATTGGCTGGCTTTTCATTATCAATTAAATCCACTAGATTTATGCCATGCAAGAGTGCGATAGAATAACCACTTTCTTCAACTATTTTAAGTAAACTATCGTTATATTGCCCATTCGGGAATGTAAATACAGATGGAGCTATGCCCGTCTCTTCAAGAATTCTCTGACGCTTTAGCATCAACCAATCCAACACCCGGAGGTGGGTCAGCGGCAGCAGTGGCACTTTCTCAATCGGCTGCACTTACAGTAATGGTTGCTGATATTACAATTGGTCGAGAGAAATGGAAATCAGGTTGGCAAGCATCTGAAACTGCAAAATTAATCGCTTCGCCCCTCATCAATGATGCGTTTGAATTAGCTAATGATGATACCGATTCTTTCGTCTCAGTAATGGATTCATTCAAACTGCCAAAAGATACCGAACAACAGAAAGTTGCTCGGAGCTTGGCAATTCAAGAGGCGACTCACCAAGCAGCACTTGTACCACTAAAAACTGCTAAAGATGCACTGGAACTATTACTTTGCCAAGAAGACTTAGCAGTCACTGGGAATGCCAATGCTGTTTCAGATGTCGGAGTTGCAAGTCTATTGGCGAGTGCTGCTTGTAAAGGAGCATTGTTTAATGTGCACATTAATGCCATGTCATTACCTAGTGGCTTGTCTGGACCATTATTAGAACAAGTTGAGGAAATCAGGAATATATCTAGAGACGTGAGTCGCGCTATAATGAAAGCAGTTTACTCGCGGCTAGAAGAATAAGCTCTATAGTTGAGAATTGATGATTATCTTCTAATGGATAATTTTCAAAGCATTCTCCAAACGAATCATCGCTTCTGACACCTCTTCCACCGAAACTGCGCCAATTGATATCCTGAACCATCCACTTTCATCTTCTAATCCAAATGCTTGGAAAGGAATGACTGCAATACCCGCTTCATTTAGTAGCCACAGACGTATCTCTTCGTTTGTGTTGACTCCAAGGGCACTGAACAAATTAAAGCGTGTAGACAGATATATCCCACCTTGTGGTGGGATGAAATCAACGGGGAATCCGGCATCTTTCATATTAGACAAATTCTTAAACAAAATTTCCATTCTGTCTGAAATTCTAGAATCAAGGTCTTCAAAATACGATTCTAATTTTATAGGGTCGGAATAGGTTGCGGCCGCGGCTTGTTGTATAGGTCGGGCTGGCCAAGCACCCATATGCCCAATTAGCGCAATTACTGGGCCAGCGAGTTTCGGAGGTAAAGCCATCCAGCCTAGCCTTAATCCAGTCGCGGTTAGAGATTTCGAAATAGCATCAAGAGTTATTGTGAATTCAAACATATCAGGCCTGACCTGTACAGGATGCACGTGTTCAATCCCTTTCGCAGTCATAGTAGAGTAGACTTGGTCGTAGACTAACATTACAGGTTTCTTTCCGATTTCCCTTCGTTTTTCGTTTTCTTCTAATACAACATCACAAATGTCACCTAATTCATTGGCTGTAAAACATGTTCCAGTTGGATTGAGAGGGGAGTTTAAGATTAATACTCTAATCTCTGATATACGTGCTCTTATACCATCTGCAGTTGGTAGAAATCTACTTTCTAAATTTCCTTCAATTGCTATATCAATAGCTGAATTTAGATGAACATAGTAGTGGTTATTCCAAGCAGGCACTCCGTGTGCAAGTCCTTCACCAGGTTCAAGAAACAATTTGAAAGATGCGAACAGAACTGGTCTGGCCCCGCTTCCAACAATAATGCCCTCTGAACCAACATTAAGTCCATACTTGTAAATCATCCAATTCGACAAACTCTCTCTCAATTCTGGAAGCCCAGCCGCAGGAGGGTAATTTGTTTGATTTTGTTTTACAGCCGCAGTTAATTCTTCTGTAAATGATTGAGGGACTTCAAACTGTTCCGGTGAAAAATCCCCAACTGTAAAAGCGGTTACTAGTTTACCTTCTGCCTTCATTTTTTTAACTTGAGTGGCTATAGAAAGAATCCTGCTTCGTTCAATCCCGTTAGCCAATTCCGAAAGATACCATTCGGCGTCTGACCCCATTAGAATCCACTTGTAACGGACCTAGTTCTTAGACTACACCATCGGGAATACTGAAATCAGTCATTCGCCCCGACATTAATCATGGGTAAGTGGGATGTACTTCGTGACAGCATTCTAGAAGGGATTCCGGGAATCCTCCCAGAACATCCGGGTCTTGACAAAAATGTAGACCATGCACCCAATCGTTGGGATGTTCTAACGCCAAAAGAAAAACAATTAGCATTGAAAAACGCATTGCGGTATTTCCCACTTTCACAACATGATATCCTAGCGCCTGAATTTGCCAAGGAGTTAGAGACTTATGGCCGCATTTACATGTACAGATTTCGCCCAAGTAAGATTAAAATCAAAGCTTATCCAATATCAGCATATCCTGCAAAGTGCCAACAAGCAGCCGCTATCATGCTAATGATACAAAATAATCTTGATGATCAAGTCGCACAATTCCCTCAAGAATTGATTACCTACGGTGGTAATGGCTCTGTTTTCCAAAATTGGGCCCAGTATCGATTAACAATGAAATATTTGTCTCAGATGACAAATTCTCAGACATTAGTAATGTACTCTGGCCATCCTTTAGGGTTATTTCCTTCTAGTGAAGATTCACCAAGAGTTGTTATTACAAACGGAATGGTAATTCCTAATTATTCATCCAAAGACGATTTTGAAAAGTTTAACGCCCTTGGGGTTAGTCAATACGGCCAGATGACTGCTGGTTCTTACATGTACATAGGCCCACAGGGTATAGTACATGGAACAACGATAACCTTACTCAACGCTGGTCGAAAATACCTCAACACAACAGGTGAAGATGGGATTTCAGGGAGAACCTATGTCACAAGTGGTTTAGGTGGTATGAGTGGTGCTCAAGCGAAGGCTGCTGTCATTGCTGGGGCCTCATGTATTATTGCTGAAATCAACCCTGCAGCGGCAAACAAACGACATACACAGGGTTGGCTTGATGAAGTTGTACATGACGTCGATATTGCAATTGACAAAATGGTAGAATCAGCTTCAAATGGAATTGCAATTAGTATTGGATATGTTGGCAATGTCGTAACTCTTTGGGAGAGACTTTGTGAAAGAGGAATTAAAGTGGACCTAGGTAGTGACCAAACATCACTTCACAATCCATGGCAAGGTGGTTATTATCCAATTCAAATTGAGTTTGAAGATGCAAATAATATGATGGTAGAGAATCCTCAAAAATTCAAGAATATGGTACAAGAAACTCTGTGTAGACATGCTACAGCAATTAACAAAATGTCGGCTAATGGGATGCAATTTTGGGATTATGGTAATGCATTTTTACTTGAAGCCAGTAAAGCGGGGGCAGACATACTAAATTCAGATGGTTCGTTTAGATACCCATCCTATGTTGAGGATATAATGGGTCCTATGTGTTTCGACTACGGGTTTGGACCATTTAGATGGGTGTGTACTAGCGGAGAACCCGACGATCTTGCTTTAACTGATGCCATCGCAAGCGAAGTGCTTGAGGAGATGATGAAAGAGTCTCCAGAAGAGATTAAAACCCAAATGCGTGACAATATCCATTGGATTCGTAGCGCTGAGGAAAATAATCTTGTTGTCGGTTCACAAGCTAGAATCTTATATGCAGACGCGGAAGGTAGAATCAAGATTG
>CAXEOD010000138.1:0-3456 GCA_963997805.1 uncultured Candidatus Poseidoniales archaeon
GAAAGATCGTTTCTGGTCCCTTGTGGAAAACCATAAGGTAAGTCTGTTCTATACCGCCCCTACCGCGATCCGTACCTTCATGAAATGGGGCGACAAGTATCCCAAGGGATACGACCTCTCCTCCCTCCGACTGCTTGGTTCGGTCGGGGAACCGATCAATCCGGAAGCGTGGGTCTGGTACCACAAGATGATCGGAGGAGAAAAATGCCCGGTGGTGGACACCTGGTGGCAGACCGAAACGGGTCATATCATGATTTCCCCTCTTCCGGGGATTACGACACTCAAACCAGGTTCGGCCACCCGCCCCTTCCCTGGAATCGATGCGGATATCGTTAATGAACAGGGCGAGTCGGTGAATGCAGGATATCTCGTCCTAAAAACTCCTTGGCCCGGAATGCTCCGGGGAATCTACGGGGATGAGGAACGATACAGGGAACAATACTGGTCGAAATATCCCGAGTGGTATTTCACCGGTGACGGGTGTAAGAGGGATAAGGACGGAAACTTCTGGCTTCTTGGCCGTGTCGATGATGTCCTGAACGTAAGTGGTCATCGTCTCTCCACGATGGAAATTGAGAGTGCTCTCGTCGATCATAAGGCGGTCGCCGAAGCGGCGGTCATCGGACGAAATGATGATCTCAAAGGAAATGCCGTGGTCGCTTTCGTTACCCTCAAGGGGAATATCGAGGGTACCGAAGAGCTCAATAAGGAACTTCGGGGCCATGTCACGACCAAGATTGGAGCGCTGGCGCGGCCGGACGAGATTACGTTCACGGCAGAGCTACCGAAGACCCGTTCTGGTAAAATTATGAGGCGTATTCTTAGAAAAATCGCATCAGGAGATATTTCAGACATGGGTGATACCAGCACTTTAGCAGACCCAAGCGTGGTTCCAAAACTGCTAGATAGCCGTCCGGAGTGATTTCAATACCGCCGATTCATCTAAAGCGGCGAATATAGAGGATAAAACGAGGGAAGAAGAATGGATGCTGAATCTCGCAACCGCGGCACACCCCTAGATTTGGAGTTGATTAATTCAATCCACATCAATCGTTCTGCGCTTGAGCGCCGTGCAAGTAGCCTACCAAAACGCCGGGCAGTAAAGAGTGATTGGCAGGTTGCATGGATGTTACATGCTATTCGCTGCATTGACTTAACAACTCTAGCTGGAGACGATACACCTGGACGTGTTCTAAGAATATCACAAAAAGCAATTCGCCCAATTCGTACGGACCTTCTGTCCGCTCTTGATTTAGATGTAAACACAATCCATTGTGCTAGTGTTTGTGTCTATCATAATATGATTGAAACAGTGGCAAAATCAGTACAAGGAAGCCCCGTGGGGACTTGTGCCGTTTCAACGGGGTTTCCAGCAGGCCATATTCCACATCATCAAAAATTAGAACAAATTGAAGCATCAGTCGCAGCTGGTGCTGATGAAATTGACATAGTTGTCAGCCGATCTAATGTGTTACGTAATGATTGGCAAGCACTCTATGATGAAGTCAAAGATTTCCGTCAATCTTGTGGCGATGCACACCTAAAAACCATTCTTGCAACCGGCGAATTGGCTAGCTTGAAGCAGGTTGCGCAAGCCAGTCAGGTTTGTATGATGGCGGGTGCTGATTTCATCAAGACTTCAACCGGAAAAGAAAGTGTCAACGCAACTTTACCGGTCGGTTTGGTAATGGCACGAGCCATCAGAGATTTCCACGAAAGAACCGGCAATAAAGTCGGCTTCAAGCCAGCTGGTGGAATCTCAAAAGCAAAAGATGCTGTCACTTGGTTAGCCATGATAAAAGAGGAATTAGGTGAGGAATGGATGCGGCCAAACCTTTTCAGAATTGGCGCCTCGTCCCTACTAGGAGACATAGAGAGGCAACTAGAATTCCATCTTTCAGGACACTATTCCGCAGCAAATAGGCATCCAATGGCATGAGGTGAAAAAATGGCAGTAAAAGAGATTCTAGAATCCTTAGACTGGGGCCCAGCTCCAGAATCAGACAAGTTCGCACGTGAGTGGTTAGACCAACATGGACCTTCCTTCGGGATGTACATTAACGGAGAGTGGGTAACTCCAGAATCAGGTGATAATTTTGAGTCCTTTAACCCAGCAACTGGGGAACTTCTCGGTACAATTTCACAAGCAGGAGAAAGCGAAGTCAACTCAGCAGTTGCCGCCGCAAGAGCAGCCCTCCCTAGTTGGTCATCCTCACCAGGACATGTACGCGCAAGATATCTCTACGCAATAGCACGCCAAGTACAGAAACACCACCGATTACTAGCGGTAATTGAAACCCTCGATAATGGTAAACCAATTCGTGAAACAAGAGACGCAGACGTGCCACTAGTCGCCCGCCACTTCTATCACCACGCAGGTTGGGCACAATTGTTTGACGAGACTTTTCCCGGTTATGGCCCAGTAGGAGTTTGCGGTCAAGTCATCCCTTGGAATTTCCCTTTGCTGATGCTAGCATGGAAAATTGCACCTGCTCTAGCCGCCGGCAATACAGTAGTTCTCAAGCCGGCGGAATTCACCTCAATTTCAGCATTGGTTTTTGCTGAAATCTGTAATTCAGTTGGACTACCACCAGGAGTAGTCAACATTGTAACAGGAGATGGGAAAACTGGTGCTCTTATCACCGAACATGATGACATTGACAAAGTCGCTTTTACCGGCTCAACAGAAGTTGGCCGTATTATTCGCAAAGCAACCGCTGGTAGTGGCAAGGCATTAACCCTCGAATTAGGTGGTAAAAGCCCATTCATCGTCTTTGAGGACGCAGATATTGACTCTGCGATTGAAGGTCTAGTGAATGCTATCTGGTTCAATCAGGGACAGGTTTGCTGTGCTGGTTCTCGCTTACTAGTCCAAGAATCAATTTCTGAAAGATTCCACGAAAAACTCCGCTCAAGAATGGCTAAACTTCGTATTGGAAACCCAATGAATAAGGCTATTGATATGGGAGCAATTGTTGATGAAAGTCAGCGCAAAACGATTGAAGATTTGTGCAAATTAGGATGTGATGAAGGAGGAGATATGTGGCAACCCTCAACCGAACTACCTGAACAAGGATGTTTCTTCCCACCTACACTTTTCACCAACGTTTCACCATCCTCAACCATAGTGCAAGAGGAAGTGTTCGGTCCAGTCCTAGTTTCACTCACATTCCGCAACCATAAGGAGGCAATCTCATTGGCCAACAATACACGATATGGGCTTGCAGGAAGCGTTTGGAGTCAAGATATCGACACTGCTCTAGAAGTTGCAAGATCCATCCGAGCAGGCGCTATTTGGGTAAATTGCACCAATCAATTTGATGCAAATGCAGGATTTGGCGGTTACCGTGAATCTGGATTTGGTAGAGAAGGCGGACGTGAAGGCCGCGGTCTTCGCAGAGTTGGACAGACTCTGCGGCCCCGATGCGATCCTCGCGACGAACACCTCTTCGATCT
>CAXEOD010000139.1:0-3418 GCA_963997805.1 uncultured Candidatus Poseidoniales archaeon
AGCCCATCCTCAACATTCGCACGTCCACCCGCAAGCGTGTTAATCGTAGTTATTGAATCGGTTTGGGCGTGCTTAGGAGTCTGTTCACAGGTATCGCCCTCCTCCAATATATTCTGATGCATACCTCGAATCCAAGTAGCAGTGTGCCCAGCCATGATGAAGTTGTAATGGTCTGAATTTCCCAGCGTGTCATCAATGACGCTGACCCAAGGTTCTGGATGACTGAGGTTCTCATTAATGTCCTTTAGACGCTTCTGGAACCACTCTGCATTTGATTGCATTTCTTCTGTGACTTCAAGACCCTCATCCTCATAGTACGACCAATCATCAACCGGCGATGTGAACTGGTAAAGAGTCCAATAATCCTCATCACATCCCAGAGATGAAAAGGTTGGAACAGGCCAGTTTAGAGCAAACATGTCTAAATTGACATAGGTGACGTTTGTGCCATTGGGAATCTGTTCTGAGACAAAATGCAGACTACCTTGACCACCATCCTCGCCAGAGCCAGATCCTTGCCACTCTTCGTAGTCCCACCAGCCCAATTTCCATGTGTGGGTAGGCGTACCATTCCACTCACTAAATGCGCGTGCTAACTCAAGGAGAGAGCCACTTCCAGTTCCGTCATCATATGCCCCTGAACTGGAACATCCGGGATATGGTGAGCCACTAAATGGGGTGCCTGCAGGGGCATAGCAGATTGCGTCGTGATGGGCACCAACAACATACCAATCATCTTCTAATGTGCCATTGATTGTGACAACGATATTCTGACAATTGTTGCATACATTGCTTGTGAAATTTTGACGCTCAACCTCATATCCCATTCCCTCTAACTCTTCAGCAATCCAATTACGTGCATTTTCATTGGCATTAGAGTCAATTTGGCGATAACCAAATTGAGCCATTGTTGCCATATTATCGTATGCTGCAGAACCTTCAGGCCATGCCTCAGGCATCTCATCATCAACACCGTTGACATTTTCCTGTTCTATCATTGGTGCGGCTAGTGATGCGGCCGAAATTGCCGACAATGCAAACAACACTACTAGCAGTGTTGCCGACCGACTACGCCTAACCATCATGTGCGACACATCGCGTATTTGTCTTGAGGCTTTACCCAATATGATGTAAAGGGAACAAGCAAGAGAAATATCAGGATAATACTCTTACGACTTTGTCCGGGGAATCACTCATCAATGAAGTGGTGCGCGACTTGGTGTAATGGGACAAGGATGGGTAGTGCCGGAGCACAGAACAGTGCCCGATATGTCAGGGGAAGAACTGCGCCAAGCCATAGAGGAAACTACCGTTGAAAGAGGTGAGGTTGCAGTCTGTTGGCTCACCCAAGCATCGTGGTTACTCAAATTCAGAACATGTACCGTTCTCATCGACCCTTGGTGGCGTGATTTAGATGCCGGAGACCAATGGGGAAAATTGCTTGGGGAATTCCCATTAGCGCCTGATGAGTTCCCACACATCGACTACATTTTTTGCACCCATTGGCACGATGATCACATCTGCCCAGCTACTCTACCAAAACTAGCAGAACGATTTCCAGCGGCAAAATTTGTAGTACCTCTACGAAGCCGAAAAATGATAATTGAAATGGGGATACCTCGCGGAAGAATCCATTCTATGCATGGAAATGACTCGGGTCAATTGAACAAAGGACTCTCATTCTTTGCAATTCCTGCAGCACACGAAGAATTAGATGCTGATGACAGAAATGCCCACATGTACCTCGGATTCCTAATTCGTTGTGATGGAACTACGGTCTTCCATATGGGTGATTCTCGCCCATATCCTGGTTGGGTTTCCAACATTCAAAGAGCTGCACGCTTGCTTAATGTTGGGGGTACAGGCGAAGCACCGATTGATATTGCCATGATGTGCATTAATGGAAATGATAACCTAAGACATGACGAGGCTTGTGATTTAGCAGAAGTTCTTGATGTTGGATTGGCAATTCCAATGCATTACGGTATGGACCCCGGTAATACGGTTGACCCGCAAATATTTGTGGATGAAGTTGAAGCAAGGGGGGACAAAATCCCATACATGATTGCAACCCCTGGTGAAATTGTCATAATGGACTAAAATTAGCGCAGGTTTCATCATTACAAGTCAGCCTCACCGAAATAGATGAGAGCACGAGCATTGACACTGGCCGTTTTGGTGTTGCTAGCATCATTGGTTGGTTGCCTAGGCTTTGAGAACTCAGATGAATCAGATAATGGAGAGGAAATTACAACTTCATTAAAGATAAACCATGTACAGATGAAAGGAACTCATAATTCGTATCATGTTAAGCCGACTGGACCTACTATTCGAGACTATGATTACTCACATGAACCTCTTGATACCCAAGCAGAGGAGTTTGACGTACGCCAATTTGAAATTGATGTATGGTGGAGCCCAGGTCAACAGTTACGAGTTTACCACAACCAATACGACAGGGGTACAACTTGCCAAACTTTACAACAGTGCCTAGGCGTTTTACTAGAATGGAGTGATTCATCACCTAACCATGTACCACTGATGATCTGGATAGAGCCAAAAGAATGGACATGGGAGTCAACAGACACAACAACTGTGCTAGAAGCGCAAAGCATGTTAGAAGATGTAGAAGAGCAAATCAACTTAGTATGGCCAAGAGAGAGAATTATCATTCCAGATGATGTTAGGGGTGAACATCCAGACGTCTCAACTGCAGTAACCACTTCGGGATGGCCACTTCTTGATGACTCGAGAGGAAAAGCGATTTTTGTGTTGCTAGGGGGTGGTGATTTACGCGATGACTATCATGCCCAATTCCCAAATTTGGAAGGTGCAACTATGTTCACGATGTCAGTCGCTAATACCCCAGAAGCAGCCATTTTTTCTAATACAAATCCTATTGAAGATGGAGATGAAATCCGAGCCTTGGTTGAAGCGGGATATATTGTTAGAAGCCGGGCGGATAGTGCTGGTAATGGTGAAGCAGACAATAACGATACGGAACGCAGGGATGCAGCTATTGAAGTTGGAGCGCACACAATTGCAACAGATTACCCATCTGAAGTTGATGGGTTTGAATACTGGGTTGAATTGAGTATTAGATGTAATCCTGTTTCTGCACCACATGATTGTTCGGATGAAGATATTGAATGAGTTACCATCGTTCAAGATGTAATACGCAAGCGAGTAATGGGTACCGAAGCGCTCATTTTGAGCGCAAGGGCCCCCCTTTGATTTTCCAAAAATTACCGACAGAACTATTCCTGGAAATATTCTACGGAGGGTGTGACACATGGTTATCCCCCCAGAGTTCAACTGAACCAAATTATTCGAGTTGCCGCGTCACCTGGACACGCTCCTGTCACCGAACCTTTTGATCAAGATGGGAATGTGAATTTCTTCCATCTTCTATCAAATA
>CAXEOD010000140.1:0-3386 GCA_963997805.1 uncultured Candidatus Poseidoniales archaeon
GGAGGGGGAGGAAGTCCTGATTGTGATGAATCACAGAATTCAAATGATGAAACTGGTTCTAATTCCACTTACTTTGAAATCAAAGAAAACCCGAAACCAGATGTTTCTGGAATGGGTTGCTTCACGAAGTATGTCGAAGTCTTTGGTTTAGGAGTCTACGCAGAGTCAGGACTCACCGATGCGCAGGTTCTACACGCGGCCTCAGTTCTTGGCGAATTACTTGACAACGACGAGGATGGAGTAGCCGATGATGCTGCATTACTAACCAGACTTCAAGAGGTAAATGCAATAATTCCAATGTTCAATTATGATGGGTCACCGGGATACAATGATTTTGAACAGGGATATCATGGTCAAGGGGTCAGTGCTGTGTTATTCGCTGATGAAGTTGACCCGACCCAGCCAGGGCACTGGGGTTCTGATGCAACCATTGAGGAAATTATGCACACTATCAATCACCGTGGACATGTCTACATTTATCCCGATGCTTTTGGGTTTGAGCCTGATTCTTCATTGTTGAGCGACGCGATGGATGAAGCACGAGGAGGGCAATTTATCACACACCCTTCCAGTTATCCTGAAGATGCATGGTATCACTACGATGACGAGACTTGTGAATACGACTGCATGGCGATAGAGTATGTGTACTGGGCTCAAGTTAGTAACATGGGTATTCTCAATGACACTGCAACTTGTGATGGAATTGCAAATGAATGGGAGCCATGTTCAAGAGATTTGTTAGAAAGTATGGATACACTGATGTTCGCGCTGATAACTGACGCACAATACAAGTTGCCACAGGCCGCTCCTGATGGTGTTTATTCACCTACTACTGAGTAGAATTATTATATTCAAAATAAGTTTGAAGAAATTATGGGAGGAAGGAAGAAATGGAAAAATTCCCACTCTCTGAACAAGAACAGGCATGGCTTGATGGTGGCATTGCCGAATTCAATACTGGTCGCTACTGGCACGCCCACGAGGACTGGGAGGAGATGTGGAAGTCACTCAAGGCGAGAGAGGCTGACCAACGATACATCCTAGGTATCCAAGGACTCATCCAAACTACAGCTCTGATGTTTCAATACGAGCGGCAAAAAATCAGAGGAATAGTCAATATGTGGGGCAAACTGACCGACAAACTAGGTACACCCGAATCACCCTTGTTCGAGAATTTATGGTGTGTAGACATTCCAAAAATACTCCAAGATGTTCTCCCCTTCCTTACCGATGCAACCGCTGACGAACCAACTTGGGGACTCAATCCAAACACGGTCCAAATCTGACCGAGCCGTTGAGAAATGGCTAGAAATTTACGTGAAAAGAGAAATTAAATCCTCATGATTCTGCTTGTCATGAATCAGAAACGGTGAGGAGCATAGTATCAGTTCTGCTTTCAGCACCATCATTCACCTGTAGGCGGATGATGTAGGTACCCACCTCATTGGGTGCCACTAGCGAAGCAACTGCTTCGTTCGCGTCCAGTATGTTAACCCCATCTGCTGAAGACCATAAGTAGCGAATAAAACCTAGAGGGTAATTGTCAGGGTCATTACTGCCTGAGCCATCAAGAGAAATGGTCTGGCCTGGATTTGCAGTGATATCTGGCCCTGCGTCAGCGATAGGAGGTGAGTTCTCAGTATCAGCGGTGTCAGCATAACCAGTCACGGTAGCATTGAACTCTCCATCTGAGACGACCATAGTGACTGTGTAATTTCCATCTTCAGCATACTCATGCAGAGGCTCGGGAACAGTTGAGGTAGTGCCATCTCCGAGGTCCCAGAAATAAGATAACAACTGCTCATCAACAATCTCGGTTTCAAATTGAAACACCCCCTCCTCAACTGAAGTGGGCGTCACTCCCCCGGCGATTTGTGGGGCCTGATTCACATATCCATTGAGGTCTACCCAGCTAGTAGTTTCCTTACCATGCATATCTGATACCCGCACAGACACTCTCTTTCCTTCATCATCAGCAAAGGTGTGTTCAACAGGGGTTCCCGAACCGATTCGCTCAGGAGCATGAATATCGCCAAATCCTGTCTCAAAATTCCAGAAGATTGCAAGGTCATCATTGTCAACATCCTCTGCATCAACACTGAACTGGTAACCATTCCCTGTAGGAATTGCTTCAACGCTAGATATCGTCGGCGCTGAATTACTCACATCATCTCCGAATTCTATGTGGACTGTTGACTCATCATCTGTGACGCTCAATGCGGTGATGTGGATATCAGCCCCATCAATGCTGAAAGTACGACCTTGGGGCAATAGGAAATCAGAACTGCTAGATGTTGGTGTTTCAGGAGTGGCATCCTGAGCTGTGGCCAACCATTTGTGATACCCGTATTGTTGCTGGGGGGCGGCATGGTTGATGATGACACCATTCAGCACCCCAAGTTGTGTGTGTCCTGGCTTGTTTGAAGAATCGGTTTCCTGCACCTCCCTAACCTCAAGGTAATAGAAATGTTCAGCGATTATTGTCTCACCATTAATCTCTTCCTCAACCATCCCAATTGAGAGGCGTAGAGCATGGGCATCATCCCCTTCAAGGGGTTTTAGGGTGTAATTTCCACTCTGTGAAACGAGTTCAACTTGCTCATCATCAAGCCAGCCCATCTGGTGCTTGTAAACGGCACCGAAATGACGCCATGCAGAAGACGAACCCATGGTGTCGTATTGATTGCCATATTGCTCAACATCACCATGGACACTACTATTGAACCTCGCGTGCGAGAGACCGAATCCGTGACCCAATTCGTGAGTTAAGGTGTTGCGTGTGCTGTTAGTATCAGCGAAGCGCTTGACATCGCAACGTGATGCGAGTAGTTGCACAGTGCCATCATCAGTCGTGACATTGTAGAATTGTACGCCCTGTGTAGACATGCTCCGTGTGGTCAGATTTTGTAATCCCACCACAAAACGGTCGTACTGTGTCAGATCATATCCATCCTCTGCGGCTGCTTGGTAGGCTTTCTGCATTGAATATCCAGCATCATCTAGAGCATACCAGCCTGCAATAGTCCAGTTGAACCATACCTTGCCGCCCGATACCTCGACGTACCAGTCGTTAACATCACTCATTATCGACTCAGCCTCTGTAGCGCTCATCCCGGGAGTTGAATCGGTTGGATGGACGAGGATTAACAACAATCTACTTTCTCCTCCCCATAGGTCAATGGTTGCTTGAGCCTGCTCCTCAAGTTCGGTCTGGTTTCCTATTGGTGGCGACGGTTCCCCTTCCTCAACAGGTTCGGTGAATACTTCATATTGACAAGAGGTATCATTTACCTCAGCAGACGCATTATAATTCAAGGAGGATGAATCGGTGCAACCATACAGTAAGTCCTCAGTTGAATCGGGAATATCTGTATTTTCTCCGCTGT
>CAXEOD010000141.1:0-3315 GCA_963997805.1 uncultured Candidatus Poseidoniales archaeon
GTAGCCCAGCACCCACCTCGCCGTTCTCAAGATATTCTAACAACTCTTGATAGTGGATAAATGTGAGTGGGTGTATCCCAACTTCAGCAGATAGTACGAATTCAATTCTTGCTAAACCCACTCCATCAACCGGCAATAGCGAATCAGCAAGTGATTTTGTTGGAAACCCAACATTCAACTTTATCTTAGTGTTTAATTTGACATTCGAATCAACCTCAATTTCTTCAATTTCAAAAGGATGATTCCCTGAATAGATGAATCCAGTATCGCCTTCAGCACAACTTCCTGTAACAGTAGCCAAATTCTCTAGTTCCATGGCGCCTGCACAGCCGACGATTGCCGGAATTCCAAATTCTCGAGCGATGATAGCAGCATGTGATGTTCTACCACCTTTTCGTGTGACAATCAATGACGCTTGTTTCATCAATGGTTCCCAGTCTGGAGTAGTCATTTCTGTGACTAAAACATCACCTTCCTCAAAGACTCGGTTTTCATGAGGGATTTCCTCAATTCGAACTCCTTCTGCAAGCCTTTTTTGAATTGCTCTCTTACCTTCTAAGACTTCTTCGTAGGAGCGGTAAGATCTGACTTTACCACATCCGATTCTCTTGCCAACTGCTTGACCAGTAGTTAGAACCAAACCACTTTTCTTGAGTTTCTTAATCAGTGAAGCATTCATACTGTAGCGGATTAGTTTGGCAGAACTCGCTTGTGCGTGTACGGTTTCAGGTCTTGCTTGAACAATGAATAATTGGTCCGTAACACCGTCTTTTGCCCATTCAATATCCATTGGTTGTTCATAATGTTCTTCAATTGCTAGAGCCATTTCTGCAAGTTGTCGGCATTCTTGGTGACTCAATGACCATGCTCTTCTTTCTTCAAGTGGGACACTAGTTGTGGTCACTTCGTTAACGGTGCCATGTGCATATATCATACGGGAATCTTTGCTCCCTAGGACGCGGTGAACAATCGCGAAATTACCGCGCCGTAAACCTTCCTTCCAAACAGTGTAGGTATCTGGTGTGACGCTACCTTGTACTACCAGTTCCCCCAACCCATATGCTGAGGCGATATGGATAACTCCTCGATGTCCTGAATCAGGGTCAATCGTAAACATCACACCTGAACAAGCCTTGTCAGCCCTTGCCATCTTCATTATGACAACAGCGATTGCACTATCTAGTGGATTCATTTCCTTCTCAAGTTGGTAACTAATTGCTCGCTCAGTAAACAGACTAGCAACACATTGTCTCCACTTTTGGATAACGGCTCTCTCTCCACTTACATTTAGAAAAGATTCGTATTGTCCAGCGAACGACGCTTCGGCAGAATCTTCTGTAGTTGCTGAGGAGCGAACTGCAACATCTGCACCTTGGCCATATTCTTCACACAATTGGCCGTACGCGTTGATGATTGCTTGTCGAATAATTTCTGGGACTGGAGTATCACGAACAATCGCTCGAGCCAGCGAGGCTCTGCCGTGTAAATTTAGGTGGTCACTTGGGTCTGCTCCTATGAGGCAAATTTCCAATGCATCTGACAGGGTTGTGCAAGCTATTGCTTGTTCACGAATATCTTCAACACCTTCTGGATTTCGAACATTGTCCCAAGTTGATGCTGGGACTTCTGTATTGACAAATTGTTGAAAGGCTTCAACTGTAACATTGAAGCCGTTGGGTACTCTTACTCCAGCTTCTGTGAGATTACAATACAACTCACCTAAAGATGCACCCTTTCCCCCAACACTTGCAGAATCAGCCATGCTGACTTCACTGAACCATTCAACTAATTTCGCTGTTGCCAAGTGATTCAACCCCACACCGACGGTTGCCGACAAAAAGGTGCTGTTTAAGGGGGTAAATAATGATAAGGTAGTGCAAAAAGTAAACTATGTGCTCACTAGATTATTTAGGACGGAAATTTATCAACACTTTCCCACGGTTCTTTCTATCATGGATATACTGTTGTGCAGAGGCAACATCAGTGTAATGAAACACTTTGTCTACAACAGGTGAAATCTCCCCTCTTGTAAGCATTTTAGATAGTTCAGCCATGTGCCCTTTGAGAACTTCATGGTCAGGCCATGTCCCCATGTGGACTCCGAAAACTGCCTTATTTGAACTCATCATTCGCATTGGGTCAAACTTTGGCATTCCCCAAAGAAACCCGAGTGCAGCACGAAGTGAACGCTTACTTCCACGGACTGCTGAAGAACCACCGAAGGCGTATAAGTTGCCACCTTTGCGAAGTGCCTTGTAAGAGCGCATTAGGTGTTTCCCTCCCACTGGGTCTAAGGCGTGGTGTACTCCTTTACCGCCGGTTTCTTTTTTGCAAACAGCGACAAAATCCTCGGCTTCTCGATCAATGTATCTCATCCCAAGTTCGTTAACAAAGTCAGATTTTGCAGTAGATGCTGTGCCGATGATAATACCAGCCCCAAGTGCTTTTCCTATTTGCGCGGTTGCAGTTCCAACTCCTCCAGCGGCATGATGAATTAGGATTGTATCATTTGGTTGAAAATTTCCTAAATACTTCAGCATGTGGTAAGTGGTCAAGTAAGTGACAGGTAGTGCTGCAGCAGTATCAAAATCAACATCGTCTGGTAATTGGAACACTCTATCTGCTGCGACTGTAACTTGCTGTGAGTAACCCCCCGTCCCACATAGTGCTAGAACCCGCTCGCCAATAGTGAAATCATCTACTCCTTCGCCAAGGGCTGAGATAGTTCCTGAGACTTCGTAACCAGGCGTGAACGGGAATGGAGGGGTTGGTTGGTACAAACCTTGGCGCATCATAAGGTCGGCGAAATTGATTCCTGCTCGATGAACTTCGATTACCACTTCATCTCTCTTGGCGACGGGATTCCCCTCACTGATGATGTCGATTACCGAAAGGTCACCCTTCTTTGTATAGACGACCCGGTTCATTCTAATCCACCAGATTCATCAGCAGTTCTTCTACCACCTGGCCGTTGGCCAGATGTGATGAGACGACCCTCATTGCATCCTCTTCACTACTGAGTGAATACCAAACACCTTCGGGATAGATGACGCAGGAAATTCCATTTTCACAGAAGTCGAGACACCCTGACTTCTGCACTCGCACATCGGTTAGGCCTAGTGCCTTGGCTGCACCCTTCATGCTGCGCATTATCTCGAGGCTGTTCTTCTCACGACAACAACCGCGTGTACTATCTGGTGGTCGTTCATGACCACAGACGAAGACATGGCGAGAATAACCAGGCTCACTGCGACCCTTTGAATCGGTGGCCATTATTTCACCTCAGAGTTGGTCCAATTTGGCCGCTGGAACAAA
>CAXEOD010000142.1:0-3244 GCA_963997805.1 uncultured Candidatus Poseidoniales archaeon
AGAGAGAATCTCAGGCAAGATTTCCAAATCAGATGCTGAGGGGTCAGATTCTTCCTTAGCCATGCACCCAGTTAGGGCTGGAAGCAAAAGAAACGCAACCAAGTATACTGAAAGGCGGCCCCGCATCACTACGGACATGCCCCTCAATCGTATAATTTGATTTATTGAACAAGTAACATTAGGTTTGATGAAGGAAGTCACCCCCCGTATAACCATGAAGAGAGGTATTGCACTCGCTCTTTGCGCATTACTCCTCTTCCCTGTAGTATCTGCAAGTGAGGGCGGAGTGAACAAGGATTTGGATATTGAAGGCACATCCATTTCGGCAATTAGTACCCCAAGTGAGTCAACTGATGGCGTTGAATTTGACATTACTGTAACACTTGACGAAGAAGCTGCAAGTAATGGAACTAATGTTTCATGGATATGGCAGGTTTGTCTAAACAGTGGAGTATGTCTTGCTCCTGTACCTGAAAATTTGGCCTCTTCTGATGGTGGTACTACTTGGACTACAACCATGACTCCAGTTGAAGATCACTCGTACGTCAATTATCGTATCATACTTGAATACGCAGATGGTAATTCATCCACTTACCCCGAAACAGGTTGGGGTGGCAAGGTTTGGTCAGACTGCTGGGTCGCTGGTGAAGAATCAGGGGGAACTGATTGTGATGGTAGTGGTAGTTTACCTGGATTCACAATGTTAGCAACTGTCAGCGTTCTTGGAATGATGGCTATTGCAGCGCGTAGAATGGATAATTGAACTATCCAACCCAATTGAATATTGGTTTCTCATAGTAGTAATCACTTAGACCCGACCGAGTTACCGTGAGGTTGAGCGAGGTTGTTTGAATGGCTGGTGAAATGACAATTAAAGAAATTAATAGATTGAGAAAAGAGTTCTCTGCAGACAAAGATGCAAGAATAGTTCAGAATGCGGTGACCCAAACCACCGTTCAGGAAATTGCCCTTTCTCGTGAGGTAGTTGCGTCAACCGATTTCACGTTCTCTACCAAAATTGATGAATGGAAAGTAACCAATCAGAAAGCTAGTGGACGCTGTTGGCTTTTTGCTGTATTGAATCTGATGCGGCCTGGTGCAATGGAGAAAATGAATATCAAGGAATTTGAGTTTTCGCAGGCATATGTACATTTTTGGGACAAATTTGAGCGGGCGAATCACAACTTGGAAGCGATGATTGAAACCTCTGACCGTGATTTAGATGACCGAACGATTGGATTCATTCTTGATAATCCAAGTGAGGATGGCGGCCAGTGGAATATGGCAATCAATGTCATCAACAAGCATGGTATGGTACCAAAATCGGCTTACCCAGAATCACAATCTTCCTCTTCAACTCGCTGGATGAATGCTAACCTGCGCCTACTTGTGCGCTCGATTGCAAGTGAAATCCGAGGTATGATAGATGATGGTGGCTCAAAGGCTCAGGCAAGAGCGCACAAAAAGAAACGAATGCAAGATGTTTGGAGACTACTTTGCATTCACCTTGGAACCCCGCCAACAGAATTTGAGTGGTCATGGAGAGATAAGGACAACGAGTTCCAGTCACGTGGTACTATGACACCACACGAATTCTTAGAAGAATTTGTGACTATTGATTACAATGATTACGTCTGTCTTGTGAATGATCCAAGAAATGATTTGATGCAGACTTACACCGTTGATTTCCTGCAAAATGTGGTAGGTGGACCACCTGTAGAGTACCTGAATATTTCAATTGAAGAAATGAAAACTGTAACTAGAAAATTATTGGAAGATGGCACCACCGTTTGGATGGGTTGTGATGTTGGAAAACACATGCACCGCAAACTCGGGATTTGGGATGCTAAGCTGTTTGAGTTCGAAGAGATGTATGGGGTTAAGTTTGGGCTAGACAAGAAGGATAGATTGGACTACCACCACTCGCTGATGACTCACGCAATGCTGTTCACTGGCGTTGATGCCGATGAAAATGGTGTTCGCAAGTGGCGGGTTGAGAATTCATGGGGAGCAAAGAATTCCGGCGAAGATGGGTATTACACAATGAACGACTCTTGGTTTGACCAATACATGTTTGAGATTGCAGCGCCAAAATCGTACCTTACTGCTGCAATGCGAAAGGCGCTTGATACCAAGCCGATTGTTCTGCCTGCTTGGGACCCAATGGGCTCGCTTGCTTGTTCTAACTGTGGTAACGACGATGAGAACCGTTGATGGCTGATGAGGGCTTCGGCCAAGTTATGTCGGAGCATCAAGAGGGCTTTGTGCCGCTTGTTTTTCACGAGGTTGCAACGACTGAAATGGAATCACGCTCCTCAGAATTTCTTGAGTTGATGGCCAACCGTCGTACAACTCGGCATTTCTCAACCCGCTCGGTTTCGCGCTCACTGATTGAGAAGGCCATCATGACTGGGGGCACCGCGCCATCCGGCGCACATCTACAACCGTGGACCTTTGTAGCGATATCAAATCCTGACTTGAAAGGAAAAATTCGCGAGGCTGCCGAAGTTGAAGAGAAACGATTCTACGAAGAGAGAATACCAGACGAGTGGGAAGAAGTCTTAGCACCCTTAGGTACTGACTATGTGAAGGAGCATATCACTGATGCACCGTGGCTAGTAGTTCTTTTCCGCCACACCCAAAGAAAAAGGGAAAATGGCGAATGGTCCCCCACTTACTACTCTCAAGAATCATGCGGGATTGCGGCTGGAATGTTCATTTCTGCAATCCACAATATGGGTTTAGTGACACTCACTCACACACCCTCACCGATGGGTTTTCTTGGTGAAATATTGGGGCGAGGAGAACATGAGAAAGCGATGTTGTTGATGCCTGTTGGTTATCCTGCTGATGGAGCTGAAGTCCCAGATATTCAGCGCAAAGCGCTTGATGAAATTTCAGATTTCATTGAGTGAGCAGGTGATGCTCACACAGTCTGCTGAGCAGACGTCTTGATTCAATTCCCCACTGCAACATGGTGAGTTCTGCGCTAGACCTGTCATCAGCAAGTTCGCCAGCAATCATGCCTGGAGCCGCTAAGTCCGAAGGCACTAGAGGCAGGTTTGAACCATTTATTGTAAATGAGATTCCACCTTCTTTTCTGATACCTGCAGTGATGAACCCTGTAACTGAAACTTCTTCCTCTGCTGCTTCAACTTCTGCTGCCTTCAGAGTAGTTCTTAGGAATCTCTCAATCGCAGATAACAATTGTTCCGAATCATCTTCACCCGCAGACGCAGGTAAG
>CAXEOD010000143.1:0-3197 GCA_963997805.1 uncultured Candidatus Poseidoniales archaeon
AGCAATCCTGTTTTGAAACACATGCAAAGCGAGAAAAGTCTAGGAAACGCCTTAATTTGATGCTTTATTTATTCCCTGGTATTGCAATAATGCTGTTCTTGTCGCAGATACTAGGACTATTATAGAAATTTTAGTAGCGAATTTGTAAGCGAAGGATTGATTCACCGAAACCCGCAGGTATGGTTTGATGATGGTCCGTATCATGTCGGCCCTGCCGATGATTACAGGTGTATTTTGCATCATACTAGTGCTGGTTGGTGCAGTAGGTTACTCTTCGGATTCAAGTACAGTCGGGGTCCCGATTCCACCTTGTGCGCCTGGTTCAGATGAAAATTGTGAAATCGGAATGAATCAAGATAACCTCTCAATCCCCCAGCCTTTCATGCTCCTTGATGTTTCAGTCTCAATGAACTGGGACCATAGTGGCGAAGCTTGGATTGGGATTGTTGACGCTGATAATATTGACTGGGAAAAATGTAGTCCAAATGATCAAGGCTTGACTGGTTGTACTGCATCAGATTTTGACATTATAGCTGGCGGACCTAATTCTGAGGCTGGATTAGAATGGGACTTAGACCCTGGGAAAACACGATTCATCACTGGTGGACGCGCTGGAACTATTTCGCTTGACACGAACATGGTGACCTATTCGTATAGCGCTGGTATGGCTCTTTTCCCAATGCTTATTCTAGGAGTGGTCGGGGTAGTATTGTGCCTCGCAGGTGTGCAAATGGCCTTCCCTCTAAAGTTCATAAAACGTGACAACGATTAGTCGGACCGTTGAAGAACCCTATGCTACTCGGGAGAGGTGAGGATTGGTCATGCCGGGTTTCAAGTGTCAGGGTTGCGGAGTTGCAATTTCTATTGAAGGGCTGGAAAGCAGTCAATATGGATACAAGATATACTGTACCCGTTGTGGACATATATCTGCAACCAACTGAGTTCAAGTTGTTACGGATTCTTTAGAATTCAACGGTCTGAACGGTGCCACCCTTCAGGAAGTAGTAGTGGGTCACCAATATCATCAGCAGCAATTCTAGCCACTAATTCTTCTCGCAACTGCTCAATCCCGTAGCCTTCAGTTGCTGAGATACATAGATGACCAGATACTGGATTTACTCCAGTGTCAATTTTCAGTAAGTCTGCCTTTCCATCAACAACGATGAGTGGAGTCTGTGGTAACAAGGACGCAACTTCAGCCAACAAATTTTGTTGAGATTCCATCGATGTACCACCATGCTCGGCTGGGTCAAGCAAGAATAATACAATTGAGCCAATATTTTCTAACGCAACAATTGCTTGCATCTCAATATTATTTCTGTCTTCCATAGGTCTGTCAAGCAGACCTGGTGTGTCAACCATTTGGTAAACACGCCGGCGATGTTCAAAATGACCAACATGTAACTGCTTAGTAGTGAATGGATACGCTGCTACTTCTGGTTCATTGCTTGATAAAACACCAATCAGAGCAGACTTACCTACATTTGGGGAGCCCGCAACAACAATGCAGGGTTCAGAAGTGTCAATTGATGGTAATTCTCGCAACTGGTCTCTTGCTCGGTTCAACCACAACAGAGAAGGGTTCACTTGGTCAATTACTGAGGATATTCTTCCATAGGCCTCACGCCTGCGGACATGCATACCATCAATATTCATCATTCTCTGAATTTGTTGTTCATACTTCTTCGCAAGTGACATGGTTTGGTTCGCAGCCCATTGTAGGTTTGAAAGATGATGGCGAAAAGCATCACAACCAACTGAAGCATCTATGAGTGAACGATCAAATTCGGACTGTTTATTTAGCGATGGCCATTTTGCCACATAGCCTTTCAGTGTAGCATCCAAAACGTCGCTAGCTGATTGAATCATGCGAATCATTTGCTTTCGGGTGCGAAATAATCTATCAGTATCTTCAACTGAATCCTTGGCTTTAGTGGCTCGCCTGTAGGCCTTGTCAAGTAACTCATCAGCGAGCAAAACAGTAGGCAATTTTTTCCAGATAATGACTGGCATAACATTCCCTCCGCTGTTTGCGGCTCGCCCATCCCTCTTCAATGCAAAGGTTTGGATTTCCTATAATAATCCTTCATTTTTATTAAATTGTATTCTACTTCCAAGGGGTTCTCTTTTCAAGGGTTGGGTTACTCAGGTGGTTAGAGGCGAGAGAGTTGGTAGCAAAGAAACGGAGTCGGAGCAAGAAAAATGACCTACCTGATTGGGCAGTCACATTATGGGAAGATCTTGGGAAACCTGACTTTTCTGAATTCCAAGATATTCGTAATGGCCCTCTCCTTGCACGAAGAACTGGCCTTCGAAGAGATGACCTTGTTGAAATCTTAATCGATGCCAGAGCATTACCTTCAGACATGGACCCATGGATGCGTGGCCGTTTAATGGGCACTAATAAATTGACCATTGAACTTCTCACTGCTGACAAAAATTACCATTACATATCGAGGGATGTTATTGTTGATGTCTGCCTAGTGGCTCATATGAGAGCAGCTTACATTGACGACCGTGACCTGTTGAACTATGAACGAGAGGATATGAAGCGCCGAAACTCATTACACGAAGAAGTTGAAAAGGATTCCACTGGGGCTGATGACAGCCACGTCTGGGGTTGATTCGGTGAAAATGCATCAGAATTGGGAATTAATTGACAATCATCATTACGAACGGGTTTGGAAATTCCCAGACTTTGTTAGTGCTCTAGATTTTGTCAACAAAGCTGGTGCGGTTTGTGAAGAGTTGAATCATCACGCTGAATTTGTACTAAATTGGGGCAGTGTACTTGTCAGAACTTGGAGCCATGATATTGATGGCATTTCTGAGCGAGATCATGTTCTAATTCAGGCTCTAGATATTCTGGTGGATTGAAAACATGGAAACCAAATTTCGACATCACATGTTCATTTGCGCCAATGAAAGGCCTGATGATGCGGTGCGAGAATGCTGTGCTGCAAAAGGAAGTTTAGAATTGATGAAGAAAATTAAAACCGCTGCGAAATCCGAAGGAATCGCAAATATACGTGTGCAAAAATCTGGGTGTTTGAGTAATTGTGAGAATGGAATTTCATGTGTAGTTTATCCTGAAGGTGTATGGTATACTCTCACAGACGAAGAACACATCTCCGACCTCATTGAGCATTTACGAACAGGAACTGTAGCCAACCATCTATTGATGCACCCGGAGTCCT
>CAXEOD010000144.1:0-3124 GCA_963997805.1 uncultured Candidatus Poseidoniales archaeon
ATGGGACAACTCATCAAGCAATTAGCTAACTACCGTGATAGCATCGGCTTTGAGGTGGTTGTTTTTGACAGTCTTGGCGCATTCTTTACTCTTACCAAAATGGAAAACCCTCGAGATGAAGTATTTCGATTCTTTGAAGCAATCCGTAGAATGGGGTTGACTGGGATAGTTATCTGTGAAATGATGGGTGAATCAAAGAATCAGTATGGTGAGTTTGGAATTGAAGATTATCTATCTGATGGTGTAATACATCTCACAATGGAGCGCACAGGAGATGCTGTTGAAAGGAAACTATCCATCGTTAAGATGAGACATACAAACCACGTTCTTGGCTACCAGCCTTATCGCTGGGATTCTAGCAACAGTCGATTTACAGTAAACTAAACATTGATGGCAAACCATCGTGAATTAGTAATTCACTCAACAGTAACTGATTTTGCAAGATTGCGGGGTTTGTCTACATCTCTGCCAAGTTCAACTGCTACATGATAGGCTAACAATTGTAATGGTACCACAGTCAATAATGGCGATATCACACTATGAGTAGACGGCACAGCAATGGCAATATCTGCTTCCATCGCCGCTTCATCATCTCCTTCATCATGAATAAGAATAATCTTCGCTCCCCGCGCCTTACACTCCTGCACATTTGATAGGGTCTTGGCCCTGAACTTGTCGTTTGGACATATCACAACGACTGGGCTGCCCTCCTCAAGCAAAGCAATTGGTCCATGTTTCATTTCTCCTGCAGGGTATGCTAGACAAGGAATGTAAGCGACTTCCATCAATTTCAATGCGCCTTCACGAGCCACTGGTGCAGAAGCCCCTCGCCCAAGGAAGAGCACGTGAGGAGCATCCTTCACTGCCTCAACAGCTTCCATGATTGGCCCAATATCTTCTAGATATTTCTCAATCTGATTCGGAATTAAATTCAACGCTTTTACTACCTTTTTACCATCTCGTTTAGAGAGGGTCCTAGCACGTCCAATTTGTAAACTGAAAATTGTCAATGATGCAACCATATTAGAGAATGCTTTGGTAGACGCAACTGCTTGTTCTGGTCCGGAGTGAATATACACACCGCGGCCACATTGCCTAGCAATTGATGAGCCAACCACATTGATGACACCCATCACTGTACCACCCTTTAGTTGGATTTCCTTCACAGCCGAAAGGGTGTCTGCAGTCTCTCCTGACTGACTTACTGCAAGGTAAAGCGATGATGGAGTGATTACCGGATTATTGTAGCGGAATTCGCTCGCAACATGCGATTGAGTTGGCACTCTAGCCAACTCTTCAATCGCTAATCTACCAACTTGACAAGCGTGTAGAGCAGTGCCGCAACCAATTAATCGGATATGTGAAATCTGTAACAACTTTTTTGCTGATAAATCTAAGCCACCTAACTTTCCATTACCTTCTGATAGAAGGGTTCTTCCTGAAATACATTGACGAAGAGATTCTGGTTGTTCATAAATCTCCTTTAACATGAAGTGAGGGAAATCACCCAATTCAGCTTCCCCCCAGCTCTCCTCAATTGTAGTAACTGTTGCATCAGAACTAGCACCATCAAGCCGTGAAGTTTGAACACCCTCTGCTGTTAACACTGCTAAATCGCCATCTTCTAGGAAAATCACTCGTTGAGTATGTGGAGTGAGGGCATGTGGATCACTGGCGATAAAAGTCTCACCATCCCCTACCCCTACAACCAAAGGAGACCCGTTTCTAGCACAGACTATCATCTCTTCATCCTCAAACAAAGCACACAACCCCCAAGTTCCTCGTGTTTGCCTCAAAGCACGGCGTACTGATTCTAGAGGAGATAATCCATCACTTCGAGCCCTTTGAATCAAGTGGGCTAAAACCTCAGAATCAGTTTCAGATTGGAGTGTTACTCCTTCAGCGATTAGCCAATTTCTCAAAGCACGTGAATTTTCAATTATTCCATTATGGATGATTGCAACGGTTCCATCTTCCGATAGGTGAGGGTGTGCATTTTCCGTTGTAACTCCACCGTGAGTTGCCCAACGAGTATGTGCAATTCCGCAATTCCCATTCATGTTCTCAGGTAAGATCGACTCTAGATTTGCCACTCTCCCGACACATTTTAAATGAGAAATTTCAGAATTTAAAATCGCAATTCCGGCGGAGTCATAGCCACGATATTCAAGTCGCCTTAACCCATTTATCAACAGGCTGGTCGCTTGCTGGTTTCCAATGTATCCAAAAATTCCACACATAAATAGCATTCCTTAAAGAAGTCATCCCTACAAAGCATAAAAGACACCGCTACTAATTACTAAGACTCTGCACGAGATATATTTGCTAAGCCAAGAAATTCGTCTTCCCAAGATAAAACAGCAGCGATCATACCTGCATCAAGAGTTTTAGCATTCGTATCATTCAATACACTTGTAATTGAGGTGGCAATAACATCGGTGGGCTGATCTTGAATACCTAACTCACGTTCATTTTTAAGTATAAATTCTATCAACTCACCCTGAATAAAGACACCCTCATCTTGTAACTGTTCCCAGATCCAAGATGCACATTCGGTAAAAAGTTCCCCTCGTAAACGACCGTTCAATTTATCTACCATAACTTCACAATTGAGCTACCTCGTCTCTGATACGTTTTAAGCGCAATATATTCTCAAGATCAGGACCTTCTTTTTGCAAACCAGGTACTTCAAGCAAAAATGGTACTTGAGAAAATGAATGGTTAGGAGAGAAGATTTTATTTTAATTATAATGGAAGGTTGTTGTAGAATATTAAATATATAGGATTCAAGAATTGAACCGAAATCTATTTTTTCATGAAAAATTAACTTTTTAAAGAAAAATAATGAACGGTAAATTATTGGCTGGGGTTGCCAGGGCTAATATTAATCCACCAGTTGGAATAGGTAAAATTGGCAAACGGTTGTTTGCGGACCCAATAGAAGGAATAGAAAGTGATCTGTTTTTAACCATCGTTATTTTCAATTATCTAAATGATTCAGTTGCTTTAGTAACTTGTGATCTTTGCGGAATCCCAGTTTCTGTTGTAGATGAGTTACGTCAAAATATTAGTGAATCTTTAACTATCCCAGTTCCACACATTTTAGTTAATGAAAGTCATACAC
>CAXEOD010000145.1:0-2996 GCA_963997805.1 uncultured Candidatus Poseidoniales archaeon
GTACAACAGGATGCGTGGATGGCCAATCTCCCGTCAGGTGCAATGTGGATAGTAGCTGCAAGTATAATCGTGGGCGCCTTCATTGCTTTACAATTAGGCCCTGGTAAGATTAGGCGAGAAATTTAAACCAGCAAAAGCTAGTATTGTTGCTTTTCAAACTAATTGAATTCAGTCATATAGAATACGCTTTAAGACGGATAATCCCTAATTTTCGGAAAATGGTTATAGGTAGTCTGTGTCTGAAAAAAATGCTTACGCAATGTCAGCAGCGTCTGACAGGGGGCGGAAGCGGGGGTACTTGCGATGGGAAAACTGAAGATTCGCCTTGAAACTGAAGAGTGGATATACGAAGAATATGATTTGAATTGAAGTCTTACTCAATCCCTTTGATTGGATTTGACGCCTTCATATTGGATATTTCTTGATTTGCTGGGTTACCAGCGTTTTGGATAAACATCCGTTGCCATCAATACTAGATTTGGTCTAGCGACCTCTCCTCCTTTCATATTGGCAACATCTTCACCATTTACAGTCATTGAAGCCAATGCTACGGCCTCTCCTTTTAGTGATACCATAAGCACTTCATCTCCTCTCTGTACATCACTATTCAGCCCAACTACACCTACTGAAGCCAACGGGGCACCATGTGCAACAGCAGCAACAGCACCATCTTTTAGAGTGATTATCGGGATTCCTGATAGGAGGGATTCAACAGGAAGAAGAATTTTCTTCATTGCTGCGGTTTGTCCATGTTCTTTCCATAAATGAATAGCATCGGTCAACTGGTGCATGCTAACTGCGTCATTTTCTGTAAATGGACCACTTTTACTCCGTCGTAGTTCAAGCAGTTCTACTTCACCACCAAGTAATAGGCCCATATCGCGGCTCATTGTTCGAACATAGGTTCCGGCTTCACAATGAATTGCAGTAAGAATAATTCGCTCATCTCGCTCAATCAAATCAAACGTAGAAATAGTCCTCTGCCTAACTTGAACCTTCACAGCAGACTCTTTTGGAGGCACATTGTGAATGCGTCCAGTTAACGAGGCAATTGCCTTTTCAAGTGCACCATCAGTTACTCCTTTAGGCAGTTTGAAGATACAAATATACGTTTTATCACCTTTCAATATACGTCCTGTTAGACGGGTTGCGTTACCAGAAAGAAGGACTAGTCCACCTGTGGCAAACGGATCTAGGGTGCCGCCATGTCCCAATTTCTCCACACCCAACATATCTCTAATCCATGCCGCTAATTGGTGACTGCTGGGCCCTGCTGGCTTATCCAAGAGAACCCAACCACCAGTCAATAATTCATCAACAGTTCTTCGCTCTGGTGGGCACCCATACTTTGAGTCAGTAGTAGCTTCTGAGTCTATAATTGTCATTTTTACCATGCTATCAAACTCCTCTTTTCACAAGTTCAGCCTCAACAAGTTCAGTCACTTCATCAGCCGAAAGTGAGTCTGAATTAATGATTAGATTGTAAGGTGTAAGATTTCCTAATGATATCTCATAGAGGTTGTGATATCTTATTTGATCGGTTTCCATTCTGCTGTGAATCCTTGCCAGTGCATCAGTTTGGCTACCCCCTTCTCTTTTCACAACCCTCCTTGCTCTTTCTTCTGGAGTTACTGATATCCAAAGTCTGAGGCAATTTATATTCTCTCTATATGCCCACCAACCGCTAAGTCTAGATTCCACGATTTCTGGTCCATTCTCATCAATCATTGCAGTAATGAGTCTTTCATCTAGTGATTTGTCTACCTCTGGTTCAGAATCACAAAGGGCTGAAAATTCTTCTAATGATATCCCTCGTTCTTCAGAAATAGAACGAAATACAGCGCCACCGTTAAGGTATGACCAACCTCGTTTCACACAAAGATTAGCAACCAACGTGCTAGTCCCACTTCCAGGGTGACCACTCACCGTGAGGTGAACCACATCACCGCCTCCAAACATTTCTGCAAATCACACATCGTAAACGACCATCTGGCGCTCTCTCAACTTCTGTGGAGTCACAATCAGGACAAACTGAACCAGCCATAGGTTCGGCAACTGATGATTGAGTCTTGTCGATGGTTTTGGAGCCTGCACTGGCTCTCTTCCGGGGTCCATCTCTGCTTCTCTTTTGTCTCTTTGAGGTTGATGAACTGTTTACATCTTCTAATTCTTTAAGCAGTGGTTCAGGTAAAGTCTCACCACTCAATACGATAGGATGATTGCGATAACGTAGCAATTTGAGGTGTCTATCTACAATTCGCCCAAGTGGTGCCGAGGTTGTGATGTATGTTGCTATCCAAGCTGGGAAGATAATGACTTTATCATCCATTAAATTCCATTCTGCTCGCCATGGTAAACTCACGTAATCAACTCTGAATGATTCTACATTCAATGCCATCCAGGAAAAGATGGCGATAATAAAAACAAATGTGAACATCATTGGTTTCATCATTGAATTTTGTAATTTCATCTGTTCCGGCATCAATCTTTGTTGAAGTTTCTGGATTTTATCCATTCTAACTTTATCACGGTCAGTTCTCGCTTCATTCAACAACTTTCGGATTTGTTTGTTACGATGTGCAAGGTGAGCTTGCTTCATCGGGTCCATGAAGAATGAACGAAATACTGTGTTTATAATCATAATTGATGAACCCAGTAATGCCACAGTTATCACGAACCATCGGTCGGAGAATGGAATCAACGGCGTTAGAACTGAATCTGCACCACTCGCGAGATATGTTCTGATTGAAGGGTTAATGATTAGTACGGACATGACTACTAAGAGCAACAGCGGGGTCATCATCGAACCCAAGCCGGGTAATTCCTCACCCTCGTCACCGTCTGCCATGGGTCGTCGGCCATGCCCGAATCGAATGAACCCTTCGTTTGAATAATCATAACTTCAAGCGCAATCATGGTTAGTATTGACGAGTCAGCGATGCGGTAGTTTTGAGTGAGATGCCTCGTCTGGCGCGGTGTATAGCATGACTAGTCCC
>CAXEOD010000146.1:0-2992 GCA_963997805.1 uncultured Candidatus Poseidoniales archaeon
GCGGACATATTTTGCATACCAATTGCTAACGTAATAACCAATATAATTGGCAACCCCTCTGGTACAATTGCTACAAATATTACAACTGCAATTATGAATTGATCAGCGATTACTTGCTTCAAGGCGAGGCCAGAAACACCATCAATCATAGCTAATAGAATATTGAATCCAACTATTATAACGGCTGAAATAATAGCAATCATTGCAAGATATCTACCTAAGGAACCAAGTTTAATTTCTAGAGGGGTCTTAGGAGTTACCACTTCACTAAGACCTGTTGCAATATCTCCAACTCTTGTACCCATTCCGGTTTTTACTACAATTCCTAATCCACGTCCTGATGAAACAACAGTCCCCATAAAAGCCATATTTATCATGTCTTGGAGAATGGATTTTTCATCACAAATATCTACTTCTTTGTATACTACATCCGATTCACCAGTTAATGATGATTCGTTAATGGAAAGTTGGTGGACTTCTAACAACCTAATATCAGCTGGAACATTAAGTCCATCTTCTAACCAAACAATATCACCTGGGACTACTTCCTCTATTGATAATCGGTGTTCCATTCCATCTCGTAATACAATACAATGACACACAAGTAATTTCTTTAGTGAATCCATTGCTTTCTCGGCTTTTGCTTCTTGAATGTACGACAATACAGCATTTAATGTCAATGCAATACAGATAAAAATCGGTGTACCTAGATCTTCTCTATCTGCTACGAATGCAATTATTGCTGCGAACAACAACAAATATACCATTGGGTCCCGAAAGTGATCTAATAATTTTAAGATAGGATGTCGTGGTTTTTTTCCTTCAAGTTTATTTTCACCATACTTTTCTCGTCTACTAATTACTTCCTCTGTAGAAAGACCATCAATTGTACTGTCCAAATTTGAAAATACATTATCCAATGGGATAGAATGCCAAAGTGGCTCGATAACGCCGTTATCTGAATTTTCTACTGAATCTAGAGATGGCATCCGCTCCCCCACCCGGAGCACATTCGGAATCCTATTTGTAGACACGGGTCAAATTCGAATCGTAAAACATAACAGTTTCATCCGTAGCATTGACTAACTAATCCCCCTGCGAAGTATATGGGCGAGTTCCAACCATATGTGCCAGCGTCGGTAACTCTACCTGAATTGACAGTACGAGCAATCATTCTTGGTCTAGTATTAGGAGCGTTAATGACTGCTGCTAATACATATCTTGGTCTTTACATTGGAATGACTGTATCCGCTTCAATACCTGCCGCAGTAATGTCAATGCTGCTTCTGCGTATGTTTCGTTTCAAAGATGTTAGTATCCTAGAGAACAATATCGTCCAAACAATGACTTCAGCAGGTGAGAGTCTTGCTGCTGGAATAATTTTCACTATGCCTGCATTACTTGTAATGGGTCGAGAAATGGACACATTGACCACTTTCATTGTAGCAATCTTGGGTGGTATCCTTGGTACAATTTTCACAATTACATTAAGGAGAGTATTCATCGTAGAAGAAGCTCTTCTCTATCCTGAAGGAATCGCGTGTGAAGAAGTGCTGATTGCAGGAGAAAAAGGAGGGAGCCAACTTATTGTCATCCTTTACGCCCTAGGATTAGGGGCACTTTATGGATGGATGGTAAAAGGATTTCAGTTGACACAGGCTAAAGTTGAGGTGGCAGTAGAAGTAGTTGGAATTCGGATATATTCAGCCCTTGACTATTCATTATCATTAGTTGCTGTTGGTTGGATTGTAGGGTTAAATATTGCTTCCTACATCTTTTTTGGAGCAGTTCTCGGTGTATTCATTTTAACACCAATTTACGGAATGACGTACGGTTGGCCAGTAGACGCAGATTTAGCTCATGGTTTCAAAACACTGTGGGCTACACATATTCGATTCGTTGGTGTTGGATGTATGGTTGTTGGTGGACTCTGGACATTAATTGACATGAGAAAGACAATTTCTAATGGGCTGAAGAAAGCGCTAAAATCAGGCCTAACTGATTCAGAAATGTCCACGATTAGGACAGAACAAGATATTCCGATGAATCGGGCATTTATCGCCCTTGGAGTAGTTGCTTTGTTAACTTTTGTTTTCTATTGGTGGAAAACCGGTTCTCTTACATTAGCGATAGTAGGTGCGTTGTTTTTGGCTATTACTGCATTTTTCTTTTCAGCAGTTGCTGGATATATTGCTGGGGTTGTTGGGTCATCCAATTCACCAGTATCAGGTATGACAATTGCGACATTGATGGCTACGTCTCTTGTTGTTTGGATTGTTGGCGGTATATTCCTGAATATGAAACAAGAAGATTTGATGTATGCTACTTTGATTATCGCATCTGTTGTTGCGGTCAATGCCGCTATAGCAGGAGATGTTATGCAAGATTTGAAAACAGGTCACTTAATTGGTGCCACTCCATGGAAACAACAAACGGCTGAACTGATTGGAGTTATTGTTGGAGCCATTGTAGCACCACTAACCTTGACAATTCTTAATGAGGCTTTTAGGATCACGCCAACCTATTGTGCAGCAAATCCACATCCCGTATCAGGTTGCTCAAATGTATTAGAAGCACCTCAAGCTGAAATAATTGGTACATTGATTGAGGGACTGTTTGGTGGGACTGTTAACACGCCAATGCTTGGTTTGGGTGTTGTTGTTGCAGTACTAATTATCGGGTCACGCTGGTATCTAGGAAAAAGTGGCCCAACATTACCCATAATGTCAATTGCAATAGGAATGTACCTACCATTCTATCTCTCCGCCACCATATTCTTGGGTGGAGTGCTCAACCACTTAGTTACTAGAACTGCACATTTGCGCGTAGATGGTACCCTTGCCGGCCAACCATCTGAAATAGCAATTAAATCTGGTAAAGAACTGGTTAGCAGAGGTACTCTACTCTCTGCTGGTTTAATTGCTGGAGAAGCACTAATGGGGGTTATTGTCGCTGCTTTCATCGTATTGGCATCATTTTCACCCTTCCCTCG
>CAXEOD010000147.1:0-2909 GCA_963997805.1 uncultured Candidatus Poseidoniales archaeon
GGGATGATAAACGATTGCCCTAAGGGCAAGGTAGACATGCATGACTTGGCACCTTTCATGAAATGCCGAGATGATGGGCGGCCACGCCTCATGGGAATTATCAATTTGACACCGGATTCATTTCACGCTGCCTCAAGAGTCGCTTCTTTAGAAGCGGCAGTTACTGCCGCATTGGACATGTGGGATGCTGGTGCAGATTGGATTGATATCGGCGGTGAATCAACTCGCCCCGGGGCACAGCCAGTTCTTGCTAGCGAAGAAATATCTAGGGTAGTACCCGTGATTGAAGCGCTGAGAAATGAACGTCCTAATGGGTTGATTTCAATTGACACACGCCACCCTATTGTAGCTGCTGAAGCATTAACAGCGGGAGCAAATATGGTGAATGATGTATCAGGGTTACGCGATCCTGAAATGTTTAATTTAGTGCTAGAATCAAAATGTGCAGTCTGCATTATGCACATGCTTGGGGAACCAGGAAATATGCAAACGGAACCAGTATACAACGACGTTGTCAACGAAGTAAGCGAAAGTTTGCTTTCAACTGCTCGCCGCCTCATCGCTAACGGCCATAGTTCAGAACTCATTGCACTAGACCCTGGAATTGGATTTGGCAAAACATTGGAGCAAAATCTTGCTCTTCTCGAAAAAAGTCAACCTTTACGAGGTGATGGCGGATTCTCAGTACTATGGGGTGTCAGCAGAAAAACGGTATTTAGAGACCTTCTTTCTAGAGAATTGACCGACGAAAGATTGGCCGGAACTTTAGGAGTCGCAGCCCATGCAATGAACGAAGGAGTAGACATCCTGAGGGTTCATGATGTTGAAGAACACAATGACCTGTTGACCGTTTTAGCCAAACTTAGAAAAAACAAAAACTAACAGGTGGGACAAGTAAATCACACAGAAACTATGGGAGGCAGTCTAGAAATGAGCAATATTCCCATTGTTGATATTGATGAGAGATTACGCCTTATTGGCACAGCTCACGTCAGTCGTAAAAGTGCGGAAGTCGTTAAGCAACAGATTTCCGAATGGCAACCAGATGTTGTTGCAATCGAACTTGATTCAAACAGACTTGCACATCTGCAGAATCCTGAGAAATTTGATGATGAGGCGCTCACCAAGGTGATGAAGGAAGGACGCACCTCACTACTCTTATTCCAAAGTCTGCTAGCAATTGAACAGCGGAAAATGGGAATGGAGACTGGCGAAAAAGTTGGAGTAGACCTTCTAGCCGCTGTTGATGCGGCAGAAGAATCTAATATTCCCATTGAGTTAGTTGATCGTGATATTCAAATTACTCTAAAACGAGCTTGGAAGAAGATGAAATTACGTGAAAAATGGCGAATCCTATACTCACTACTTGCTGATGAGTCTGATGAAGAAGATATTGATGTTGAGGAACTTCTTGGAGATGGAGATTTAATCACTCAATTAATGGAAGAATTACGTGCTAGTGCCCCAGGTGCTGGTGAAGTTCTTGTTGATGAAAGAGACGACTATTTGGCAGGCTCTATCGAAGATTTACGAGGTGAAAAGAAAGTGCTAGCAGTTATCGGCGCTGGCCACATTGACGGAGTAACAAAGCGCTTGCATACAAATCAAAAACTTAGCCAAGAAAGGTGGGATGAATTACTTTCTGTGCCATCACCTAATCCTGTTTGGAAGATGTTTAAATGGGGATTTCCGGTAATCATTCTTGGTCTGTTTGGGTTTCTATTGATGCAGGGTAATTATGAAGAATTACTCGCAGTTGCATATACTTGGCTAGCTCTCAACGCCGCTCTTGCAGCGCTTGGCGCTCTTCTAGCCCGAGGACACCCTCTGGCAATTCTAACGGCGGCATTAGCCTCCCCTATCACATCGCTGAATCCGACTCTTGCTGCTGGTTGGTTTGCCGGCGCAGTACAAATGAAAATCGCCAAACCAACCTCAAAAGACCTACAAGATTTCTTGAAATTAGATTCTTTTGGATTATTCTGGAGTAACCGAGTTGGACGTGTCTTACTCGTCACCGCTCTTGCTAACCTTGGATCATCAATTGGGGCGTACCTTGCTGGAACAGCAATCATTGGCACATTATTAGTCTAATAACCCAATCATCAATCAATAACTCCGAGTGGGGATATTGAAGAACCAAGCCCGATTCGGCTACACCATGGTAGAAGACGTGGTCATAGTTGGCGGAGCGAGAACTCCATTTTGTGAATGGCTCGGAGGTAAGAGAGGCGATGGCGAAAGAGGAGGACTGCTAGCAGACGTGACAGCTGAGGAGTTGGGTGCTATCGCTATCAAAGGGGCTTTAATTAAATCGGGAACCGAACCCTCAGCAGTTGAACACGTAGTGATGGGTCACGCCCTACAGACATCGGGTCAGGCAATCTTTGGCTCACGCCACGCCGGTCTGAAGGCTGGGATACCCCAGGAAGTACCTATGCTCACACTCAACCGACTCTGCGGTAGTGGGGCTCAGTCAATCGTATCAGGAGCACAGATGATTATGCTTGGTGAAGCTGAGGTAGTCGTTGCTGGTGGAATGGAGAACTTGAGTCAGGCACCACATGTTCTACGTGGAATGCGCGACACCTATGGACTCGGAAGACCACCAAGAAAAGGGGATGAAATCCCTAAGGACATGGAGGACTATCTGTTTACTAATCTAGTCGACAGCACCTGTGACTCATTCATGGCTCAGACCAGCGATGAACTTTGCAAGCGAATCGGGGTAACCCGCGAGGAAGCGGATTCTTTCGCCGCATTGAGCCATCAGCGTACGGAGAAGAGTATCGATGAGGGAACATGGAAGCAGGAAATTGTTGATGTCGAAACTCCTGATGGTATTGTTGGTGCAGGCGATGAGGACCATTTCGTGCGCGGTACTACCGCTGAATCACTTTCTGGACTAC
>CAXEOD010000148.1:0-2845 GCA_963997805.1 uncultured Candidatus Poseidoniales archaeon
CACAGGTGAGCAGATTTGGCGCTATGAGCACAATCAATCACGTTCTGGATTTGAAATTTCACCACCAATTCATATTTGGCAAAAAGATATGCTAATCAACGGTTGGACAAGTGGTAATATTACAGCCCACAACGCTAGTTCAGGTGAGTTACTTTGGATGTACGAGACCGAGCGCGTCTCTTGGGGAATTACTGGAAAACCGATGGCAGTAATTGGAGATTCAACGATGCAGGATGTTATTCATTTTGCTACTGAAACCGGTGTGTTGGGGTTGAGCCCGAATGGTACAATATTGTATGAGCAAACTTTTCCCAATAATGCAACAGGATACCGAAATGGTGTTGGCTTGGTGATTTTGTCTGATAATTTTACTTTAACAGATCCAACAAACGGACTTTTCTTCGCCACAGGGGATGAGACGGGTGGCTTTCATGCATGGGATTATGCGGGCGAGAATTTTACTTCGTGGAATTTAGATGATGTGCTTGGGGATGATGAATGGAAAGTTCGAACTCCTCCTTTTGTGATAGTGCCACTACATGCTAACGATACTTTTGGTACCGGAATATTGGTTCAAGGAAGTGAAGGAGGAAAGTTGGTTAACTTACACTTTGAAAATGATTCAACATTTTCAATTAAACATCAGAATTCGGTTGGAATTGCACCGGCAATTCCAGTGATATTACCAGATGGAGTTGTGGTCACTGGTGACTTGAATTCGGTGATGGCCCATTGTTTCTATAATGTGACTGAATGTGATACTGCGTATGTGATCGATTCAGGGCCGGTTTCAGGTGAACCGGTTTTACTTGCTGGAAATTACAATTCTGGAGGGATTCCATTGGCCATCCCTCACAATACTGTTGATGGTTATTGGGCTGGTCATCTTTTGTGGTGGGGTGAGCAAGGTCTTCAGTCATCAAATCAGTGGGATTGGCACCCCCAAAAAGCAGGGTGGTTGACTGCTGGGGTTGGCGGCACTAGCGAAGTAATGGCCGCCGCCAACGATGCCTCTTGGCTTGAGGTACGATATTTTGATGATAATCCTAATGCACCAATTTCAGACGCTGATGAGGTTCAACAAAACTCAGAAAATCAGGGGGTTGAATCTACACATCCAACTGTGACTGGACTTCCGTTACTTACCGAATTACTGGTGGTGATGACATTGGTGTTGTCGACAGCTGGGCTCGCTGGTGGCAATATGGCTGCAAAGCGAGCCGGTTCACTCGGAATCTTGCTGGTTTTACTCCTACTTCTGCCGACCCTAAACCTCGCGTGGGTAACTACAGTTAGTGACGAAGGTGGGGATTTGGAAACTTCGAGAGAGGGTTTCCCAGAAGCATGGAATGACTCCCAAGTGGTGTGTTTTGAGTACCCAGGGGACTTGTGGTGGGATGAGGCTGGAATGACAATTTTCCTTGATGCAGATGAAGGTGAAATCGCTCGCCTCCAAGGTAATAATTCACGAACTTGTGTGGGTGGTTTAGATGGCCATCAAACAATACAATCTGCTACTGTAGAAGCGGCTCAATTGGCCGGTTTAGACTACACATGGGATAGTCAACCATTAGGGATATTTGTTGAAGATATAGGACTGGCACAGGGTGGAGATGGAGATCGCTGGTGGCTCTATTGGGTTGATGGGAAGCATGGGAACCTAGCAGTAAATCTGCAGCCGATTACAAATGCTAGTGTAGTTGAATGGCGATTCCTCTAATCAAGATGTAATCACTTGGTTAATACCCACTCAGTCACGGAATCATCAAGTGGTGGGTCTTGCACGAACACTCGGTAATAGCCATGCTAGGAGCACACGACGTCACACTTGGAACAACAGGTTCAATCCTTCTGAACTCAGCACTTTTCGCTCTCGGACTGTTTGGACTATGGCGAATTGAAAGTCGCCTAGATTCTGGTCGTACTATGATTGCACTGGCGCTACTCGCAACAGCGGGAATTGCTGGAAGAATTCTTCTTGAGCCACTCCCTAATATTTCACCTGTCACAGTGTTGGTTTTCCTCGCGGGCGCGCACTTTGGAGCACGTCATGGAATTGCACTAGCAACCATAATCACACTTGGGTCAAACGTTGTACTGGGTCACGGTTTGTGGACTCTTTACCAGGCGGTTGGCTGGTCTTTGATAGCAGTAGCAGGCGCTTATCTTGCTACTTGGTTAATCGATGCACAGGGCAAACTCAACCTCAACCGATTGATGGTTTCAGGATTTACTCTTGGATTCGCATTTGATTGGTTCGTTTCACTCAGCGTTCTACATACACAACCACTTTCCTATCTACCAGTATATCTTGCTCAAGGTTTCGTTTTCGATCTTGTCCACTCCTTTGGCAACCTCGCCTTCGCGGCGTGGCTTGGTGTTCCAGTCAGTGAAATGTTGAAGCGCCATTATTCAATCAATTTGGAGGCAGTAAAAAATGTCCCAGTCGTCGTCTGAATTGACAATGGTTTTCATTGCTCGTAAGGACCTCAAATTGTCCGCAGGCAAATTAGCCGCTCAGGTTGGTCACGCTACCGCTGAATGTGTCACTAAGGCTGAGCGCACTGAACCGCGCATGCTTGACCGCTATATGCGGGTAGGACAGCGAAAAGTAGTCTGTCAAGCTGCAAATGAAGATGATTTGCGCCGACTGTTTGGCCAAGCAAAAGATGCCGGAATCACCGCCGCGCTGATCAAAGATGCCGGTCACACAGAAATCCCAGCGGGCACTGTCACAGTTGTTGGATTAGGTCCAGCCGAGCGTGACAAAATTGATGCGATTACCGGTTCACTCCCTTTACTCTCTTGAGTTAAGTTTGGAAAAATAATAGTGAAAATGAAAAGT
>CAXEOD010000149.1:0-2795 GCA_963997805.1 uncultured Candidatus Poseidoniales archaeon
TTGACTTGATGAGTAACGAAGCGATTGAAGAGTTCGGCATGGCAGAATTCAATGAAGAATGCCGTAAATCTGTTTGGACTTACGAAGATGCATGGAGAAAAATGACCGAGCGCATGGCATTTTGGCTGGATATGGATGACCCATACGTCACTTTACACAATGAATATGTGGAGTCGGGTTGGTGGGCGCTGAAGCAGATGTTTGACAAGGATTTGCTGTACAAGGGTCACAAGATTCTACCTTACTGTCCTCAAACTGGGACTTCTTATTCAACCCACGAAGTTGCTCAGGGCTACAAAGAGGTTGAGGAGCCTTCTGTTTACATCAAATTCAAACTTACAGATGAGACGGCAGGCGACCTAGCTGGTGCGTCGGTGCTGGCTTGGACCACTACTCCGTGGACTCTACCAGGAAATGTTGGTTTGGCAGTTGGTCCTGAAGTGATTTATGCTAGAGTCAAGGTTACCGCCGCAGCAGGTGAATCTTGGGAAGGCAGGGGCGGTGCTGAAGTTGGTGAAGAATTGATTTTGGCAGAAGACCTGATTGGTGAAGTTCTACGTCATCAGGCAGAAATCGTTGAGACTTTTCCCGGCTCTAAATTAATCGGTATGGCTTACGAGCCGCTATTCCCAGATGCTGTTGCTCGCGGCAACAGCACAACTGCATGGACAATCCTAGAAGCGGATTGGGTGACAACTACTGACGGAACCGGTGTAGTCCATACCGCAGTCATGTACGGTGAAGATGATTACAATCTTGGGATGGCAGTCGGCTTACCAGCCGAACATACAGTTGACATGGATGGCCGCTTTATCGCTGGAACTCACAATTCGCTTGACGGCAGATATGTGAAAGATTGTGATGACGATATTATTGATTTACTGATGTACGACAAACTTCTCTACAGAGAAAAAATGTACGTGCACGACTACCCGCATTGTTGGCGAACTGGTCACCCTCTTCTGTACTACGCGATGGACTCGTGGTTTGTGCGAATGACCGCGGTGAAAGAGAAACTTCTCGAGTTTAACGACCAGATTGAATGGGCTCCTGCCAATGTTGGGACCGGGCGCTTTGGGGAATGGTTGCGCAACGTCAAGGACTGGGCAATCTCACGTGAGAGGTACTGGGGAACTCCACTACCAGTGTGGATTTGTGAGGATTGTGAGCATCAGCATTGTGCTGGAAGCAGAGATGAATTGAGACAGTTAGCAGTTGACCCCTCCAAGGTGACGGATGACCCGCACCGACCGTTTGTTGATGAGGTGATTTTGCCTTGTCAGAAGGATGGATGCGACGGCCAAATGATACGCGAACCATATGTGATGGATTGCTGGTTTGATTCTGGCTGTGCTAGTTTTGCACAATGGCATCATCCGTTTGAGGGGGACGGCAAGTTTGAGCAGAACTTCCCAATTGACTACATTTGTGAAGGTGTAGACCAGACTAGAGGATGGTTCTACACGCTGTTAGCAGTTTCAACAACAGTGTTTGATTCAAATTGTTACAAGAGTTGTCTCAGCCTTGGATTAATTCTTGATGCTGAAGGCAAAAAGATGTCAAAAACCAAAGGCAACATCGTAGACCCGTGGGACCATTTCAACCGCGAAGGAGCGGATGCAACACGATGGTACATGGTGACCGCTGGTGCACCGTGGAATCCGCTGAAATTCGACCCTAACGGTGTTAGAGAAACATACGCCAAAATGTTCCTGACATTGTGGAATGTCTACAAGTTCCATGCTAACTATGCGGCGCTTGATGGATTCAATCCAGAGAGCGGCTCACAAAGTCCGGTAGAAGAGAGAGCCCCATTGGACCAGTGGTTACTCTCACGTTTGGCTAGTGTAGCACAGGATTACCACGACCAGTTTGAGGGATGGGATTTCCACAAGGCAGGTCGTGATATGGAGGACTTTGTCGTCAATGATTTGTCTAACTGGTATGTTCGAAGAAGCCGGCGCAGGCTTTGGGATGATGCCGAGTCGGCTGACAAATTGGCTTGTCAGCACACATTGCATGAAGTGTTGACAACTGTATGCAAATTGATGGCTCCGATTGCACCATACATGGTTGATGAGATTCACACAAACTTGACTGGAGTTTCAGTTCACTTGGCGGATTGGCCGCTTGGTACCCCCGGAAATTTACCAGCGGCAGTAGATGCTGACCGTGATTTGCCATCACAAAACCCACCTCTTGAAGAGAGAATGGCGTTGACTAGAGCCTTGGCTGAGGCTGGTAGAAGAGTTAGAGTTGAGGCTGACCGCAGACAGAGATTACCATGTCAAGCAGGTTGGCTTGTTGGTGGGCCTGATATTTCCGAGTTCCATGAGATTCTAGCTGACGAGTTGAACGTTGAGTCACTAACTACTGAGGATGACTTGGAGAGATTCCAGAGAATTGAGGTAGTGCCAAACTGGCGTGCGCTTGGGGCAAAGTGTCGAGCAGACTTGCCTAAGGTTAAGGAAGCACTTGGTGCGGCGGATTCCGAACAGGTTTGGGCTGATATTCAGGCTGGAAATTGCACGATTGAAGGATTTGATATTACTGAAGAAGATGTTGAGGTAAAGCGGGTTGAGAAGGATGGATTCGCTGCTAAAACCATCACATTTGGTGAGGGTGATGATGCGATTGATGTGACACTGGTGCTTGATATGGCTACCACGCCTGACTTGCTTTCAAAGGGGCTTGCAAGAGACATTATTCGTAGAGTTCAGCAGAAACGGAAGGACTTGGATCTAGATGTTGATGCGAGTATTGAGTTGTCGGTTTGGCTTGGTGAGGGGAATCCC
>CAXEOD010000150.1:0-2771 GCA_963997805.1 uncultured Candidatus Poseidoniales archaeon
ACTTGCATCTGGAGTGATATTCGCAAGCCCAGCATACATTGCAATCGGCGTACCTATGGGGTTAGCGGGCGCAGTTATGTTTTTGCTAGCATTCGCCCGAGTTGAAGAACCTAAACCAATGAGCAAAAAGGATATTCGCGAATGGAGTCCTGATGTTGGAGAATTACCTGAAGGTGCTGAAGGAAGTATCATGTACAGAATTGATACTACTTTAGACGAACCTTTTCGGACCAGTGTTTTGTGTGGGAAATGTGGTGAATTAACTTGGACGGATGGCAAAAGGCCTCAAACTTTCATTTGCCCTGGTTGTGACACGTTGTTGTGGGATAAACCCGAAGATGACGAAGAAGAGTGAATAATTACTATCTCATCTCCAATTGATTCAAGGCATTCCGGCTTTCCCAACACATTGGAGGGAGCCGTATGGAGTTGACAAACAACGAACGGAGAATGCTGAAAGCGATGCTTACTGAGCCTGCGCAAGTTTGGGAATTAGCACCTCTTCTCGAATCCTGTGGCTGGGATGACCAAGCCCACGTTGCTGGTGCAGGCGGCTCACTTGCTGAGTCTGGCTTAGTCAATCAAACAGAAGAGCGAAGCAAAATTTGGCGGCTTGCCCCAGAAGGTCAAACCGCTGCTGAAAACGGCCTGCTTGAACAGAGAATATGGGATTGGCTATCACAACAAGATGGCCAAGTTGGCATGAAAGAATTGCAATCATCTGACGTCGTTGAAAAGCGAGAGTCAGGAGCTGGAATCGGCCTACTGAAAGACCTTGGTATCCAATTAGAACACGGCCAATTTGTGGTCCCTTCAACAACAGGTGCAATTACTGCAACCTTGGAAATGCGCGCCGCCTTTATCTCCCAACTTTCTGATGCAGGTGGAATCGGCACACTAGAAAACGACCTAGATAGTTCACAAATTGACTACTTCACCGCCCGCAAAGGAATCATCACCTCCTCTGAAGAGGTCGTCAGGACTTGGAAACTTACCACTGAAGGTAGAGCGGTAAAAGACTCAGACCTTGAGGAACGACTTTTGGTAGCTGACATTACCCCTGAACTTCTACAAGGGGATGAATGGCGCTCAGCCGACTTCAAGCCATACGATGTTAGCCGTGAAGCGCCAACTCCACAGGTTGGAAAAACTCATCCAATGCAAGCATTAATCGAGAGAATACGCGCCATTTTCTTAGAAATGGGCTTCACTGAAATTGATGGCGATTATGTCACAACCGCCGGCTGGAACATGGATGCATTATTCATTCCACAAGACCATCCAGCAAGAGAAATGCAGGACACTTTCTATCTTGATAACCCGAAATCTGTACCCCTTCCTAGTGAAAGGACTCAGCAATGGGCTGATGTGCACGAAAGCGGAGGAGAGACTGGTAGCAGAGGCTGGGGCGGAGAATTTTCATCTGAAATATCAGAGAAAGGAATGCTACGCACACATACAACCGTCAACACAGTACGTCATTTAGAGGAAAATCCCGACAAACCTTGCCGAGTGTTTAGCATCGGCAGAGTGTTTCGCAAGGAGAGTATCGACCGCACCCATCTACCAGAATTTCACCAGATTGAGGGCATCATCATGGAACCAGGAGCGAGCCTGCCGATGTTGGTAACTACGCTCAAAGAGTTCTACGCCAAAATGGGTTACCCCGAAGTGCGCGTTCGCCCTGCTTACTTCCCATACACAGAGCCGAGCATGGAGGTTGAGGTCAAATGGCGTGGCCAGTGGCTTGAGTTGGGTGGGTCAGGAATTTTCCGCCCCGAAGTGACTGAACCTCTGGGTGTGAAATGGCCTGTTTGTGCTTGGGGAATGGGGCTTGAGAGATTGGCTATGTTGGTGCTTGGTTTGGATGATATACGCCAACTATACATCTCTGACTTAGAATGGCTCAGCCAACAACCTGTTCTTTGAAACGAATGAAATTTCATTTACGTCGGATTGAACCCCAGCCAGCGAAAACTAACGCAATTAGAGTCAAGGTAACAGTCAAATCAACCCACATTGGAACTGTATTGTCTTCTATTGGGTGCTCAACATTTACAACCAAGAAATGTGAAAATACCGCTGAGTTATTGATATCAATCTAGAGGATAAATTGGATGATACGGATACCGCGCATCCCTATCTGATTCCATCTGCACAACATATACTCCAGAAACCATTTCTGAAATGAAAATGAATCCACGCGGGTCGTATGCCAACCCCCAATTAAATGGAATCATACAAGATGCCCAGCAATCAGCCATATCATACTCAAGAGTCTCTGTTGCATCATCTATCCAATCAGGTCCAGTCGCAAGGAAATATCCAATGGTCCTAGTTTCAGCCAATTGTAAAATTGCCTTGAATCCTCTTTCAGGTTCAGGAACGCCATTCTCCCAAACCAAATCATCCCATATTTTGCCGTGGTCGGTCACCCATGCACCAGCGTGATAGTGAGCCCAGTAGACTTCACCCCCGGTACCTGTGTCACCATTGTGTGGGCTGTAGATGTACCCGCCAGGAATGTAGTGCTGCGGGTGTTTTGAGCCATTCTCAAGAGTACCTTCACCGGGCAATCTCCACTTACTAACAAGGAAGGGTTTTGTCGGGTCTGTGGTGTCAATTGTCCAAATATATCCGGTGTGATTGGAGTTTGAACCATACTCAGGAGCGATGATTGTGTAATGTCGCCAATTTCCCCCATAAGTTGGGTCTAAAGGACCAACCCCACATGATTTAGGAAATATTGCAACTGGATCAAGTTCACTAAT
>CAXEOD010000151.1:0-2717 GCA_963997805.1 uncultured Candidatus Poseidoniales archaeon
CGTAAGAGTGGCCAAGGGTTCTATTCCTATTCTTGAGAAAATAATTAATTTCAAGCAAACTTTGTTTAGAGCATCTTTCTGATAATTACTTCTATTTGAGGCAATTATGATAAGAGGGTACTACGGGGTGCCCTTTGGGTTAGAAGTGGTAGGTACAGAGAAGGTAGAAATTCGGACATTGAAAGTTGGACGATACTGCGCAGTTGATGATAGTGCGTACAAGATTCTGAAGATTTCAAAGTCGAAGCCAGGCAAGCACGGAAGTGCAAAGGCTAGGCTTGATTTAGAGGATCTTTTTACCGGTTCAAAAAGAAGTCATGTAGGTACAGTAACTGACAAGATTAGTATCCCAATCATTGAGAAGGGTTCAGCAACAGTAACTCATATTCAAGGAGTGGATGTTCACGCAATGGATGCAAAAACTTTCGAAATGATGATCCTGCCCTTGGAAGATGGATTGAATATAGAATCAGGTGGAGAAATCATGTGGATGGAAGCACTAGGTAGATTCAGAATCATTCGTGACCATTGAGGTCATCTTTTTTTAGAGGAATTGATTTGAAGGTGGTCGGGTTCGACCAACATGGATACGGAGCGGGGGTAACGATATGTCAGTAAAACGCTCAGCATACCGCCAGCCGGTTACAGCTGACGGTTTGAAGGCGATTGAGGACGGAACTCTAACTTGGCTTGACCAAGACATGTATAAAAATCTCAATACAGGTGTTCTTGAACAATATCTTGAGGAAAAGAATCTTCAAGAAGCGTTTGAAGTAAGTCACTGGTCACTTGGAAAAGTCCTCATTGGAATTCTTATTGGTGCGGTTTTCAGCGGGGTTACAGCGTACATAGGCTTGAAAATTGGGCTAGCAGTTTCTGCTGCTTGGTATATTGCTTACCTACTTGGAATGGCTCTTCGTTGGTCACCTTCCGAGGTTAATATTGCAACAAGTGCAACCACAGGCGCAACCCATGCTTCTACTGGATTCATATTCACATTTCCTGCAATATTTCTGTTAGCCTCTAGTCCTAATTATGAGGTTGGTGGAGGCCACTTGATAAGTAGTGTTGACACTTTTCAGTTGGCATTTATCGGGATTATTGCATCAATGTTTGCAGGTTTCTTAGGTGTGATGTACTTTATCATATTTAGACGGGTTTGGTTAGTTGAAGATCCTTTACCAATGCCTGGCTTTGAAGCCACTCTTGTTCTCCTTGATATCGCCTGTGATGTGTCAAGTGGTGCTGCAGAACAAGCAAAAGATTCGCTCAAAACAGTGGGGATATCCACTGTTGCCACGATGTTGTTCATGTTCGTTATTGATTATCCATTATCTTGGAAACGTCATCTTGATGGGGTATCATCATCATTAGTTGATGTAATAGCGCAAAAGCTTACCTTTGCAAAAACAGGTCTTGCATCTATTTTCAGTCATCATGCACTCCACCAACCGGCTGGAATAGATACTGTAGAGGGTGAACACGGGACTTGGGAAGGTGTATCGAATGGAATTACTCATTACGATGCTGATAAATTCAATCCATTTGAGTACACTTATCTTGGAATTGAGATGTCTCCAACCCTTTTCGCAATCGGTTGGTTCATGCGTTTAAGGGTCGCAATTCTAGTTAACCTAGGGACCCTCGTTGCTTGGTTTTACCTAGTTCCTTTAGCAGTTGGTCTTGATGTACCAGTGTATGATGCTAACCTTGGTGCATACTTCAAACTCTCCGATTTTGGGAACCCTGAAACAGTTCCATACACTCCATACGTTCAGATGAAAGTTTATTCTACACTGATTAGAGTAATTGCTATCGGAGCAATTCTAGGAGGTGGATTCCTTGGATTAGCGAAGATGGCACCAACTTTCGTAAACATTTTCGGTGACATCAAAAACGCGTTCAAAGGAGAACAAGGTGCAGAATATATGGAGGAAAAGGGATGGTATGAATGGCCACTCTACCACCTCCCAATCTTCATCATCATCTCTTTCTTTGCAATGTCTTTCATCTTTACAGTTGGTGGTTTCCCACTTATTCCAAGCCTTCTATTTGCAATTATTGTCGGGATTGCAACCTTCTTACTTGGTGCGATTGCAGTGCGTGTAATGGGTGAAACAGGGATTGAACCAGTTAGTGGTACATCTTTCATAGTTCTACTTGGTTTGCTAGGATTGTTCCTAAATTTCAGAGATACTTTTGGCTTGAGTAAAGAGGAAGCCATCTTGTTGGGACTTGTCGGAACCACTGTGTTTGGTTCTGCTATCTCAATGTCTGGAACTGTAGTTGGCGATTACAAAAATAGTCTTTACATTGGTAATCGACCTTATCACATCTCTAAAGGAAATATCATGGGAGTTGTTCCTGGTGCTATCCTAGGTGCTGGAGTCGCAATTTTCCTATCAAAGATGCTTGCCGATGGCCGCATTGATCTACTTGCCCCACAAGCTAATGCATTCGCAACTTTCACAATCTTGTTGGCAGAGAACGAAGGAAATCTCTATGCGTTAGGGTTGGGTTTCTTGCTTGGCTGTTTCATTGAATGGGCAACAGGTATGGGTACATCATTTGGACTAGGTATGTATCTACCTACTTTGGCTACTTTCCCAATGCTAATTGGCGGTGGTTTGAGAGATTGGTGGGAGGCAAAACGGCTTGCTCCGAAAGTTGAGAAAATTCGTGAAGAAGAAGGCAATAAAAAAGCCGAAAGGACTCGG
>CAXEOD010000152.1:0-2562 GCA_963997805.1 uncultured Candidatus Poseidoniales archaeon
GCACACGACAAAAAGGACATTACTTGTTATTTCTTTAGATTTCTGATGGTTCGAACTTAGCTGGAGATTTTTCACATCTTCACAATCTGAAAGTTGTCTCAATGCGTGGCATGAATTATTCGGTGTGGAAAGAATTTGGTTGGGAACAAAATAAGTTTCCCAAATCACTTGAGAGGTTATTCTTTTATTTGAATTAGTTGATGCAACAATAATATCAGTGATAAATAAAATCAGAGCATCAACCATTTCAAAGAAAAATTATTGAATTTGAACCATTCATTGTATATGCAATTGGTAGCAAAACGATGATGCAAATATGTTTCAAGTGTATCTATGAAAGAAGTTCTAATGCTTTCTACAAGTATGATTTCCCTAGGATTTCCTGTTTGATGTTCACCAACTCGGTCTTCAACAGGCCTGTCATAGTCAGTTTTACCAATTTTGTAAAAATTACAAAGTGAACCATTCATTCTATCTTTATCAGAAATGAAATATATCCAGCCTTCTTTTTTGACAACAGATATACTACCTCCTGCCATAATTGCAAGACATGCTTTGCATTATTGAAACTATCTTCAATCAAAGATGAGGTCGGCCTTGCTCTCAATTCGTTTGCGCACACTTTGAGGCGCATTGACAACAATAATCTCGCCGGCATCTGGCCACACAGCTAGGTCAGACCTAGAATTCCCAGCATATCCAAAGCCACGCTCTCCATATCGCTCAACTAGCGCAGCGGCTTTGTTCCCAGCCGCTAGATTAGCGCCAGCATCAGAAGCCATCACATCATCAAACAATCCAACATGCTCAGCAATTTTTTCGGCCACAGAACGAGTTGAAGCAGTACACAAGATGATTTCATCCCGCCTTTCCCTTTCAGCAGTCAACCAAGTGAGAAATTCTTGGTGATAGATCAATTCTGCAGGCTCAAATCGTAATTTACTAGCCAGTTTCATTTTCCAGTGAGTTCTCTTGCCAGTTAACTCTTTGAAAAGCACCCACGGAACCAACCATGGTCTAAGGAATAAGACGCGTTTTATGGTCACCCAACTCATGTCGGTAAGGATGAGCGTGCCATCCAAATCAACGGCCAGAGGCAGGGGTTTCTCCTCTTGTGTCACACATCGGGGGGGTCTTTCCTCTACTGTCAATGCTTCGCTTGTGAAAAGGGATTGAGCAACAGAAGCAAAGAGGTAGGCTCTGTGCGCAAAGTTGGGGTCGTGGTCATGGGAGGTCAGGCAAGTCTTGAGGAACTGCGCGGTGAAGCGTGGTTTCCGGCTGGGATTGCCCAATCGGTTGAGCCAGCAGCTTCTCAAGTTCCAGAAGGATTTGAGTCGTGGCGTCTGCATACTCGTTTTGATAGCGTGATGATGTTTTTACCAACTGGTGATGTTGAGTCAATGGACTGGTGGAAGCGAGTAATTCCAGTTGGTGGTGGCGGTAAGCGCTGGGGAGACCCACCCAATGTTGAAGGTGGCAAAATTGAGTCAATTTCTTCTTCTAGTGGACCGACATTTTTGTTGACTGAAAAGAGTGGACGAAAAGTGATAATTCGATTACTAATGCTTGATGAGAAAGGCCATGGAAGAACTCTCTCAGATATGGGTAGCGAGCATCTGAATAGTGCCTTTGGCGGGCTTCAGGTTGGTAAGCAAGACTTACTTCTGTTTTTCAGGCAAGATGAGGGTCAGAGAGCTGATGAACTATTGAGTGCTGCACTTAGGGATGGAGATTTTGATGAAGGGCGAAAAATTTGCGGCCGAGTGGGACAAGTTTTGGGCAGTTTTCATATTGATTCATTGAATAAAAAATCATTACCAAATGATGAGCGGAAGTGGAATGCTCGGCTCAAGAGTTTAGAGGATAGAGTGTTGTCAAATACATTATGGCGAGCCCCACATTCATACAACACTTTGGCGACAATTACGCATCGTAATTTTGGCTTACAAGCGGTTTACATTGATGGTGATGATGCCGTAATCACCTGTTGTCATGATGGCATTCCTAATGCGATCTTACCCGCATCAAGAGATTATCCAGTGATTCGTGATTTGGCTGCAGCATATCGTTCACTTGCTGTTCTGTGTGACGAACTTGGTGTCATTAGTGGCGAAGAACTGACACTGCGAAAGGCTGTGTTTGAGGGTTGGAATTCAACCGCTCCTGAGAGTGCAACTTCCTCACGCGCTTTGGATGGCCACAAGGGTGGAGTGGCGATATGGGAATATGAGCAAGTCTTGGAGGAGGCTGCAATTTCTCAGGCCTGGGATAGGCCTGTAGAGAAACGTACCAAGTGGTGGCTTGGTCATGTAAGCAGAATTCAAGCAGAGATGTATCGCTCTAAATCTCTCTCAGCAGTTTCCTTGATGGCAGGTGTAGCAGCCCTTTTTGCGCCGTTGATGGAACAGTGGATGCCTTCCTTGTCTGGCCGTTTATTGTTAGCGGCGGCTTTGGCAGGTGTAGCAATCGGATTACGCTGGCTATATCGTCGCCGCGCTCCGCCTCCATACTGATTCAAGCGCGGGTAAAATTTCCGCTGTCATATTCGTATGAACGTGGTAC
>CAXEOD010000153.1:0-2502 GCA_963997805.1 uncultured Candidatus Poseidoniales archaeon
GAAGAAAATAATGTAATTCCTTTGCCACATCTAGTGGGGTTAATGAGAGAACCGTTAGTGCTTACTAAGGGCGATGAAATACGTTGTTTATCCAATGTCTGTACACATCGTGGAATGTTAATTGCTAATGAAAATTGTAAGGGTTCGACTCTTAGGTGTACATATCACGGCCGAACATTTGGATTAGACGGTTGCTTTCGCAATATGCCAGAGTTTGAAGGAGTTGAGAATTTTCCTAGTGCTTCCGACAATCTTCATGAATACCCATACGAAGAATGGAATGGGTTGTTGTTTTCAACTTTAGATGGAACCGATTTTGAAGAGTTACTAAAACCAATTGTTGAGCGAATTGGATGGATGCCAATATCTGAATTTAAGCACGACCAAACGCGTCATCGTGAGTGGGAAGTTGAAGCTAATTGGGCATTGTACGTTGACAATTATCTTGAGGGTTTTCACATTCCATATGTGCACGAAGATCTTCACGGTGTTCTAGATTACGATAATTATAGCACCGAACTTTTTGATGGTGGGGTACTGCAAATAGGAATGGCGAGCAAAGGTGAGCCATGTTTTGATTTACCAGAGTCGTCACCCGATTATGGCCAAGAAATCGCAGCGTACTACTACTGGATTTTTCCGGGATTAATGTTGAATTTTTATCCATGGGGGCTTTCTGTAAACATCATATCTCCCATTTCAGTTAACCGTACAAAAATCATCTATCATGGTTATGTTTGGGATGAAAATAAACTTGGTGAAGGTGCTGGCGCTGACCTTGACAAAGTTGAGATGGAAGATCAATTTGTGGTAGAAGCGACTCAACAAGGTGTTTCATCTAGTGCTTATGAACGTGGAAGATATTCCCCCAATCGTGAAACAGGAGTGCACCATTTTCATAGAATTTTAACATCCCAATAATAGAAAAATACAACTTTAACAATACCATAAATTGATCAAAATCAAAACTAATAACATGGTTTTAACCATCATCTTTTCACCAATTTGATTATTATTCCAAATAAACAATAGAAAAGGAAATAGACTTGAGTTCATACTGACAATAGATGGCAAGGTGCTCAATCTGTCAACGAACTTGCAGCCGCACCTGTTCGCGCTGCCGCAAACCAACTTGTGTATTGCACCTAAGTCACGGCCGTTGCCAAAAATGTGGATACAAAGAGCGTGCGTGGTAATTTTCGCATCCTTATTCGTATTGTTTTGTAAACTACTCGTTCCGTTGCCACTATGAGCAACCCCCCTCTCACACAACACATGCGCGAGTACTCGATTGACAGAATTGATTTGCGCTCAGACACAGTTACTCAGCCCACTGCTGCAATGCGGGAGGCGATTTTCACAGCCCCTGTTGGAGACGATGTTCTAGGTGATGACCCGACAGTCAATGCATTAGAAGCACTTTCAGCTGAAATGCTTGGTAAGGAGGCGGCACTTTTTGTTTCATCAGGAACCATGGCAAATGCAGTGGCAGTGAGAACCCATACAAGCCCAGGTGATGAGATAGTTTTGGAGAAGGACAGTCACATTTACACCTACGAAGGTGGGGGCTATGCAGCGCTTTCTGGTTGTTCAGTGGCGCGGGTAAGTGGACCATCTGGGATAATTTCAGCAACTGATGTTGGGGCTGCAATTCGCAAGTCAGAGGGCTCTCAAGGTCATTATCCAAATGCTACTTTGGTGTGCATAGAGAATACCTCAAACCGTGGTGGAGGTTCGTGTTACCCAGTCGAAATTATTGACGAGATTTGTGAAGTTTCGAAGGATCGTGGTTGTGCAGTTCACATGGATGGTGCGCGGTTGTTCAATGCCTCAGTTGCTAGCGGAATTTCTGCAGCGAGGTTGGTAGAAAATTGTGATACAGTTTCCATCTGTTTGTCAAAGGGTTTGGGTGCGCCAGTTGGCTCAATTTTGGCTGGAAGTGCAGAATTTATTGCCTCTGCGCACCGTTGGAGAAAGATGTTTGGCGGTGGTATGAGACAAGCCGGAATTATCGCAGCAGCAGGAATTTTCTCACTTGAAAATAATGTTGAGCGCCTCGCCGATGATCATGCTAGGGCACGACGATTTGGTGAGGCAGTGAACGAAATGGATGGATATAGTGTTGATTTATCTGCAGTTCAAACAAACATGGTCTATGTCACGCTCACTGCTGGTCAAGACGCAAAACAGGCCGTTCAAGCATTAGCTGAACAAGGTGTTGACTTGTTCGATATTTCACCAACTTCATTGCGAGCAGTGTTCCATCTCCATGTTACCGATGAGGATGTTGATGCGGCAATCAATGCCTTTGAACAGATTAGTTGACCTCACCTCAAGTATTTGATGGATATCTCGTCTCATCATCTCTACCTGAATGCTACCCTTTCTGGAATCGAACCAGATCCTCTACTCTCACAGCGTGCACCATACACCAAGGGGCCACAGGGGTCATTTCTCCACCATCTACCTTCACAACATTGCTTTCACGTGCCAAAGCGCGAT
>CAXEOD010000154.1:0-2464 GCA_963997805.1 uncultured Candidatus Poseidoniales archaeon
AGATATTTGATCTATTTCACTTTGCAGAATGCTCCCTTCAATCAAGAAAGATGTCCATCCAGATGGGCGTTGGGAAAGCGAGGTAGTGGTTGTTCCAGCAACTGAAGAACCTAACTTCAATCAGGAACTTGGTTTTACTGTAATTCCACGCGTAACCCATTCAACTGAAGGCTCAATAGACTTAGAAGAATATGTAATCAAAGTGCTTGAGGCTGATGTCGGCAAAACTTACTCTACAGAAATCCTGAGAACCTACCGAGAAGCAAATGTTACTGCTGAGATTTCAATCAAGAATACAGGTTCAGCAACAATCAACCTAATGCGCCTAACCGACGATGTACCAGGAATTTTCAACAGTCCTGATACTGAACAAGTTGCATGTACAATTGATGGGAACGAACTTGTCAGTGACCAATTCCGAATTGAAGTAAAAGAAGGTGTAACTTTGGAAGAAACCTCATTGAGCCCTGATGGCTCAGGCCACACAATGCTCCTAACCATCGGGACAAAAGGGCCAATTGGACTTGAACCAGGTCAAGAAATGACAATTTCTTACCCACTTGTTGCTCCAGACCCAACTCCAGATAACGACGTGGTTGCTGCACCATTGAGGTCAGACTTCAGTGCAGAACGCTACGGACCAGTTGCAACTCGATTGCTGGATGAGATTCCATCAATTAGAATTATTCACAAGCGAAGAAAGTTCAGCACCGGTAAGGAAGTTTTCCCTGCAGGAGGCGCAGGAAGATATGAAGTCATGATTATGTTCCAAAACCGTTCTGACTCAGCGTTACAAGACTTGATGATTCACGATATCGTACCTAGTGACTTTGAAATCAAAGGATACAATATACGCAGTGACTCAGGTGTAAAAGAAGCTGAAATGGAAAAGTCTGACGATGAGAATGGAATCAAAGTTAGTTGGCACATCCCTGTTATTGAAAAGGATGAAAGAATTGAGGTTATTTACGAACTTGTAGGCGATGCAGGAGCAGAATACAAAGTGAGTGATGCTCAAGAATTCCATGGAGCAACTTTCGGCGATGAATTGGATGTTGATCTACCTCCTGCTGAACCAGAGAAGGAAGTTGAAGAAGATACTGAGGAAGAAGAATCCGTTGAGGAGGACACTGGTGAGGTTGAAGATGAAACATCATCAGAAGAAGAATCTGAAGGTGAGGCTGAATCAGATGACGAAGATGAGGCTGAATCAGATGATGAAGAATCTGAAGACGGAAATGATGGTGATGCAGAAGATGAGGCTGAATCAGATGACGATTCGAGCGATGATTCAGAAGCCGGGGATGATGCAACAATGGATGCAGCCCTCGCCCAAATCACTGGCGGAGATTCCGAAGAATCCGAAGAAACTGCAGATGCAGAACCAGCGGAAGAGCAACCTGCAGACTCTGACTCACAGGTTTGCCCAATATGTAGTTCAGAAAATGCACCAGGGGCAAATGTCTGCTCAACCTGTTCATTTGATTTTGAATAATGTTAAACCGATCTAAGGAGCCCCGCTCCCAACAATCAGTAGACCTTGTGGAGTGATAACGACACACAATTTTGAAGAATTAATCATTTAGATGATATATTTGGAGATTAAATGTCAGGCCAGTCATCAAACGGGTCTTCATTAGTTGAACTAACCTTACTTTGTGGTTCAACACTTACTTCACTAGAATCATTAGCTGCTTCTGGACCTCCATTGATATCAATATCAACAACCTCTTGAACATCATTATTCTCAACATCAACCTGAGGTGAATGAGATTTTGGAGGAGGATTCTGAAGAGCAGATAGATCAATTCCTAGAGATGTACCACCACTTGCACTTACATCCAATAAATCATCTGTGGGTAAATCACCGCTTTCAACCAAAGTATCTCGGTCTACACCCGCCATTGCCTCAAACGAACCTGCAGCGAATGTATTTTCAGCAAGTCTTGGGTCTGGATTATCTCTTCTTACACCTTCAATATTGGTATCAATCATGGCAGTATCAAACTGATCTAAAGAGGGGACACTAATTCCTGTCTGCGGGGATATTTCTTTTAGCAAACCATGTAATCCTTTTGACTTATTACCAGATGATTTGAATTGTAAGATTGCCTTTTCCCAAGCAAGATGATGTTGTGAACGTATTACTAACGAGCGGGCTATTCCTAAAGTAGCATCATCTAGGCTTAATCCAAGGCCAATACCTCGAGAATACAACTTTTCTGCTAGTCTTCCCTTTCCTGTCTGGATAGCACATTCTGCGGCCCCAATACAAGCGTCTAATCGCTCAGGGGATTTCTTCATCACTTTCCTATAGACTTTGAGTGCTTGGCCATGTTTACCTTGTTGGACTAGTACATTTGCATGACGTACCGCAAACTCTGGCTCCTTTTTCCATCTCTTTCTTGCATCTCTTAATGCAATTTCAGCACCCTCTAAATCCCCAGAAGACATAGCTTGGCGC
>CAXEOD010000155.1:0-2445 GCA_963997805.1 uncultured Candidatus Poseidoniales archaeon
CAGAAGTAAGATGACTTAACACATGAAGAAAGGGGATATCACGGCCTGCAAATTGGCCCAAAGTGGTTTCACCCTGATCAGTAGAAATCTCGCGGGAGGCTAATCCTTTCCGCATCTGTTCAGCGGCAGAATTACCAACAGGTGTGAGAAAGTAGACCCTACAGCGTTGTTTTGATCCGGTAACATGCCGTGTTTCAACTTCAACCAAGTCCTGAGCCATCAAAGATTTCAATGTACGAGGAAGATGTTTCCTAGCAATTCCTACTGCGCCACTAATACCTGCTTGAGTTTGTTCAAGCTCACCCTCCCATTGTGATCGTTTCTTGGGGTGCTCAAACAGATGAATTAGCACTCTTTGCTCAACTGTGAAGTCGCTGAGTTTACCTGGGCTACTCATGTTACTCAAATTGTCTGACTAGGGCTATCCTATCAAATGTGACGGCGGTAAATTGCGATTAACTCAAGTCTAAAAGGCGCGAGGGGGGGGTATGGATAGTGGGCCGGCGAAGGGTAGGACCATCGGCCCTTGCATGCAAAATTCCGATGGTTGGGTGCTTTCAGGACCAGCTGCACAGAGACTTTTTGATAAATCCGGAATAGGGATTCCACTTCCAAAAAATGAATTATTGTTACAACCTTGTGAAGTTCTTTTTTGTAACCGACACCGACATCTTGAGATGACTGAAAACTGGTTAGAAGAGCAATTAGTTGAATCTGCTGAATTATTGCACGAAACCGCTGCACTTGAAGCAATGAGAGTACCTGGTGAACAGGTTGTTTTAGCAAATAATGTCACTAAGATATCTCCAAAAACAATTGTTTCAGATGGTAGTTGGGCACTACGTTGGTCACGCTCTTCAAATCTCAAAACTGGTTTAGCGGCTGCCGAAATTATTTGGGTAAGAGATTTTGAGCCAATTCAGTGGAATAGTCTGTACGCCTGGGCGGCTGAAGTAACAGCACTTGGCAGAATAGCAGAAGTTCTGATTGTTGACGAAGAGATGGGAGTAACCACGTACAGAGTAAACCCGGCCGAACCGGCTGGGGCTTTGCCTGAAATTGGATTGGATGGACTTCTCGAGTCTGAACCTAGTTTGGTTGGTGGTCGATGGGATGGTGCCTTTATGCCACGAGAAGTTGAACTCCCCGAACAAATTGGCACACCTCTTCCTGAGGGCAAGTGGCTGGACGAAGATGAAGTCAGAATCTTAGAAGATGCTGCTGATGAAAATGGAAGCATCTCATTACTGAGAGATATTCTAGCCAGAAAACTTCTCCCTCGTTCAGGATTCAAATATGGTACTCGTTGGCGACTCTACGAACTTTCAGTAGGAGAAGAGCATGCGCCTTGGTTACTTCAACCTGAATGGTTAGCACCACATGATTGGGCTCAAGCTTGCCTTGCAGCACGACTCGCTAATGGGGTACACAAAACTTGGTTATGTGGATTCCAAATTGACGATAAGTGGTGTTACCTTGCTCTCCAAAGACCTCCTTCTGAAGGGAGATGGTCTGGGTTTCGCCACTGATGAATTTGCAATTTTATCGTTAGAAACCGTTTAGGGTTTCAACGGCTAACACAATGTCCCCTTGACCCCAAAAATCTACTGCAATAAAGTTAGGAACTTGTCCCCATTGCTGGGTACAATTGTTTGCCCGTTCAACTACAACCGAAACCTGATTGGTAGCGTTTGAAGCAGACTCAGACGATAATGGGTCAGTCACAAAATGGTCAAGCCAACGTAATGGACTTGAGACATTGCCCCTAGTTAGTTCACAGGTGAAATAGGCCGAGTCGTTGTATGCCCAGTGTGTTTTTGCCATGTAGTCCCCATCATAGTGGTACCACGAAATGTCAACCTCTGGACGGTCTTGACTAAACAAAATAACTCTTTTACCAGATTCAATGAGGGTGGCCAAAGTAGGCCATTGAGAACCTAATTCTTGGCTGTGTAAATAGGGTGTTAGTTGGGTTGAATCAGATGTATTTGCTAAATCCTGGGCTGTTACATAACTCTCTAGAGTGATGATTAGAATTGCGAATGAGTTGTTCTCAAGAAATGATACCACCTCAAGGAAAGCATCCTCTAAAGGCCAATTCCCACTGATAAAACATGGATGAAGAGGATAATCATAGCCGCCATGACACAGCATTGATTGGTTATTGTATTCGTGAACATCAAGATTGATGACGCGGACACCACCTTGCATTTGGGCAGTGATATTGGTTCGCTGGCTCCCACTCAAGATGTTGTGATTACGATCATATGATGCATGTGAATTGTGAGTTGTTGCCCAGACTGTTTCATTCACACTCCTACTGCAAAGTTCGCGGAATGAGTTGCAGGCTGGTGAGGAAATTATGTCCTCAGGGTCCCACCCATTATCTAATTCCCAACCTGTAGTGAAACCATCACCATCGTGGTCCAAATTTCGGTCTAGTGG
>CAXEOD010000156.1:0-2439 GCA_963997805.1 uncultured Candidatus Poseidoniales archaeon
TCACTGGGCCATCTTTTCCCTCACTAAGAATTTGAGCAAGGTGTTCTACAACATTTTTCTGAGAGACATTCAACACATCGTCGATAAGAATAATTTCCTCCTTTGGTGGGGGAGGTGGTGGAGGTGGTGGAGGCGGCGCAATCTCAGGTTTGATGGATGGGACATCAAAGACCTCAATATTCTTCCTCTTGAGTAACTCAATTGCCTCATTGTAATCTGCTGGACTTAGATAACCAACGAACTTCTTCTTGGCATTCAACACGAGTACTGCATCTGGATCTTTCTCCCCAATAATTTTGACCGCTTCTTCTAGAGGGGTATCACTACGAATACGCAAAAGGTCGGTGAGCATGTGTTTGCTGACCAATGTCTTGTTAGGATTAATTCCAGTTGCACAAACCTTCAGGAACTCAGGTTCTGTCAATACTCCAGCTATCCCCTTACTTTTCTTGGCACGAACCAAGATTACCTTTACGTGAACAGGAGCTAACATCCTTGATGCGTCAGAGAAAACTGCGTCATTGCGGACAAACACAAACTCGTCACCCAAATCAAGTGAGTGAGAAACATCCGCTTTTTCTGGTGGTGGAGCAGCTGGTCCCTTACCCTTCTTCCCTCCTAATTTCTGCTGAGCTAATTGAACCTCTCTGAAATCTTCGGGACTTAGATAACCAACAAATTTGTTCTCACCTGAAAGAATCAAAACTGCATCGGGGTCTTTCTCTTGAATCGCTTCAACCGCATGGTCCAAGGGAGTATCATCCCTCAATCTCAGCAAGTCTGTCTGCATTTGGTTACGTGCAAGCGTTGAAGTTGGATTAATTCCAGTAGCACAAACCTTGAGAAAATGGGTTTGAGAGATAACTCCCGCCACCCCTTTGTTTTTCTTTCCACGCACTAAGATTACCTTGACCGAAGATTGGCCAAGAGAACGCGCAACATCAGCAAAATTTGCATCATTGCGAACAAATGCAAACTCATCTCTGAGTTCAAGCAATGAAACGGTAGGTCCCAACACCCCAAATCCCCTTTTGGGAACACTACCGCGCGATGATAACTGTTGTCCCGCTCAAATGATTTGGCCCCCCCTTTCATCACACGTTGAAGAGTTTGTTCGGCGTAAAATTATCGCGTGATTTGAATTAAATTCAATAAAATATCATTCGCGAATTATGTTCAATTATCATACTTACTAAATCATTAGACCTATCACTTGATTTACCCTCAAAATCCTTGGTTGTCATTTACTCGTCAACTACCATAAATAATTGACTTTGGTGATTTAGGATAACACTATATTCACTTGCCATAATCGGCTTAATAGTGAATCACTGTTCACTTCAAGAACGAGGTTGCAAACATGGCGATAGGTGAACCACTCATCAAAGAAGTTGGACACCATGACCAATACCAAGTTGTAGACCCTGACCTTTCGTTGCCAAAAGTTGCAGCAAAATTTGCTGAACGACCTGATGATGTTCTGCTTATCTATAATCGCGAAGAAGACAAATTTCATGGCTCGTTTTACCTCTATGATTTTCACCGCGCGTACGGTAATCCGCCCAAAAAGTGGAAAAATAGTATTCACAAAGCAACTATCGCTGATGTGATGAACACAAACATCGCGACAATAGAGTGGACTGCAAATGTATCTCAAGCGTGGGGATTAGTAACAACCAAGCGACCAAGTGCGATTTTACTCAGAGATGAGAAAGGGCGTTTTGCAGGTTACCTATCCAACAAAGACCTGTGGACTGCTCTTGAACAACTTGATGAAAACCCTGCCTTGATTGGTGCTTAAGAAGAGGGATGATTGTGTCTAAATTCATATTAGAAGATGTAATTGAAGAGTTCATGGATGAAGATTCTATTGAGCAAGATATCCACCAACATCCATTATCTTGGTGTATTGCACTGTTGATTGTGACGCCACCATTAGTGGCCGCTCTTCTGCAAATGAATGATCCAAGAACCGATCCTGCCCTAGACAGTTTAGGCCCTCTTCAATCAATAGTTGGATTGGTCATGTTTATGATGCTCCAGACGCAATTATTCATTGCCCCGATTGCGTGTTTTGCTTTGGCTTATCGCCGCCACCTCGCACCAGCGGTATTAGTCGCAATGGGCTCATCGGCCATCATGCTGACTCTAGATATATCCACACAACAGGGGTTTTGGCCAGATGGAATATTGGGGCCAGTGGTTGCAGCTGCTTGTTTAGCACCTTTCATTATTGTATTAAGAAAGAAGCGCACACAATTGAATCCTGGGCGCTCGCGTCAGGTTTGGGCTACATTGATGGCTACATCTATCCTAATGTTTGCAGTAGCAACTTTAGTTCCTGCAGTCGCATCTTACGGTAAAACTGAAGCCTGTGGTAGCTGGAATGTAGATCCGGGTCATAATCAAGGAGCTGGGGATGGAAATGGGAGTGACATC
>CAXEOD010000157.1:0-2378 GCA_963997805.1 uncultured Candidatus Poseidoniales archaeon
ATAAGGCAGTACCAATCAACCCATGAGTACGCAATGCACCACGTAATCCACCTTCAACTTCCTCAAATGCTGGGAGTGAACGTCGAGGGATTCTCTCCCCTTCCCGAATACTACTCATAGCCACCCCACAGAGTGAATGGTCATAGGGATTACCGAAGAATGTATGGTTTTCAAACTAAGTATTCAAAAACCCCCAAACAAACGAAACACTGTGCCCCTCCCAGAATTACCCCCCGTTACGCACTTGGCAGTGGCCGAAGGTTGCGGTGGAACTTCATTGGCGTTACAGTATGCACGGGATACTTTGAATGGCGGGGGGAGGGTAATTTGGGTTTGCGAAAAATCACCAGATTCAGGTCGGTTTAGCCAAATCCTTTGTGATGTAAATGTTGTTTCACTTTCAAAATTTCACATGATGGAATGTGGTGAAGCCATTTCAGGTGGCGTTCTAACTGCGGGTAAACTCGCTGAAAAATTAACTCCACAACTATTTGTTGTTGATGATTGGACACCACGGACCGGGCAGCCAGATAGATTAGCAATTTCTGCAATTGAATCGATCACAAAAATCCTCGGCTCTAGCCAATGTAATTTACTAATCACTTCTGCACTTTACAGTGATGCTAGCGGTGAAGATGAATGGAAAACGCGCGGCAAAAAATTACTTGAAAAAATCAAACCATCTAATTGGAGGCTGACAATTGCAGACGGTGGTTTGCAGAAAAGAATACTTCTTGTTGAAGAAGAAATTATTCAACTTCAAATTAATGATGAAGGGTTTAGTTGAAAATTAGTCCTCTTCGTATTCCATTCCTTGAGCTTCTGCGGCAGATGCCAACAAGTCTCCCATTTCATCGAGAGCATCATCATCTGGTTCATTGAATTGAGCCGGGTCTTTTGCTTGGCCTCCTAATTCATCGGAGCCAGCAATTACAGGCGCATTATCTTCTATTGCCGACTGTTGATTACGTTTAATCATCTTCATAATGAGGTAAACTAGTGCCCCTGAAGCCATAAACAACAGAACATATGCTATTGATACTGAATCAACCATGAGGCGCCGAGAAGACCTCTCCTCAATTACCCCTTCGCTTGTCGGTTCAGAGGTTTAGCCAAATGACGCCGATTTGAACAGAGCGGTTCCACCCATTGCTTGATTGATTCAAATCTAGTACTCACCCACTCTGACTCTTGTGTATTACCACATTTCTCACACCGTAAAGGCTGTCCAATACCCTGGCGACATAATTTCCCTCCACATTTGCAATTAGGTCGTGACAGTTCGCGAGGGACCCCTTCTGAGCACATGATTGACTCCAAATGGATTTCATTATTTGGAGAAGTAAGTCCTCTCCATTCTACTAAATCCCCTACAATAAGCGATTTCAGTAATCTATTGACTTCCCCACCTTGTTTGAATGCAACGAGGGTGTAGGGTTTCTGCCCATCAAACACGTTAAGAGATGCATGACCACCTTTCACTTCTCTAACTTTTTCAAAAACTATATTATATTTTTCAATTTTAGTTTCACTGCCAATTTTCATTTTAGTAATTTTTTCTTCTTGCCAGATACTTGAGCTCGTTATTCCTAATATTACCAATCCGATACCAAGGTGAGCGATTATCATACCCATAGAACAATTTTTATTTTTTTTAATTAAAATGAGAAGGTTATTAGAAATTATCCAGAAAGCTAATATTATTCCAGCAATTCCAATAACGCTATACGATTGATAAATTAAAAAAATAAAAATAGTCATTATTGTTGTAAGTAAAATAGTGGGAAATATTTTTTTTAAAGTTTTTGATTTATCTTCTTTTCCCCAACCTAGTATTGGCCCTATACCCATAACTAAAATTGCTGGCATCATTATTGGGATGACTGTTGAATTATAATAGGGTTCTCCAACGGAAATTTTATTATTAGTCAAAGCTTCTATTAATAGTGGGTAAATTGTTCCCAAAAATACTGTAGAACAGATAACAACCATAAGAATATTATTTATGAGGATTGAACCTTCCTTACTAAAAAAAGTGAAATAATTATTATCAAAATATTTTTTTGATTTTGTTCCAAATAATATTAAGGAATAACCACCCAACAAGGCAGTAAATACAAGAATATATATTCCTCTAGATGGATCTAAAGCAAAAGTATGAACGCTGGTTAATATGCCGGATCTTACAAGAAATGTTCCTACTACACTCAAAAGAAAAGCAAGTATTGATAATAGCAGCACCCAAGCCCGGAGTGATTTTCGTTTTTCAACAATAATAAGAGAATGTAATAAGGCAGTACCAAGTAGCCATGGCATGAAAGATGCATTTTCAACCGGATCCCAAAACCACCATCCGCCCCAGCCTAATTCGTAATATG
>CAXEOD010000158.1:0-2346 GCA_963997805.1 uncultured Candidatus Poseidoniales archaeon
TGGCAGTGATACTCACAAACGCATACTCAATATGGTGTCCGTAGTGGTTAAATCAAGCCTGTCGGTCGCCGTCTTACTGCCACTGTGGCTTAGCGGTATAGCACCTCATTGGTAATGAGGAGGTCGCGTGTTCAATTCACGCCAGTGGCTCTTTTTTCACATTGAATCCAGCCATGAATAATTTCGTTGAAAACACTAAATCGTAATTCAAATGAGGGTTGCCTCTTAATGCGTGATTAATCCTCGGCCACCACATGGAGGAAGAGGAACCTGAGTCAGAGCAGGCGATAGGCGAGCAAATGCACACCGGTATGCGGCTATCTAACATGCGACTTGAGCAGTATCTTTCAGTTAGCCAACCATGGTTAGTTCCTCTCCATGACTTGAAAGTAGAGCTTTCATTTCATTACCGAAAGGTGAGAGAAACATGGGGTCGTAGAACCCTTGTTAGTCTAGTAATTGGTTCACTTGCCTTCCTTAGTGGTTCGTCAGACCTCTCAAGTGGCGAGTTCTCCAGTGGAGGAAATATTTGGAAGGTCGGAATTGAAGGCCTCAATGCTGTTGAGTGGCAAGCTTTTGCAATGATGATTACTAGTTTCGTTCTTTGGGCCCTTTTCTTAATGCGCACCTTATCTGAGTACCCCTTAATGCGTGAAAAAACAATCTATCTTTTCGTAGGTTGGGTTTCGGTTCAGGCAGGATTGGTGATTTCAATCGCTGGGGCACCAAAATTCCCATTTAATTCTACCATTTTTGACTTTTTAGGATTGATTATTGGTGTAGCTGTTCTTGGTTTTTTGAGTTTTAATACATGGCAAGCCGTTATGCAAACTCGAGATTTACATGTGGTGACTCAACATAGTCACCCCGACCCTCGCAAGATGCAGGAAGCGGTTCGAGACCATAGCCTGCAAGCATGGGTTTTGATACTCATTGTTTGGGGTTCTTTAGTAGTCATTAACGGATGGTTAGGGGCTCATTCGGTGGCATATCGAGATTCATCTGGGATGGGCATTTATCGAGTCTTATACTTCATTTCCGGAATCTTTTGTGTTTGGTCTCTAATCCACCTACTGTGGTATCCTCAAATGATGCTGGGTGCAACCGGTCAAGAGATTGAGAGCGACCGTGCCAGAGAAGTCAGCCGCAAATTACGAGGTGAAGAGGTGCCCGAGGTAGGGCAACGGGGGAAGTGCCCCTCTTGTGGTAGCACAACTCCAATCACTCGTCTTCCAACGGGTGTATTAGAGGTGATTTGTGCTACCGAAGAATGTAATGGGGTTGGGCCACCAGGGGAACGATGTGAGGATTGTTCCTCAGTATTCCCAAATCGAATCACGTGTGAAGGGTGTGGGAGTAGCGCCCCAATAAGCAATCACTTACCAGACCAAGAAGCGTGGTGATAAATTGGTTCCAGATAGGTTTAGGGAAGATTTCGCCCCTTTGAGAAAAGAGAATCCAGTTTGTTATCTTGACAATGCGTGCACCACATTGAGGCCAGACTCAGTAGTTGAGGCAGTTTCATCTTACTACACGGAGACACCAGGCTGTGGTGGTCGAAGTCCACATCGTTGGGGATATGCTGTTACTTTGATGATGGCACAAGCGCGTCAAGCGGTAGCAGATTTCATTTCAGCACCTCGAGATGAACTTGTATTTACTCTGAATTCTACTGCTGCAATTAACCAAGTAGCGCATGGTATTAATTGGAAACCAGGTGATGTAGTCATCACTAGCGATAAAGAACATAATAGCAACTTTGTTCCTTGGTTACAATTAGAAAATGAAGGGGTTATTGACCTGCAACAGGTTTCATCCAATGAAGACAATACCTTTGATTTGCAGGCTTTTGAGGATGCATGTGCCCAAGCAGGTGACAATTTGCGACTTGTCGCAATCCCCTTCACAAGCAATCTAGATGGAGTTACAAATCCAGTTGCTGAAATCACTAAAATCGCACATGATTTTGGTGCGGAAGTATTGCTTGATTCAGCCCAAGCAATTCCTCACAATAAGGTCAATGTGAAGGATTTAGGATGTGATTACCTTGCTTTCAGTTTGCATAAAATGCTTGGCCCTAGTGGGGTTGGTGCACTATTCGCAACTGAGGAATCAATGGCTAATCTTGAGACCCTGAGCGGTGGTGGAACCACAATTGTTTCAGCATCAAAGGCTAACCTAGAGTTTCTCCCCGGCCCCGCTCGCTTAGAAGGTGGCTCGTCTAATTATGCTGGGATTGCTGGTGCCAAAGCGGCAGTTGATTATCTCTCAAATGTAGACTTTGAGTGGCTATCTGACCATGAAACCAGGTTAAATCAAATCATTACTGACGGTGTAAAGGATTTA
>CAXEOD010000159.1:0-2305 GCA_963997805.1 uncultured Candidatus Poseidoniales archaeon
GTGGAGCGGTTAACTATGAGGCCAATCATTGCAATCCCTCTTGCGGCAATGATTTTAGTTGCTGGTTGGTATGTAAGTGAAGACCCAACAAGGATTGGCCCATTCTTTGATTACCTTGATGATTTTACCCAAGAAATAGAAAATACTGCGCCCAGTGTTAAAATGCAAGCGGAAGAGCGTTGGTTGGTTGTAGTAGTTGATTTCCCGAACGCTCCCGAGACAGGATTTAGGAATGTTGAGAAGGCACAGACTTTACTGACTGGAACAAACGGCGCCGATGATTACATTTCGGAGGCTACTGGTGGTGCCACAACATTATCTGTCACAATAATCCCTACAGTGTATCATGCTCAGAATTCTGATTCATACTGGGGTCAAGATGAAGGTGATGTTAGGGATGTAGGTCAGGATGGCTCAGATGGTCCAGGAGGTTTAGCCTCATCAGTCATCAAAAATTCACTGTCAGGGGTAGACCTCTCCCAATTTGACCTAGATTCTGATGGCTGGATTGACCGATTTCTTATTATTCACACAGCCGAGGTACAGGAGGATAGCGGCGGCAGTGGAAGTATCTGGAGCCATTATGGACCACTCGCGGCCATGGTCGAGGTAGATGGTTACAAATTTGACCACTATACTATAGCTGGATTTGATTCAGGATTTGGCACAATCATCCATGAAATGCTTCACCAGATGGGTGCACTTGACTTGTACGATGTTCACGGTCAAGGAACTGGTGAAGATTGGAATGGGCTTGGTGATTGGGATGTTATGGCAAGCGGGAATTGGAATGGGGTAAATGGACGTACTCCTGCTTTACCATCCTTAGCTACTTTAGATTTAATTGGGGTTGACCGAGCCACTGAGATATCTCTCAATAATCCCGGCGAGACACAAAATTATGTACTCAGCCCTATGTCTTCGTCGGGTTCGGGATTGTTCATACAAATATCTCCCAGTGAGCGTGTGTGGATGGCTTACAGAGGCTCTAATGGCTTTGACAGCGACCTCCCTGGCCATGGGTTATTGGTTACTGTCCAAGATACATCAGTAGGGGACTCGGAGCAGAATTTAATCAATACAAATCCAGATATTCCTTGGTTGTATGTATTAGAAGCAGATGGTGATAGTGGCCTTCTTGCAGGCAACGACCAAGGCAGTTCAGGGGATACTTTCACAACTGGTGGTAAGTTTGGTGCAGAAGGTCGTATTTTGATAGACCATTATGGGCGCCAAGTCAATTGGATAGTTGAGGTCACTGAAGTTGACTCCAACTCGCTTTCTCTTACAATATCTACTTCTGGAGCACCTAGTTTTGAGGTACTACCTCCACATCATCCCATTCAATTATTGAAAAATGAAGATTTACTGATTTCAGTGAATTCTTCAACTGCTTGCACATTAGGCATTAATTTGAATTCAAGCGATGGTAGAATCGTGTCAATTGTTGAGAACACACCTGTATCTGTAGGTGAATCAGTGGTTCGTACTCTGCGCTGGGATAGCCCAGGGATAGTTGGTGGTGAAGCGCGGTTAACAGGTCAATTTACTTGCGGTTCCTCTACTGCTCAACAGGTGAGTATCGATTTCCATACAATTGGGTTACGTCTTGTAAACACTGAATACAAGAGTGACATTTCATCTGACGATGATGGCTTTGTTAATGTGCCATTGGAGTTTAGTGGCTTAGGTCAACAAGTTTGGGAGGTTAGGTTGGAGGGGCCGATTGATAGGATTGCAACAACCGCTCCAACTCAAAACTTAGGTGATGGATCAAAGGTGAATCTAACAGTATCTCCAAATGGACTCTTAGTACCAGGGATGGTAGCACGGGGTGAAATTGTTTTCCGAGATTCTCAGGGGTTAGAGCAAAGCATTGAGGTTATACTCACAGCTGAACAGTTTGAACAAGGTGGGGAACTAGTTCGATTTTTCTCCGATCCAGCAAATTTGATTATTACAATGGCCGGATTAATCGCATTGTCAGTATTACTAGGGATGAGGAAGAGAAAATCCCCACAATCAAAGATTCGTGAGGCAGGGAGGCAACAAGCGATTAAACACTTGGAAACGGTTGGTCCCGCTAGGCCATCTCCTATTCCGCAGCCACAATTTTCTGCACAGCCACAGACAATACCTCCACAGGAGACTCATCAACAAAATGTGCAGGCTGAAAGTTACTTATCGGAATTACTTGAAGTTGACAATGGCGAGCCTCGCCCAGAGAGTATTTCTGACGGGGTGGCTAAATTCACAGGTCCTGAAAGACCTAGTCCCCAGCCATCTCAGCAGTCAAAGGTAGGTA
>CAXEOD010000160.1:0-2292 GCA_963997805.1 uncultured Candidatus Poseidoniales archaeon
CAGTTTGAAGAATCTTACTTAGAGCATCGCTATACGAATCATCCTCCATAATTACACCTCATAAGGGGATATTTCCGTGTTTTCTTGCAGGTCGGTCCTCTTGTTTATCGAGTAACATCAATAGGGCTTTGCAAAGTTTTGCACGGGTTTCTCGTGGCTCTACTACATCATCGATATAACCTAACGATGCTGCTTTGTATGGGTTAGCGAAAAGTTCACCATATTCTTCAACCAATCTTTCTCTTTCTTGCTCAGGATTTGTGGCTGTTTTGATTCTGTTTCGGTGGATGATTTGTACCGCGCCATCAGCGCCCATCACGGCAAGTTGTGCACTCGGCCAAGCGATATTGTAGTCTCCTCGGATATGTTTTGAACACATCACATCGTATGCGCCGCCGTAGGCCTTTCTCATAATGACAGTCAATTTTGGTACCGTTGCTTCTGAGTATGCATAGAGTAATTTTGCACCGTGACGGATGATCCCACCCCATTCTTGATTAGCTCCAGGTAAGAATCCAGGTACATCGACCATGGTTAGAAGCGGGATGTTGAATGCATCACAGAAGCGGATGAATCTAGCTGCTTTCACTGATGCATCAATATCCAAACATCCGGCAAGAACTTTTGGCTGATTGCCAACAATACCAACAGTATGTCCATCTAATCTACCATATCCAACAACTATGTTAGGAGCAAATTCTGCTTGAACTTCAAGAAACGCGCCATCATCTACGATTTCACTTATTACATCAATCACATCATACGGCTTTTGAGAATCATCAGGAACAATATGTTGTAAATTTTCACACTCACGTGAGGAGGGGTCATTTGTGGGTTTTACTGGCGTAGTTTCCAAGTTATTTTGTGGGATATGCGATACCAAGTTTCTAGTCAACTCAAGTGCATCCTCATCATCAGTTGCTGTGAAGTGGGTTACTCCTGAAAGGGAGGCATGGGTTGACGCACCACCTAATTCTTCGAAACTAACTTCTTCGTTGGTGACGGTCTTGATAACTTCTGGACCGGTGATGAACATGTGTGCGGTTTTGTCTACCATAATCACAAAATCAGTGATTGCTGGGCTGTATACTGCACCTCCGGCGCACGGACCCATGATAATGCTGATTTGAGGGATGATACCACTTGCCCTAACATTACGGAAGAAAATTTCAGCGTATGAGCCCAAACTTGCAACCCCTTCCTGAATTCTAGCGCCACCACTATCGTTGAGCCCGATTACTGGGGCGCCGGTTTTCATTGCCATATCGAGAACTTTGCAAATTTTTAGTCCGTGCATTTCTCCTAGGCTTCCGCCATAAACTGTGAAATCTTGGGCAAAACAGAATACTGGTCGTCCATTAATCAATCCATGTCCAGTGACAACACCATCACCAGGAATTACATTTTGGTCCATGCCAAAGTCTCGGCAGCGGTGTTCAACTAGTGAATCAATTTCTTGAAATGTACCTTCATCTAGCAACAGTTCTAATCTTTCACGGGCTGTCAACTTGCCCTTTGCGTGCTGAACATCAACTCTCTGAGCACCTCCACCTGCAGCTGCGATTGCCTTGCGTCGGCGCAAATCATCCAGTCTCTCCTCAGTCGACTCCATCCCGCTCAACTCGCAGGTGACCACGCTAGCCAATAGACTATGCGGAAAATTGAAGGAAATTTGGTGCCTCATTAAAGGAGATGCGCTCAATTGAAAGGGTGGAGTCATTTCCACGAGGTTGAGGATAGCCATGCGTATCGTGATTGCCAAACCTGGGTTGGATGGGCATGACCGTGGGGCAAAGGTTGTGGCGCGGGCTTTGCGTGATGCAGGACACGAGGTGATATACACTGGATTACGAAGAACTCCAGAACAAATTGTTCGAACCGTTCTTGACGAAGATGCTGACATGGTTGGCCTATCCTCATTATCGGGAGCCCACGCTTTTTTGTTCCCTAGAATTTGTCAACTTCTGATTGAAGCGGGTTGTAACGATGTTACCGTTTTTGGTGGTGGGATAATTCCTTTGGCTGAAAGACCGATTCTGTTTGAATCCGGAATGAGGGCGATATTTGGCCCAGGAACAAAAATGCACGAGATGTCAGATTTTGTAGACGCAGTAGTTGACCGCGTTTCCACCGACCAGCCTGTTGGGGTTGGTGAAGGTGGAGACTGGGTCTGGTCTAGCGGAGAGTGAACGATTGCCAACAACCCTCTTTGAACAAGCGATTTCAGGAAATCGAAGAAGTTTGGCAAAGTTACTAACTGCTGTAGAAAATGGTGAAGTTACTCATGATTCA
>CAXEOD010000161.1:0-2284 GCA_963997805.1 uncultured Candidatus Poseidoniales archaeon
AACCCCACATGATTTAGGAAATATTGCAACTGGATCAAGTTCACTAATACCACTGCAGACTAGATGGTCGTAGGGCACCGCATAGTGGATATTGTCATTGCCTTGATTAGAATCAAGCCATTCGTCAGCTGTCATATCAGCATGGCCTCCACCTTCTGGACCGTACCATCCTTCATCAGCTGTTGGACATCCCAACCAACGACCGATTTCGTTATTTTGAGGCCATGAAATTCCTTCAGGGTCAGGGATTTGAGGTGGGTTTGAGACGTCAACAATTCGAAGTCCAGCACCCCAGTATGAGATGTAAAGTAGTTTCTGACCAGTTATTGGGTGCTCTGAATAGACATGGTCGTGATTGAATACCGAGCCACCACAATGTGTATCCTCTTGGGGAGTGTAACCCCCCCATCTAATTATTTCACGGCTCTGATTTTGTTGCTCATCACTTTGGGTAGGTAACCATGATTCAAAACCGAGAGGGACGTAGAAAATTTGTGTGCCTTTGTAAAAAGTTCCTGTGCTGCCCTCAACTAATTCAGGATAAGGGTCAGCACCGAATAGGAAGAGATGACACTCTTCACCGGACCAAAGTGGATTTGATGGTTCCCAGTCACAATATACGCTGAGGTCTTGGTTGTGGAATCCTGCTGGAGGGTTATTCCACTCTGCCACCTTAATTGGCTCAAGTTTGTTACCAACATAAAGGACGTCTAAGCGGTTAGTACCGCTATTCGCATCATCGTCATTTGGAATTGGGTCCAATTCACTGTTCGTCAACTCATGATTGATTAGAACCCAATTATTGTCTTGGGTCACCTTGATGTCGATGATTCTAGCAATTTCAGCATAATATGTTGAAAGTAATGTGATATTATTGGGCCTTGATATGTCTAGGATTTCTATTTGATTGTATGATGACACATATGCATAGCAGCCGCCGGTTCCATCGGGATATTTTTCGCAATCATCCAAGAAATTCCCTTCAATCGAAATTTCAGAATTATCGCCAGGCGTAGGGCCTGTGTTTTTGTATTCAGGGAAACAAGGCCGACCAGCCACATTATCAAGTTCAGGCGGTGGTTTGACATTACCATCACAGTTGAGATTGTGGTAGTCAATCAATTGAGCGTTCGGGGTGCTCATCTGATGATCTATCAAACTATTATGACTGTGATTCTCATCCTCAATCTCTATCACTGGGTCAATCCAGTTTGCAGTTGGGTCTGTATCAATTTCACCACCATCTCGACTACCTAGGGCAAACCAAGCAGCGGTTGAAATCAAACTAAAGGAAATTAACCCAACAATCGCATAAACAATCATCTGTTGCGGAGTAGCAGCAGACTCGTCTCCAAACGGAATTCTTCGCATCAACTTAGCCCCTGCCGCCCTACGGGCGTGTGCCTCGCTCCCAACAACCATTGATGACCATTCCCCCTCTTCGCTAATAGAAATAATTCCAATTTAAAACTACATCAATCGGATCAGCATCGCCGGATTGGACCTGCAAATTCATACTCAATTAGAAATCAGATAGGTACCATTAGCTAAGTAGATTGAGAACTGAATTCCCCCTGATAGGGCTTATCAATATCTAACTGCATCACATACAATCCTGTAGTGATACATGAGGCGAAAATGTAACCCTTATGATATTCTGCACCCCAGATAAACGGAATCCATTCAAAGTCGTAATATGATGAATCAAGTATGACTCCATCGGCGCCGTGTGGAAGATAATAGCCGACCGTGACATCAAAGTACACATCGGTTTTATTGTGGTTACCTAGCCCTTCTTTGAGAAGAGTTTCGACATCCAATACCCACACACCGCTATGATATGAGGCTAAGTAAATACGTCCATCCCAAGCCCCCCCATGAGATGTGTCTGGCTTACCGGGTAGTCCGGTTTGGAAGATTTCCAAGTCAGCATTGTGGGGACTGAACAGTAACCATTCTTCCCCGCCAGGAATGAAATGGTCTTCAGCGTAAGGAATCTCCCAATTGTGAATTAATCTAGGCTTGAACGTGAGTTTCCCACTCAGCATTTCGTAAGGTGTCGTATCTAACAAGTAAGAAAGTCCAGTTCCAACAGTTGTGTCCAAAACTTCGGTGGCTAAGAAAGTGAGGTGCATTTTTCCTGATGGATATCCAAGGTGACTTGCATCCACCATCTTATCAAATGGTTCGGCATAATGGATGTATGAGGCGCGACCGCCATTAACATTTGATGACCAACTTGCGTCTGGCTCACCATCTTCGTTAAGGTCTGAGAAATTCATCC
>CAXEOD010000162.1:0-2243 GCA_963997805.1 uncultured Candidatus Poseidoniales archaeon
TTCTTAGGAATCTCTCAATTGCAGATAACAATTGTTCCGAATCATCTTCACCCGCAGACGCAGGTAAGCCATGCTCGTGCTCACCTGATGCAGCACCATAAGCGCCAAGAAATGGTAAATCAGTATCATGTTGGGCCAATAGGTCACCTAATCCTCGGCCCAAACCCTTCTTGGAATCACCTTTTTTGGGGGTTTTACTCATCTTTTTCACCAAACCCCCAGACTTTCATCAATGCATTTGACAGGTTGAGATAATCCTGCCCACCAGCACTCTTTGGGGCGTGAATGTGAATTGGCGTCCCGTGACTTGGAGCTTCAGCCAAACGAATGTTTCTCCTAATTGGTGGGTCTAATACTAGGTCTGGGAAAGTCTCCCGCACTTGTGCTGCAACCTGCCCGTTCAGCAAAGTTGGAGCGTGCATTGTCAACAGCACTGCATCCACACCTAACCGCGGATTGAGTCGGTGGCGAATTTCACGAATCGTTGAGGCGAGGAGGGCTAATCCTTCTAAAGCGAAATACTCGGTTTGAACTGGGATAACAACTGAGTCAGATGCGACTAGTGCATTGATGCTGACAAGCCCGAGTGAAGGAGGGGTATCAATGAGAATCAAATCGTAGTGCGGCAGGAGTGCCTCCAAACCTTCGGCTAGTCTTCTTTCCCTACCAAGTTGTGAAATTAATTCCTCCTCAATTCCAACTAGTTGACGATCTGCTACAATCAGATGGAGATTTTCAACACCAGTCGCATGACGGGCGCGGATTGAATCTTCTGGATTCAGCATTAGAGTTCGGGTTCCATATCTAATTCTTGATTTATTAATTCCAAAACCAGTAGCACAATTACCTTGGGAATCACAATCAACAACTAACACCTTGACTCCTTGAATGGCTAAATGGGCGGCTACATTGATGACAGTCGTGGTTTTTGCCACGCCTCCTTTCTGGTTAATTACCGTCACCACGCGTGCCCGACCTTCAGGTGTAGGTAGGGCTCTAGGTAGGTTTAGAGGTTCACGAATTTCTGCTTGGCCAAACTCTCTAGGTGGGGAAATTTGTACCTCTTGCTCCTCAAACTCAACATCAATGACCATTGGTGCTGGTTTAGCATCAGGGATGGAATCGTCACCGTCTCGCATCATTGCACCGAAAAGTAGCGGCGGCTCAAACACTCTTGAGGGTGACGGGAGAAAATTAGGAGTTGGTGGAGGTTTTGACCCACCCTGCCATTCTGCCGGTCTCTCCATCAATCGCATAGGAAAGTGTGTGGTCCATCTCACTTTCTGTCCATTCTCGTTGTCCAAATACCATGACTGTACCCTCTTGCAATCCGTCTATTAGGTCAAGAAGGTCACTGGCTTCTGGTGGAACTGTTAGCAGATATCCGATTGATGTATCATCAGATAATGAACCGCCTGAAGTGATATCAGAGGCAAGTATTGGATAGCGGTTAGGGTCAATTATCCTAGCTTCAACTTGTTGAAGGCTAGCAGTAGTGGGAATACTTTCTCGCCGATGAGCCGGTTTATCGTCTTGGTCAATCGAAGCCTTATCAAGAACTGAACAATTTTCTGTGCGCTCTTCAACCCTAACCCAACCAGCATCGTTATCATCAACCCAACTGACATTCCACTCGGTTAGACCGTGACTTCTATCATCTACTGCTCGGTACACATATCCACCTGTAGCCAAAGATGCTGAAGCCTCTTGTGCTTCTAAAGTCTGATTGATAATACAGGCAATCGCCTGTTCAAGCGGCCACGACCTGTCATCACTACGGTCAGGCATGTGCAGCCCGCTACTACCCCAATTCTCATCACCTGATAGAGCACCAGAATTGCCTCCAGGTCGGTTTCCATAGGATGATTGCCAATCAATCATACCTTCACCTGTAGAATCACTTGTTCGCACAAGTGTATACTGCAAACTGATGGAACCTTCTGGCAATGCCCTGTCAAGGATGTATTCAGCCAAAACTCCACAGTCTGGGGAGTCATAACGACTCTTCTCTAGACGAATGTCAACCTGCTGTTTAACAGCCCAAGGGGATGATGGAACGATGTAGAGAACCATATTGGCCCGACCTACACAACCCTCAACTTCTGTGTGTGCCATGTTTACCTGAAGCCCCATTTCACCACCTACAGAGATTACGCCACCAACTTCCCAACGCCAATTCCCACTAGTTCCAGTCTGACCCTCTTCGAGCAGAGAGTTACCAAATATTGGCGTAAGTTCTACCG
>CAXEOD010000163.1:0-2126 GCA_963997805.1 uncultured Candidatus Poseidoniales archaeon
AAAGGAAATTAACATAATTGATTGCCTTGTATGAATAATCTTTCTTTATTTTGATTTTTTTGGGAGGGTCAGGGACATACAATTGCTCAGACCCTTCAAATTGGATTACAGATGTTTCAGGACCAACTCCCTCAAATGTTGGAGTCAATTCTTCAACCACTTCTTCTTCCTTGATGAGTTCATCAATGTCTGGTGCAGGAGGATTTTCTTCAATGGGCTCTAAATCCTCAATCAGATGAGGTGTACCATCTTCCATCTCAGGAATTTCTGTTCTATAATGCTCCATAATTCGTTCAATTAAATCATCTTTCTTCCCAGATACTTTGAGTCCAAGACCCTTCAAATTATCCTTCAACTCAACCACAGATAGTGTACTCCAAGGGAATTTCAATGGGTCTTTCATTGCCTTTGCTTTTTTCCGCTCATCGCGAGCAGCATCGTATTTCTCCTTCGATTTAGTAGCAAATTTTTTTGAACTATCAGCAATGTCTCCAGCGCCCTTCTTCATGTCTTTTCCAAACTTCTTCAAGCCACGCTTCATTTTTTCCATGGTGTCTTCTTCTTCGGGAATGTAAACTGAATCATCTAATGGTAAATCATTTGAGTCATCTGACTCACTTTCATCACCAACCATACTAGTTGGTAGTGTTGCCTAATTAATGACTTTATCTCGAGAATATGGCGTTTCTTCGAAGTGCAGCAAGCACAAAAGCCCCCAGTAATAGGAATACTTCGAACCCTGGAAGTGGGCCACCCTCGTAACTTTGTGACCAGTTATCATAGAATCTAACTTCTAGGTCTGAGGCGCTTGAACTGTTTGTCGTAACAGTGTATTCATCACCTACAGAAACAAAACCATCATCGTCAGAATCTTGCCACTCAATCGCCCACCATGCACCTTCAGCGTCAGTCAAGTTTACCGAACCATCCCCAATGTTCATTGATAGTGAATAGTTAAACTCCTCAGTTTCGCTATCCTCTGAGCCTATCCTTAGTTCAATGTCACTCACTAGCACCTCATGCTCATGGTCACTATTTACTTTCCCTGAAAATTCAAAAATTGAATCGGGAATTTCTGATTCATCAACCCCTTCATCACTATTATCACCACAATCATCCCAATTGTCATTGACGTAACTCCACGGTACAGTATTATTATTGTCACAAGTGAATGTGCCCTCAATATCTCCTTGTTCTGTTTCTTCATCCAATTGGATATCCACTGACGTCTTTGGATAGTTATTCTGTACACTTAATGCTGCTTCATCACCCCATACAATGGTCAATTTCATTGCCTGGTTACCATCATGAGAATTAACCTCTAATTGATGCAAGCGCGGGGGGAATTCAAGGAATTCAACCATAATACTGTGAGTATCATTTGAGGATGTAGCTACCTGTTGAGTTGATGGTACGTCAACCGTCACAGTCCAAGCCATGCCAGAGAGGTCCAACTCGAATGCGTCAAAATCAGGTGTTAAATCAGCTAAGCCATTATCTTCATTTTCGCCATCATCTTCCCCTTCAGATGCTAACTCAACAAATGGGTTAGTATATTCTGGTACTAAATCACGTGCAAGGAACCACTGATTACCTACCATGATGTTGATATCTGTTGAAGCACCTTGAATTACTCTGTATTCAAGGCCCATCATTCCTGATTGAATTGCAAGCCCGGTATTTGAGAGTTGAGAAATATCATCCTTACCAATTGTAAATGTCATTTCCAACAATTCACCATCTTCTAAATCCTTTGAATATAACTCAACGGTTATCATGTCCTCTAACTCAGCAAGTGCAGTTATATTCATGTTTGATTCATCATTAAGAAACGATTCAACCTGAGCACTAGACATGGCAGAAGCGTCACTTCCTACAACTACGCCGCCATCATCTATTTTCTGAGGGTCAAGGATGCATCCCGCAAATACAAGACTGGCTGAGACAAGTAGCATGAACACTCTCTTCATGATTTTATGTATCAATATTTGGATCATTGGAAATAAATTTATTAGGGACCTTCGGTCTCTTCTTTGAATTTCGGATTATCACTTTTGCAGACTCAGAAAGTCAGGTTTTAAAGCACCAATTTGAGGTGGCAGCCCGTTTTTATGCGCAAATTTAGA
>CAXEOD010000164.1:0-2117 GCA_963997805.1 uncultured Candidatus Poseidoniales archaeon
AAGTTGTTGAAGAAGCAAGTCGAGCCGTAAATGCTGCTAGCGGTATTGATGATACTGACTTTGCCGCTAGAATAAAACAAGCGAGCAACGCGCTGAAAGAAGGTAACTTCTCCCTTGCAAGAGGTATGGCGGACTCGGTTATTCGTGAGGTCACGCGTGAGGCAGAAGCGATGGTTGAAGTGCAAAAGGCATGGCGGCATCGCAAGAAATTAGTCGCTCAGTGGAGCGATTGGGCTAATGCAAAAGAGTGGGATACACGGCTGGTAGAAGTTGGCGAGGCTCGTAAAGAAAAGCAATGGTCACACGCGGCGATGCTGTTAGAGAACATCACGAGAGAACTCGATGCTGAGAGCGCTCAAACTGGTGAAGCGATGGAGTTACTAGAATTCTTACAAGGTGAGTGGCGAGGGGTTCGCGACCGTCTTCAAGCGGCTGGAATCAAGGTCAATGATGCTGAAAGAAACGCCTGCGAAGCGGCGATTGGAGAAGCGGTTGCAGCGCTTGGCAAAGGCGACATTGACACCTGCCTAGGTAAACTCGGTGAGGCTGACCAGATGATGGAAGCATTGCGCAGAAGAATCTGAGTTGGATTATTGGTATCATTGAAATAGTGTCAGTGCTAAGCAGTTAGTGATAAGAGCACCCTGTGTGCTCAATCATGAGTGAAGAAAATGATTGAAGCGACGCTTAATGAATGGAAGAAATGGTATGCTGAAAACCGCACCGAAGAGTGCAGGGTAATCGGCAAGAGACGTGAAGAACTTGACGATGATGAAGTGTTCATCAGATTGTGGAATACGCAAGACGGAAAGCCCCCAGAGGGTGGAGAATCATTCAACTCTAAGGCTTGGAGAAAGCCTGGTTCCACTCCTGCACCTGGACTGGTAATTGTAACTGGAAGGGGTGAACCACCACTAATACTCACTAATCAGAAACGCCGAGAAGAGGCTGTTGAAGAAACTGAAAAGTGGGAGAAACAAAAATCCGAAAAGGCCAGCAAGTCAAAAAAATCTGATACTGAAAAGAACGGAGCAGATGAGAAAGCAAAGAAGGATCCGCCGTTATCCCGCTATCTGAAAAAGCCATACCAATGGCGATGTCGTGATTGCGGTGAGGAATTTGATGCCAAGAAACCTGAAGTTCATTGCAAGAGAAACCCTCGTCAGCGAGCCGAAGTCTCACGAGATTCAACCAAGTGGTTCAATCAGTTTCTTGAGGATGTGCAGTGGACATACATGCCCCACCTTGAAGTCACTACGGGATTAGTCGGCGTTATTGATGATGAACAGGCCGATGCACTAGCCACAGAGGCCGGAGAAAGTTTAGAGAAAATTCTCAATGGAGAGGATATGTCAACGCCGAAATACTTTGATTTGTATAATGAAAGAACCAGATATTTGCGTGTTTCAGACCTCAAAGAGCATTCCAAATTCAAGAGAGTCATCAACAGAATTGCTAGCTGGCGAGTTGCAAAACAAAAACCAGTAGGCAAGGCTCCTTTGGGTGTGATTGAGATTGGTCATGCGTTTGACGAATTTTTAGGAGAGACTTTTGAGAATATCAAATCCGATGACTGGTCAAAGGGTGAGAGAGTGCTCTTCGATTGTGAAGAGTTGGGTGTGAGTGTGGGCGGTACTCCCGACCTCAATTTCAAAGGGGTACCAGTAGAGACAAAGACACTACGAGTATTTCCTCATGAAGTGCCCGAAGACAAGAATCAGAAATCTATTTTCAAGTACAAGTGGAAGAAGAATTATTCCAAGCAGGCTGCGCTTTATCTCCAAGGTGTTGACAATGAGTTCATGCTGTTACTACTGATTTCGCGTGAAAGCGGGTCTTTCACTGTGGTGCCGGTTTGTGATGAGGCGATGGAAGGGATGCGAGAGAATTGGGTTGTGTGGGCGGAGAAATACGAGAAGCATCTTGATGCCTACAAGCAATTGATTGCTGAAGAAGAGTGACTCAAGCGGTAGTCACTACGTTAGCCCTATGGTTAGTAATTTCAAGCCATGCTAACCATATGCTACAATACTTCATCAATAACTGTGCAGTATAAATAACATCTTTTTGTAGGTATATGGGTTGGGGTTATAATGAGAATATTTATATAACCCCTC
>CAXEOD010000165.1:0-1974 GCA_963997805.1 uncultured Candidatus Poseidoniales archaeon
CAGTGGCCGGGGGTTCGAATCCTCCCGCTCCTGCCAATTTTAGGCACGAAAAAGACCCTCTGTGAAGGCCGAGGGTCTTTTCTTTTGAGTTTTGCTAACATTCTGCTAACGCACTGTTTCAACAGAGGGTAATGCAGCCTTGTGCAACGCTTCTTCAAACTTCATTGCTGCTTCCTCTTTTACTCCTGGGGTGAGATGCGAATACGTACCCAGTGTAATCACAACATTTGAGTGACCCAGTCTGTCGGCTACGGTTCTAGGACTAACCCCCTCTTGAAGCATCACGCTCGCATGGCTGTGACGAAGGGAATGCAGCGTGATGCCTTTCATCCCTGCCCTACGAGTCATTTTGCCAAACGCATGGGTGACAGTGTTTGGCAGTAATGGCGAACCATCTGTCTTGGAGAAAACGAGGCGTTCACCGGCGAGCGGAATATCCAATACCTCCATGTCTGCCTCTACCATCTCCCTATAAGACCGGAGCGCAAGAATAGCATCCGGAGACAGGCCGATTAGCCGCTTGCTTTTGGGCGTCTTAGGGGCCTCAATCACGATTCGGCCACCACCAAGACAATGCAGTATTTGTGAGATTGATACTGTGCCGCGTTGCAGGTCAACATCCTTCCATCGCAAACCCAACAACTCTGACCTGCGCATGCCGGTAAATGTGGCCAAGTGGATTAGAGGGAAATACATCGTGCCCCGAGCAGCTTCCAGGATTTGTTCAAGGCCACTAGAATCGAGAGCGTTCATCTCCCGCTCTGCCGCCCGCGGCGGTGTGACGACATCACCTACATTGCGGTGGATAAGCTCCCACTTAATGGCATGGGAAAGAGCCTCTTTCAGAACTGTATGGTGATGACCAACGGTGCAGGCAGCTAGTCCTCCGCGCCCGTCTCTCCGGCCTTCTCTGAGGGCTTTCGCGTAGTACCCCTGTAGATGTGATGGTTTCAGTTCGGACAAAACAACTGCGCCAAGATTGGGTATCAGGTGGCAATCCACAATGATGCGATAGCCCTCCGCAGTGGCGGCTCGGACATGGGTGTAGACATAATCGTTTAACCATCGTTGTAGGAAATCGCCCACAGTTAACTTTGACGGTTTTACGAATAACCCGTTGTTTAGCTCATGTTGCAAGTCCGCCAGCTTTCTCTCCGCCTCCTTCTTCGTGCCCTTCACCGTCACCCACTGCTGCCTGCGCTTGCCGGTGCTGGGGTCGCGGCCCAGGTCGAGTACGATTGAGTATGTATCCTTGCTCCGCTTGGTGATATGGCCTCTCATGGTTCCTCCTAGTCAGTCGATGTTCGTAGAATTTGTTGACGCCTGCTCATTCCTTTTTCTCCCCCGCTGCCGGGCCTTCTGCTCAGCCTGCGTGCACTTAAGTGAACAGTAAATCCGGTTGTATTGGGCTGTTAAGAAAACGTTACGGCATTTAGGCCGAGCGCAATGCTTCACCGAACTGCCACCAACAAGGCTTTGCCAGACGGAGAACCCAAACGCCCCTATTAGTGATGTGAAAGCCCACTTAGGTAGAAAACTACCATCATCATCTATACCGAGGGCTGGAGACGCTGAGGTGAGGGTATGAAGCTCAGCACGTGCCCGAGACAGGTCGCCCAACGCATCCTCTGGTAGTTGTTCCAGTGGCCCTTGATTTCCTAGCCTTCTCACCATGTCAACGAACTGACCGATGGCCGCACGGAATTCACTGAGTGATTCACCGTACAGGTGCCAAAACTGGTCCGATAAAGGGGTAGGGTATTCAAAAGTATCTAAATCGGCCCCCTCAACAGTGGGGAAGTATCGGCCAATCGCCACTCCCAACCGTCGCTCTTGAAGTTCGCCGGAAAACAGTGGAGAAATGATTACACTGGGAGGGGAATGGATAGTCTCCTCTGGGTCAACCAATCTGCCATTCCAATCCTCCATCCGGTCTTCGTCGTCGATTGTGATGACTATTGAATCGTTTGACTT
>CAXEOD010000166.1:0-1966 GCA_963997805.1 uncultured Candidatus Poseidoniales archaeon
TTTAGCACCGACCTTTTCTAGTTCAGATGATAATGACGATGATGTTACTTTGACTATTGAGTGGGAAAAGAACGGGTTTGTTACCGCGTTTAATACTTCAACGATTCCAGCTATGTATCTTGCACCAGGTGATGAGTGGACGGCTTTAGTGACTCCAAACGATGGTACAGATGATGGAGAAACACTTTCAGTAATTTTCACAATTGAAAACCTTGAGCCGGTTGCAGAAATTACAACAGATGAACAAGTTTGGGTAGGAGTACCTACAACACTTTCAGCATTGGATTCTACAGATATCGATGGTATCATCGTAGATGCAACATGGATAATCGAAGGTGTACAGATGTCTGGAATAGAAGTGACATTTCTCCCTAGTTCTACAACTTCATCAATCAATTTGACAATTTATGATGATGCGGGGGGAAGCGTATCAGCAACTAGTGTTGTTTCTGCTAGCAATCCTCCGCAAGCAAGTGGAATCAAAACACAATCTAAAGGCAGTGAAATTATGATTTCTTGGCAAGGTACTGCAACGGAATGGGCAGTGTATCGAGATGGAGCTTATTTAGGAACAACCGATGCAAATTCTTGGGACGATTCACCACCTGTTGCTGGAGACTACACTTACTCAATTAATCCAGTAATTGATGGAATTACTATTCCAGTTAGTCAAGATGCTAGTGCTAGTCTTACAACCGATGTTGTTGAAGATGCTCCAGGACCATCAACTACAGCAGGAATGATACTTGGAATATTGATGATATTGATTGGCGGCGTTGGAGTCGCATTCTCGTTTACTCCTCGGAGGGATTGAAATTCGCCTTCGTTTACTTCTTGTAATAGCAGTATTGCTTGCCTCTACTAGTATTTCTACAGCAAATCCTGGAGGGGAAGGTGATGGTATCCGTTCTATGGAGTGTGGAGGATCTTGTCATGGCGATCCTGGCCAGAATGGTATTTCACCAGCAGCGATTGAAATTGTTGCAAGCGATGAAGTTTGGGCGGGATTATTTACAACCGTTACAGTTTATGTTAACGACTCACAACCCAGTGACAATCGATTAGTTGGTACCTTTCTATTAGTCAATGAACAAGGAGCAAAAGATACTCCTGCTCACGAAGGCTGGGAAATAGTAGCAGGCCCTAATGGCGGAACTGGAAATTATGCTGAATTGTTTTCATCATATTCAACAGATTCAGTTTCGTTTACTTGGACACTTCGCGCACCCGATGCAGGAACTTACAATTTGTTAGCAACCGTTCATCACGGTAGTACAAATGGAGGCACTGCTTTCCAAGGACAGTCATCAACAATAGTAATTATTGTGCAAGAACCTCCAGAGAATCTACCTCGTTTAGCTGAGAGTTTTACTCCACCTGCAACTAGGGAATTAGGCAAGGAGACAACAATTACCCTTCAAACAGAAAATGTAGATTCAATGACAGCAGAATATCGAGTAGATGGAGGGACCCCTGTTTCAGTTTCAATAATCGATAACGCATTTACTCTTCCTGCAGCAATTAATCCAGGAGTAATAGAATGGCGTGTGCATCTTGAAGGCGAAGGACCGGATCAGACTTCACCATGGTTCCGTCTTGTAGCGGAAGAACCAGGATGGGAAGTTGATGAAACAACCCTATTTTTGCAGGGTTTCGCATTACTCGTTTTGTGTGTTGGCCTTTTGCAAATTCAAAGGCCGAAAACAATCGATCATAAACAGTATGATATGACTGACCAAGTTCCAGTAATGGACACAATTGCAAATTCAATGGGGGAAAGTTCGAGACAATTTTCATCTCAACCAGTACAAGTAAATCAAGGCCCACCATTACCACCCGGTGGATTACCTGCTGGATGGACAATGGAGCAATGGACTCATTATGGCCAAGAATATCTTAATTCTCAACAAGGGGGTGGACTATTATGATTTCAGCAGGTACCTTCCATATGGTTTCTACAGATGCA
>CAXEOD010000167.1:0-1935 GCA_963997805.1 uncultured Candidatus Poseidoniales archaeon
CCTCGCGGTCGGGTAGCCGATTGCCACATCTGGTTGACTAGACTCTTTGCTGATCGGAATCCAACAACAATCGCCTTGAGTGGGTGACGCAGAACCCAGAGTGGGTTACCCAAGTCACGTAATGGGTGAAGCAACTGTTCTGTGATTCCGTCGGGGATGTGCTCATCTACGCCGTATACTTCGGGGCGTTTGTCTTTTGGCATGTAGTAGGTGCCGAATATTAGGTCCCAGATTGGGAGGAAAACCGAGTAGTTTGACCATATAGCTTCAGGTTCGTTGGTGTGATGCCAGTGGTGGAATTCTGGAGTGATGATTATCTTGTGTAAGGGGCGGAATCTCCACTTGACATTTGCATGCAGGAACAATCCGCTGAGAATTTGAACCACCGCAATTATTCCTGCTGTTGCGGGGTCGAAGCCTGCTGCGATTAGGAAAATAAAAGCGGGGGCAATTAAGGTTCCATCGAATGGGTGAGCCCTAAAGCCACTAGCCCAGTCTAGATGTTCAGTTGAGTGGTGTATTGCGTGAAAGCGCCATAGGAAGGGCACTTCGTGATACCAACGGTGTGCCCAGTAAACTACGAAGTCAAAGAGGACGAGCGCTACGACAGGCGCTGCGATAGGTGGGATCATCGCTACTAGTGGCCGCACTAGAAGACCGGGAATCCACGCTAGGCTGATGATTGCAACTACCCCTGCTGCGATGGCACCAATGAGATTCAACACAGGAGATGCAAGGGCATAACTAACATCGGTTGAGATTTTTGAACGCAGTAACTTCTGTCCTTTATGGCGAGGAAACAGTTTCTCAAAGGGTACGATTATTATGAAAAGAATTATCACAGTGAAAAGTGGTTCATAACTAGATGTGTAAAGGCCAAAACCAACGAGAGCTAAAGCAACAAGTCTAGCAATCCAACGCCTCTTCCATCCTCTAGTTTCAGGCGTTGGTTCCAATGCTTCGCTGAGATTGTTAGCAGCAGATGAAACGGGTGATAAATCCATCATTAATGGATGTAGTTTACCCTCACCTATCATTTTTCATCACCTCTGATGGCCTCTAGTTGCTAGAAACCCGTGTCGTTCATAGCGGACCCAGAGGGCCGCCACCATCCGGAGGTTGGCCAGTATCAAGATCAACCATTCCTGGTATGTTTGTTTGTATCTGGGCCTCTTGAGTGGTGGTTCCATATCCAACTTGAGTTGCAGGTGCATTCAGTTGGTTCATCATTCGTAGCACATTCTTGTGCTTACGCTTCCGAACTGTGATGCCGATTAATCCAAGGACGCCAAGTAGTCCAACAACAATAAATTGTAGCCCAACAACTTCACCAGATAATAGCATTCCACCCAATTGGATGATACTTACACTCGCTGAGTATCCAGGGTCATGGTAGATGTAATCCGCAGGCGGATAGATTGCTCCACCAATAGCGATATACAACGAAACACTAACTGCATCGTTGCTCTCTTGGAAGGCCTCAGATTCGTGTAGTTGGAAGGTTACGTTTGCAGTTTGGGTAGTAGTGCTATCACTTCCAACTTCGGCTGTGTCAACCCAATGATACTTGTCGGGGACCTTTGTGTAATCGTGACTCCATGTGACCGAAGTACCACTTACTTTGTTGACGGCACGATTATCTCCAGAAGATAGGAGATTTCCATCTTCGTCTTCTCGGTCGTATGCCATTTGTTCATCAAAACTCCCCTCACTTTCATTATTGACATCATCCATAAAGTCTGAGATGAGTCCAAATGTGAATGAACCCCTAACAATTACAGATTCTACCATCAATAGTGAATTTGCATCATGGAAATCCCAACCATCAATGGTTTGGTCATACTTGAAGTCGGTACCGACTCTTACTCCACTCCAAGTCAGATTCTGTTGTTCACCAATGTCTTCAACCACAAATGGGATTTGATCTGCAAGAAC
>CAXEOD010000168.1:0-1694 GCA_963997805.1 uncultured Candidatus Poseidoniales archaeon
AGGATATCACCTTCTAATTCGAATTTATGGCGGTCACTATTTAGTGGCTGAATTAATTCAACTTGCCTGCTTTTGCCATTTGCTTCAATGAATAATTCACCTTCTGTTACCCGTACTGATAATTCGTCTCTATTCACACCGGGCATGTGAACTTGAACAATCAATCGGCCTGGATGTGCGTCTTGATGAAGCCCTCTTCTAATTGAGAATGGTATACTAGAACCAACAGTTACCATTTCCATTCCTTGGGTTGGTTCGGGGTGTTCCCCATTCATTGAATTCCCCAGGGTTCGTAATGATTCTAAACCATGAATATCACTAGCTTCAAGTGGGACTTCAGCAACCGGAAGATGTTCAAAACTTTGTTTCAAACTTGCAAGATGTTTTTGCTCAACATCTCGACGTTGTTGTAAAAATGGATGATCAAGATCAGGTGTAATTCGATTTACAATAACTCCATTGATGTCAATTCCATATTCGGTGAGAGTATCTGCAGCACGGATGGTTTCTGCAACTGCCATCTGTTCAGGAATAGTCACTAGTGTGAACGAGGAAACCCATGGGTTAGTTAGCACTCTTCTGACATGAGCAACTCTCTTCTGGAACTTATCTAACTCTTCACGCATTGCCCGCTCTTGATGCCTACCCATGAGAATGCTTCTCACACCACCAGTCAGACGTGCTAAACGGATAATTCGGCCAGTCCAACTATCAAGAATTTCGGGTAATCCAAGAAACCTCAAAGTGTGTCCAGTCGGTGCAGTATCAAAGATTAGAGCATCAAATCTTGGGTCTTGAGCGAAGGACAATAATTGATCAAAAGCCAATGCCTCATCAAGCCCTGGTAGCAGTAAGTCAGCAGATTTTAGACTGCCCATTTCATCAGCAATCCCTTCGCTTGCCTGTGAGCCTAGAATATTACTAACATTTCCGCCAAGGCCTGCCCTCAATGCTTCTGAAAGGCGAGGGAGCAGTTCATCCATTCTTTCAGCAGGGTCTAATTCTAACCCCCATAAATTTTCCACTCCTTCAACTTGGGTTGGTTCTGAGCCTAACTGTACTTCTAGGGAATCACTAGTGCTGTGGGCGGGGTCACTAGAAACTAGGAGAACCCGATAACCTGAATCAGCGAGCCAAATAGCGGTTGCCGCAGCAGATGTGGTCTTGCCAACACCGCCCTTTCCACCGAACAAAAGAAGCCGAGCCATCGGCAAGGCGAGGCGCCTCTCCTTCAAGCAATTATCGGGTCATTAATAGATGCAAATTTAAGTTGCAGCTTCAATAATATCGTCGGCTATTTCTTCAACAATATGCCTACCGCGTGGCCATGCCCATCCAACACCCATAACAACTAGTCCAAGAGAGCCCCATGCATACTCCCCAAACTCACTGTGAGTAGCAACAGTTGGGACTAGGGTGCCTGCAGCAAACATCAATGTAGATACTGCCATGAGTGTCGCCCAAACTTGTCTACTTCTGCCAGGATTTAATTGATGACGTTTTTTTCTCAAAACCATGATATATGGTACTTGAATGATTAGTGCAATAACAATCCTAATTTCGATGCTAATATCTGTATATTCTGAAAGAAATTTATCCCAAGTATTAGAATTTGCTAGGACAATTGCCGAGGAACCTAGGGCAACTAGTAATGCCGGTGCTAGATGTTTTTTGTACGCAAGTAATAAGCAAAG
>CAXEOD010000169.1:0-1664 GCA_963997805.1 uncultured Candidatus Poseidoniales archaeon
AGCCAAACTCAATTCGACCGGTGCATGGCAATGGGCAGTAAAGGCCGGTGGAACTTGGGAGGATGGCGGCTACGGAATCGCAGTAGATTCTAGTGGCAACGCCTATGTTACTGGCGTCTTCCGAGATACTGCTTCCTTCGGTTCTACATCTTTGACTAGCAACACCGACGCGTTCATCAGTGAACCTTCTGACATCTTCGTAGCCAAACTCAATTCGAACGGTGCATGGCAATGGGCAGTAAAGGCGGGTGGAACTTGGGCGGATAGCGGGCGCGGAATCGCAGTAGATTCTAGTGGTAATGCCTATGTTACTGGTTCCTTCTCCGAGAACATATATACCGGGAATTCGACTGCTTTCTTCGGCTCTATATCTTTGAATAGTAGTGGATTTGATGACATCTTCGTAGCCAAACTCAATTCGAACGGTGCTTGGCAATGGGCAGTAAGTGCAGGTGGAACTACTTGGGATTCCGGCTCCGGAATCGCAGTAGATTCTAGTGGTAATGCCTATGTGACTGGCGTCTTCCGAGATACTGCTTCCTTCGGGTGGAGAGTTCTCCATGGAAGTAACTATGACATCTTCGTAGCCAAACTCGATTCGACCGGTGCTTGGCAATGGGCAGTAAAGGCGGGTGGAGCCAATTGGGATTCCGGCTTGGGAATCGCGGTAGATTCTAGTGGTAATGCCTATGTTACTGGCGTATTCCAAGGTACTGCTTCTTTTTACTCTACCATTTTGGATAGTAGTGGTGGTGATGACATCTTCGTAGCCAAACTCAATTCGAACGGTGCATGGCAATGGGCAGTAAAGGCAGGTGGAACTATGACTGATCGCGGGCGCGGAATCGCAGTAGATTCTAGTGGCAATGCCTATGTTACTGGTCACTTCCGAAATACATCTTCTTTTGGCTCTACATCTTTGAATAGTAGTGGAGATCATGACATCTTCGTAGCCAAACTCAATTCGACCGGTGCATGGCAATGGGCAGTAAAGGCCGGTGGAACTAATGTGGATGCCGGCTTCGGAATCGCAGTAGATTCTAGTGGTAATGCCTATGTGACTGGCTACTTCCAAAATACATCTTCTTTTGGCTCTACATCTTTGACTAATAGTGGAGATATTGACATCTTCGTAGCACAAATAAGTGGGGACACCGACAGAGATGGAATACCTGACATGTTTGATGATTGTTGGAATGGGACTAATGGATGGACTTCCAGCCCTTTGACTGATTTTGATACGGATGGATGTCAAGATTCAACTGAAGACCTTGATGATGATAATGACAATATTTGTGATAGTGGAGGAGATTCATCTTATGGATCATTGATGTGTACTCGTTCATCCACTACCGTAGATGATTGTCCAACCGGTGAATTAGGTTGGATTTCAAATTCTACAAATGACAATGATAATGACGGTTGTAAGGATTCTTCTGAAGACCCTGATGATGATAACGATACTATTGCTGATACCAGTGATAATTGTCAACTTGATGCAAATACCGACCAAGAAAATCACGACTCTGATTTAGAGGGAGATGTCTGTGATGACGATGATGATAATGACTCAGTAATGGATGTGAATGATGATTGCCCAACCGGTGAATTAGGTTGGACTTCCAGCTCCAATACTGATCATGATACGGATGGATGTCAAGATT
>CAXEOD010000170.1:0-1638 GCA_963997805.1 uncultured Candidatus Poseidoniales archaeon
CAGGCGGAATTCAAAATAATGCCAGTTTCACGGCGAATGGAGCTGCCCCGCTGCGGGAAAAAGCATTTTGCAGGTACTGGAGGCTTCTGCAAGTGGTTCGAAGCAAGATCTTTTTCCTTAACAAAATTTTCTGAATTTTTAACGAAAATTTTTCATCCCCAGCAATCATTGCAGCCTCTGCTAGCCCCAATTTGTCACTGAATTCTTGTATTGTTCCTTCTGATAAAGGATTAACACAGTGCATCTCGTACAATTCGAATGCTGTAGGTATTTCAATCCCTCCTAATACCTGAGAGAGACGAAATGAACCCTGAACGAGCAGTGATAGTTGGTACATCTCCTGACCATCCAGCAGCCCCCGAATGGCCGCCACCTTCACCACCTAATGTTGTGCATAATTCGGACATAATATTTCCAAGATGAATTCCTTCGTTAACAGCAGTTCTACTAGCTCTACCGATTAATCTGGTTTCATTCTCTGCTCTCCTCACCACCAATGCTACATCGGCTCCTGCTGCTAATAGTGAATGTGCTACAATACCCTCATTGGTACTACCTTGTGTGTGAAGGAGAAACCATTCCCCTGCATCTATTGATTCTAACCTAGAAAGGGCTTTTGCAATGGCCATTTTTTGAGAGTGATTCAACTCTTCTTTTTCTATAGATTCGATAAATGTTGCATAATCAAGTGAATATTTCTTAATCAATTCTCCAGCCGCAATGAATGAACCACCATTTGCATGTTTGAACCGTCCGGTATCGGTAATGATTCCAGCCAACAATAATGTTGCAGATTTAGCATCCATCGCCAAATCAAATTGTTGCGCATACCTATGAATTATTTCCGTTGTAGAACTAACTTCCCAACAGATAACCAGTTCAGCCTCGTTCCAATCAGTACCTCCTTGATGATGGTCAATTACACAAACAGGGATTCCTTCTGGGAATTGTAAACCTGTTTGAGAATACGAAGCACAATCTACAACAATTATTCCAGCTAATGTTCGTGGCCACATAGGTTTGTTTGAATCCATTAAATGAAACGAGCCACTAACTTGCCCTAGTACTCTTTTTGCAACTTTTGAAACATGTAACCCGCAGGCTTTGGCCCCTGGTCCTATCAAGGATGCTAGGCAAACCGCAGAGCCAATTGTATCCATATCCCCGTTTTTGTGTGAAACTATAGCTATTGCACCATCATTTGACTTCTGGCTAACCCATTGATGTAACTGGGTGAGGTCATTTTCCAAATTTTTCACTATGAACCCTCAAACTGTTTTACCATCTGATCGTATTGAGTTCGCAGAGTTTCTTCTTGAACTACTAATCTTTGTTCGTGTTCTTTCAGTGTCGTGATAGTCTTTTCAATGTCCTCAGATAATTTTCCCCTATCACTTACCTCTAACAAAAGTGGACCGGACTGGCGATAAACCGCTCTTTCCTCTTCCTGTGTCGATAGGTGCTCAAGCGTGCCTTCTAGTTCCTTAATTTGGCCACTGACTGAGGCTACTTGTTGTGCTGAACTCTGTAATTCAGCCACAACCATCTGCAATCTTTGCCGGATATCTTCTGTCACCATCTCAATCCCTCATCTTCATCGGCTGCGGTTGACCTCAATAAGGGACTCGGATGCGGCTT
>CAXEOD010000171.1:0-1606 GCA_963997805.1 uncultured Candidatus Poseidoniales archaeon
GATTGATTGCTTGGAACGAGTACGACAAGTTGCTCGGTAGGGCAAGCAGGCGAAGGACGCTGGTCAATAATCGTATAATTTTGGTTGGCGGAGGTGAGTTTCTCTACCCACGCATTATCGGAGCACAGTACTGCACCATCCCAATTCCAATCCTCTTGTGAATCACTTGCCCAAGCAGTCGGTGTTAGATTACCAGTATGTAGTGACATCACTACCTCTGGCCTAGCACTGATAATTTCATATGAGACAAGTATTGATGCATCATCACCAAAAATCTCGTGAAGATTCTCCACTGATTCTACCGATTCTTCGATATTCGCCACCGACGTAATGGGTAACAGAACCAAGCCCCACAAGAGAAGCATAACGCAAGCAACTTTTCCACAGACATTGACCTGATTTTCAGTCCAGTTTGATGCTTTTACAGCAACAACAAGAGCGAATGGTGGTAGTAAGGGTGCAACCCAATACTCATGGATAAACGCGCCTTGAGGGAACATCAATGTGTGAATCAGACCAGCACTCATCGGAATCAGAATCCATTTCCCGACACTTGTTGTGGAGACAGGGAAGTTTTTCTTACGCGTCAATAGAAGAACAATCCAAGCAGATGCCATAGTCAGAAATTGCTCAAGAATAATACCCAAGAAAATACCAATCATAATCACTGGTTTTGAGAGATATGATAATCCCTCTAGTCTGGAGCCAGCCAAAGAAAAGGAAATCGAACGTAGTTCAGCCGTGGAAAATATAGGGTCTAGAGAACCATATGCATGGTAAACCATGTACAGATGGGAGGAGAATATTAAGACTCCAATTGCAAAAAGAGCGGTCAAGTGCCAGCGGTGTTCAGCAGCAATTTGAACCCACTTTGTCTCAGTTCCTCTAAAGTAGCCGTACCATGCAATCAGGAATGCAATTCCAACCGGATGGTAGGCGCTCCAATCGGTTAACATCCCTAAAGTAGCGATTGCGTAAACACAAATAATCCCTGAGATTTTTTTGTCATCAAGATACAGTGAAGTCCTATTCATCAGCGCACATAACAAAGCAACGATAGTCGGTTCGTAGTTAGGAATTGCACCATATAGAATCAACATTGGGCTGGCTAGAAAAATGAACAAAACCATTGATCCAGCCGCCGGAGTGGCAATTCTATGAGCCAGCGCCCGTAATTCAAAAGCACCCCAGAGAATAATCATTGCTTGAAGTAACCTGATAGGCCAAGTTACCCATCCAAACAGCACTAACCCGGGAATACCAAACAGGTGTACGAGTGGGGGGTGTGTGGGGTAGTACCAACAGGAAAGGCGTGAAATCCCTGCACATGTCGGAAGAGGTTCTTCAAGAAACCACCAACTATGTAGCATCCATTGTGCCGTGTTGAAGTCGTGTCGGTGAATTGGTAATTCTTTCAGCCAAGCAAGTAGCCAAATTGCCCAGCAGGCTAGAAAGATGATTTCAGCGTTTGTCAACGACAAAAATCTTTTTTTTTCCGCCATCTCTATTCTTCCTCCTCAGAATTGGGTGAATTGCTAAAGGCTAACCCAAGCCATGGCATTGAGGCTGTTAGAACATACCGCAGAACTCCATCTGCTAACGCTGC
>CAXEOD010000172.1:0-1523 GCA_963997805.1 uncultured Candidatus Poseidoniales archaeon
TCTCATCAGCCACTATGACAGATGCCATTCAAGACGAGCGTACAGCAGGGATGCCTTCAACCTTACAGCCATCAATACTTGGGGACGGTGGAATCCAAGAGGTCTGACCAAGCGTGGACTCCCCCGCTGAGATTAAGAATGGCGTTAGAAAACCCAGCATTTTTGATAGCGTGAGTTGCAGAAAGTGAGCGCGCACCTGTGCGGCAATAGACAACGATATCGCGGTCTTTAGGAAGTTCATCCATGCGCGACATCAAAGTAAGGATTTCAATTCGCCCATCGGTGCCAGGTAGAGTGACAATTTCAGCTTCATTGGCACCTCGGACATCTAGTAAATATGGTTGCCAACCTTCATTCAATTTTTCAACAAATTCGTCTGGCCGAATAGAGCCCAATCCACTTTCTACATGCACTGAAGTTTCAGAGTTGGGTTCAATAGCAGGTTTTGCTTCACAATATGCATCCAATAGTGTAAGTTTTGTTACCGGTTCACGGGCTGGCAAATCACCTACTCTAAGAGTTTGAAAATCAATGTTTTTCGCATCATATATGAGCAATTTTCCGGATAATGTTTCACCGATTCCAAGAATCACTTTCAGGACTTCAGTAGCCTGAATAGACCCGATGACACCTGGTAATACACCTAATACTCCAGCCTCAGCACAAGAGGGGACAGCCTCAGGTGGTGGTGGGTCAGGGAATAAGTCACGATAATTGGGCCCTCCAAGGTGGTTGAATAGAGAGGTTTGTCCTTCAAATCGGAAAATGCTTCCATAGACCCAAGGTTTCCCTAATATCTCACATGCGTCAGAAATAATGTAGCGAGTTGGGATGTTGTCAACTCCATCAACGATGACATCGTAGTCTGCTAGGATTTCAAGAGCATTTTCAATGCCGAGCCTACAGTTATGGATTTCAACAGTGATTTCGGGATTGAGTTCAGATATTCTGCGAGCAGCCGATTCGGCTTTTGACTCTCCGATGGCAGCGTTTGAGTGGATGATTTGGCGCTGGAGGTTGGTTAGGTCTACAAGGTCGTCATCAACGATTCCGATGCGGCCTATTCCAGCGGCTGCAAGATAGAGGAGTGCAGGCGAGCCCAAGCCGCCTGCACCAATGACACAGACGCTTGCATCCTTCAATTTCTGCTGGCCTTCTATACCAACATCAGGTAGGATGAGATGGCGTGCGTAGCGCCCTCTTTCATCTACTGACAGGTCGCTCATTAGGCAACCCGAGGCGTCACTCACCTATTCGGTTTGCCACTATTAAATTAACAACATATATACAGAAGCAAGTAACATTCTGATGATACTAACTGCACCCCAGACAACAAGAATTACAGCAAAAATGACGTTGACCCAAGCCCAAGTGGTAGATTCTCCCTTTGACTCTTTGGTTTTCCTATCTTCATTGTAATATAATGCAGAGAATAAGAAGCCACCAGTCAGCATTAAACAACCTAATCCCTGTACTAGAACAACGACCGCAACTATTGATCCAATATTACCAATACTAGCTGA
>CAXEOD010000173.1:0-1517 GCA_963997805.1 uncultured Candidatus Poseidoniales archaeon
CCGCCGTTACTTGATTATACTGAGTATTGTAATCCCCAGTTGAAAGGAATCATGCAAGATGCCCAACAATCGGCCATATCATATTCAAGAGTTGATGATGGGTCATCTATCCAAGTTGGACCTGCACTCAGATAATATCCACTAGTTTTTGTTTCACCTAATTTGGAAATAGCCTTGAATCCTCTTTCTGGCTCAGGCACACCGTTTTCCCAAACAATGTCCTCCCAAATGTGGCCGTGGTCAGTAACCCATGTGCCAGCATGATAGTGTGCCCAGTAGACTTCGCCACCAGTCCCAGTATCACCGTTATGTGGGCTGTAGATGTATCCACCTGGAATGTAATGCTGTGGGTGCTTTGAGCCATTCGCTAAGGTACCTTCACCCGGTAATCGCCACTTGCTTACAAGGAAAGGCATTGCTGGATCTGTAGTATCAATTGTCCAAATATATCCTGTGTGATTTGAATTTGAACCGTATTCAGGAGCAATGATTGTGTAGTGCCTCCAATTGATTCCATAGGTTGGGTCATCGGGCCCAATACCGCAGGATTTAGGAAAAGTTGCAACAGGGTCGTATTCGCTAATCCCATTACACACAAGATGTTCGTAAGGAACCGCATAGTGGATATTGTCATTACCTTGGTTAGCATCAAGCCATTCTTCTGATGTCATATCTGCATGGCCACCACCTTCTGGGCCATACCAACCGTCATCAGCAGTTGAGCATCCCATCCAGCGACCAACCTCATTGTTCTGAGGCCATGAGATACCTTCAGGGTCAGGAACTTGTGGTGGAGGTGAGACATCCACCATCCTAAGGCCAGCACCCCAGTAAGAGATGTAGAGTAGTTTCTGTCCTGTTATCGGATGGACAGAATAGACATTGTCGTGGTTGAAAATTGCACCGCCACAAGTAGTATCGATTTTCGGAGAATAACCACCCCACCTAATTATTTCACGGCTTTGGTTTTGTTGTTCGTCACCTTGTGTAGGTAACCAAGACTCAAAACCAAGAGGAACATAGAAAATTTGTGTGCCTTTGTAGTAAGTCCCAGAACTCCCCTCTATCATCTCTGGATACGGATCAGCACCGAACAAGAAAAGATGACACTCTTCACCCGACCACATAGGATTAGATGGTTCCCAATCGCAGTAGACATTGAGGTCTTGATTGTGGAATCCTGCTGGTGGATTATTCCATTCTGCCACCTTTATTGGCTCAAGTTTATTTCCAACATAGATAACATCTAGGCGATTAGTACCGCTATTTGCGTCATCATCATTTGGAATTGGATCAAGTTCACTATTGGTTAGTTCATGATTAACCAATACCCAGTTGTTATCTTTGGTGACTTTGATGTCAATCATTCTTGCAATTTCAGCATAGTAAGTTGACAGAAGAGTAATGTTGTTTGGATTTGAAATATCTAAGATTTCAAACTGATTGTAAGATGAAACATAGGCATAACAACCACCTGTCCCATCAGCATATATTTCACAATCGTCCATGAAATTTCC